>CAUSFG010000020.1:0-12421 GCA_963530815.1 uncultured Candidatus Saccharibacteria bacterium
ATTCGTGCGTCAAATAGTGACCATCACAAGTCACCACCATTTCAATATCAAGCTCTTTTGAAAGCTTAATCAAACCCTCGTTAATCTTTGCTTGCACATCCCAATGCGTATTCGACTCCGGATGCCCGTGGTCCTGCAGCTCCAAATAATAGCGATCGCCAAAAATTGACTTATACCATTTGGCAATCTCGCAAGCACGATCATAATCATCTTCTTTCAGCGCCACGCCAATTTCACCACTAGCGCAACCACTCAGGACAATCAATCCCTCGTTCAATTCCTCCAAAAGTTCATGGTCAATTCGCGGCTTATAATACATTCCCTCCAGATTGGCGCGCGTCGACAACTTCATCAGATTGTGAAAACCCGTGTTATTCATCGCCAGCACGGTCAAGTGAAAACGCTGCTTATCCTTACCTGGATCGCGGTCAAATCGTGAACGAGTCGCCACGTAAGTTTCAATTCCAATAATCGGCTTAATTCCCGCTTTTTTGGCAGTCTTGTAATAGTCCAAAATGCCGCTCATCGTGCCGTGATCAGTTACGGCGGCAGCCTCCATTCCGAGTTCCTTAACCTTATCGACCAAGTCATGAATCTTAGTCAATCCGTCCAGCACCGAGTGGAAGGTGTGATTATGGAGATGCACGAAATCTGACGGTTTCAAAGCCGCCGACGATGATTGTTCGCTTTTCCCCTCAGTCATTAATAACAATTATAGCACGCTATTGACGACGTTGCATTGTCTCAATTAAGTGGTTGATAAAATCAGCCAACGGCGGGAAAATGTCGGCAAATTGCCCTAAAATCCAAATCAATATCGCAATCAATAACGTCGCGCCCAAAGCGCTTCCAAGACCAAAGAAAATTCCGCGAACAAAATTCACCCAGTAAACTTGGTGGCGAGATTTATGAAAATCAAAGAACAAATCCTCCAAAATCGCCCGGCGAGCATCGTTTTCGTTATCACGAACAACTTTTTTTGCTAGCTTATTTGGCTGTTCTTTGGCTGACTTTTTCACTCTTTCTTACCTTCTTCTTTGAGAAAAATTTCGAGAAAAATCCGCTCTTTGAAGCGAAACTTTTGGCTAGTTCCACACCAATTGAAACCGTACTTACAATTCCATTCAGACTAGCAATTCGCTGACTTATCACCTCCACATTCTGCTGAGTTTGGCGAATTTGACGCGTTAATTTGATGATGGAAATTGTCATAGCGATCATCATGATGACAAAAATCACCATCAAAATCACTAATATAATAAGCAATCCGTTCATGCTATTTATTATACATTATTTTAGGCGATCCTCCAGATGGGCGCGCAATATATCACCGAAGTGAGGATCACGCAACCCAAAGTCAATCACTGTTTTTAGATATTCCAATTTGTCGCCAGTGTCATAATAAGTGCCGTTCGTAATCTCCACGCCGTAAAAATCAAATCCGTCGTCAATCATTTGTTGCATAATTGGCTGAATTGTAAACTCGCCGTTGCCGTCAAATTCTTCCTTGGCTTTGTCTAGATAGCCGAAAATTTCTCCCGGAAGTAAATAACTACTAACGCTCGCTAAATCAGAAGGCGCATTATCCTTACCTGGCTTTTCAACAATGTTCGTCATTTTTATAACGCCGTCTTTCACTCCTTGACCATTGATGACTCCATAACGATCAAATTCTGCATCATCAGTTATCTTCTTACACGACAGGACTGCTCCATCTAAGCTTTCTGACGCCTCGATCATCTGCTTGAAACGACTTGGACTAGCCGCGATAAAGTCGTCCGCAAACGTGTAAATCACAGGCTCGTCATGATGAATCAAATGCGAGGCACAAGCCAAAGGCGTTGCATTGCCGTACGGGCCCTTCTGGCGAATATAAATAAAGTTCGCCATCTCAGCCAAATTCTGCACCGCGTCAATGAACGGCTGTTTTTTAGGACCGCCAGCGCGCAAATTAGCCAAAAGTTCTTCATTCGGCTCGTCAAAATGATCCTCGATTGCTCGCTTATTCGCGCTACCGTTAATGATGATATCTTTAATACCAGCCTCGACCATTTCCTCGACGACGTATTGGATAATCGGCTTGTCAATTAGCGGCAACATTTCCTTTGGCATGGCTTTAGTTTGTGGCAAAAATCGCGTACCAAAACCGGCAGCAGCGATGATAGCTTTAGTTGGTTTTCTCATATTTCAGCTCCTATTCCCTATTTTTCAGCAATTCTAAAGTCTTTCGCGAATCAGTTTTTGCGCAAGGCTTGGGTTGGCTTGACCCTTAGACTTCTTCATGACTTGCCCAACCAAATAGCCAATAGCCTTGTCTTTCCCGGCCTTAATGTCGGCAATCGAAGCCGCCGAAGCTGGATCGCTCAGAACTTCGTCAACGATCGCAGCAATCGCCGATTCATCAGAAACCTGCAACAAATTCTTCTCCTCAGCAAGTTTACGCGGATTTTTCGCGCCAGCCAGAAGCTCATTGAATAGTTCCTTCGCATTCGTGCTGGAAACTTCAGACTTCTCTGTCATTTCAGCCAATTCTATCAAATCATCAACCGCCACGCGTGTAGATTCATTGTCTGTTTGCGCGTCACTTTCGTCAGAAGCCGTCAATGCACTCGCAAACCAATGCGCGACTCGCTTGGCAGAAGCCTCGCCAGACTTTTCCTGAACTTCCAGTGTAATCTGGGCATAATCCTGATTAGACAAAAGCGAATTGATAACAGATTTATCCAAGTTTAGCGCGCTCCATTTTTCCCTATATTCGCCTGGAAGCATCGGCACTTTGGACTGAATTTCAGCAATCACCTCGTCAGTCAACACAACTGGCGGAATATCTGGGTCTGGCATATAGCGATAATCCTGCGCGTCCTCCTTTGACCTCTGAGAAATAGTTATCTGCTTGTCATCATTCCAGCCTCTGGTCTCTTGAACAACTTCTTCACCGCGTTCCAAAATATCGACTTGGCGCTTGAACTCATACTCAGCGGCTCGCTCGACACTGCGGAAGGAATTGAGATTCTTAATTTCAGCGCGCTTTCCGAGCTCCATCGCGCCCTTCTTCGCCACCGAAATATTGACGTCAAATCGCATATTTCCGTGATACAAATTACCGTAAGTCACGCCCGCGTAAACCATCAATTTATGAAGTTCCGAAACGTAAGCTTTGGCTTCTTCAGCCGAATGCATATCCGGCTCAGAAACAATCTCAATCAGCGGCGTGCCAGCGCGGTTAAGGTCAACCAGTGAATAGCCATCGTGGTGCGTCAATTTACCAGCATCCTCCTCCATGTGAGCATGATCAATTCGCACGCGTTTCAAAGAACCATCTTCCAGCGGCGCATCGACATATCCAGCCAAAATAATCGGATTATACATCTGTGAAGTCTGATAGCCCTTTGGTAAATCTGGATAAAAATAATGCTTTCGATCAAATCGGCTAACGTGCGCAATCGGCGAATTCAAAGCTTTTCCAGCGCGAACCGCCAGCTCAACAGCGTGTTTATTCAAAACCGGCAACATCCCCGGCAAACCAAAATCAATCTGATGTGTCTTAGTATTCGGCTCAGCGTCACGAGCATCATTGTCAGCCGGGCTAAATAGCTTGGTTTTCGTCGCTAGCTGAACGTGACATTCGATACCAATTGTCATTTCATAATCGTCATATACACTCATTATAATGCTCCCAAATCTTTTAATGCCTGTTCAAAACTCGCCATAGCTCGACGAAAACTCTGCGCCGTTACCGTTACGTTGGTTTCGTGGGCAATTTGATTTCGCAATTTATGCGCCGCCCAAAGCCCATTTTCATCGCTCCAATATCCCTTGCGAGATTTCATACGTTCGCCCATCGTTTCGCCAGCCACGCCGCAGTCGCGCATAGCTTTGTCTAGCAACTTGTCCGCCTTCATTATCGCCATCTGCATACTTTCCGATTTTCTAGTTTCGACATTGCGCAAAATTTGCCGCCAAACCCTCTGGTACATTTCCTTGTCAATTTGACCGCGACCACGAGAAGTCAATTGAATGAAAATCATCAGCAAGGCGCCGATAATCAACGCCGCAACAACTATCGCGACTATCAATCCGTCCATCAAATCTTCTCCACTTCCGAAACTAGCTTCAGCAAGTTCTTATCCGACTTATAATCGCCGATAAGCTGCACGCCAATTGGTAATCCTTCATCGCTATTTCCAGCTGGCGCGGCAACCGCAGGAAGCCCAGCCAAACTTGCCGGCACAGTCATAATGTCTGCCAAATACATTTTTATCGGATCGCTAGCATTCTCTCCAATCTTAAACGCAGGAGTCGGCGCAACCGGCATCAATAGCGCGTCATATTCGGTAAATAACTTCTTAAATTCGTCAATCAACAACGTCCTGGCTTTTTGAGCTTGCATATAGTAAGCATCAAAGAATCCGCTTGACAGCACAAAGCTCCCTATCATGATTCGTCGCTTATTCTCGGTCATGAAACCTTCATTTCGACTACGACCATAAAGCTCCGCCAAAGTCTTTACTTCCGCCGCTCGATAACCATATCGCACGCCGTCATATCGCGCCAAATTCGAGGACAATTCCGCCGGCACAATTATGTAGTACATCGCCAGGGAATGTTGCATCATACTCAAATCTACTTCTTCAATTTCGTAACCAAGCTGCTTCAATTTCTCCGCATAATCAAGCGTTTTTTGGCGAACTTCCGCGTCCACGTCATCGGTCATACACTGTTTGACTAGACCTATCTTTTTCTTTGCAAATTCCGGCTGATTATTCCAAAAATCAGGCAAAGTCGTCATGTCTTTATCATCGCGACCAGCCATAATTTCCATCACCAAGTCCGCATCTTCAGCATTTGTAGCAAAACAGCCAATTGTGTCCGTGCTTGACGCCATCGCCACTACGCCATAACGACTAACCGCCCCATAAGTCGGCTTAGTTCCAACCACTCCGTTAAAGCTGGCTGGCTGGCGAATCGAACCACCAGTATCCGTACCAAGCGCAAACGGAACCACGTCAAGCGCTGTAACTACCGCCGATCCACCAGATGACCCACCAGCAACTCGCGTTTCATCTACAGCGTTCTTCGTTGGACCAAATGCCGAGTTTTCCGTCGAACCGCCGTGCGCAAAAGCATCCAAATTCGCCTTACCGATGCAGATCGCACCTTCCGCTTCCAATTTCTCAACAGCCGTCGCCTGTAGTGGAGCGTTAAAGTTTTCTAACATTTTTGAAGCGGCAGTCGTTGGCGCACCAAACGCCAAAAAATTGTCCTTCACGACAAATGGCACGCCCGCCAATCGTCCAGAAATCTCGCCAGCATCAACTTTTTCTGCTCGCTCCAGCGCACGCTCTTCCGTCAAGCTAAGCAGCGCATTATACTCCTCAATTTCACGCGCTCGTCGCAATGCTTCTTTTACGTTCTCGACCGCGCTCTTGCCAATAAAATCACTAATCCTACTCATTACAATACCTGAGGAACTTTCACTTGGTTATTCTGTTTTTCTGGCGCCAAATCGAGCAATTTCTCAACGGGAATTCCCGCCTGAACTTCATCCTCGCGCCAGACATTGCTCAGTCCCGTAACTTGATAAGTCGGCTCAACACCCGACACGTCAAGCTCGCCTAACTGCTCAATATAGCCAATTATATTTTCCAAATCTTGGCGCAGTCCGTCGGTTTCGTCATCAGTCAATGCCAGACTACTCAAACTCGCCAAGTGCTGAATATCGCTGGTAGAAATAGTTATCATATCAATATTATACCACTAAAAAAAGCCGCCCATCAAAGTGAGCGACTTTATTTTTCCAAGTTTTATTACATTGAGTAATCTTGGTAGTTCTTGTAGCGACTGTAATCTGATGGAATAGTCTTTACTGAGCTGCCCGTATCGTGTGCTTTAACGGCAATTGTGATAGCGCCAGTCAATAATACGACAGAAGAAGCCACAATCAGCATCAAAGACAAAGCCTTTGACATGTTGCGTCCTTTGACAATTTGGCAAATGAAGTAAGCGCTAGTAGCAACAATTGCAAGAGCTAATGCGTATGGCAAGAATTCACCCAAGTACAAGCTCTTATAGAATTCGCCGCCGTCACCAACGCCGATAAATAGCAATGAGTTGATCAAAATACTTACTAATCGAGCAATCAAGTCAACGGCTGGAATAATCAAAACAGCCAAACCGCCGTAAGTTACCAATTTGTAAGCTGTTCGCTTTGTGTAGCCTTCACGCTCTGGAACAGCTTTTGATACACGTGAGAATAGAACTAGTGACAATACAGCCAAAAGCACAGCAAACACTGACGCTGCAACAATTCCTGTTCCCTGAGTTACCATCGATGGTGCGAAAAATCCGCCGACACTTCTTAATAACATTGATGTTGAATTTGTCCACAAACCAAACACCTTAGTTATGATATCAATCAGCAACATGATTGAAACAATCGCCGAACCCATTGCTAAAGCGTATTCCAAAGTTAGCATCTTTGCCTTGCCCTTATTTGGGTCTTCATATGCGTATTGTGGATATGCTTGGTAAGCATTTGGTTGCATCGGCATTTCTGGTTGCACGACGTTTGTTGGCTGTGGTTGTTCTTTTGTTGCCATAATCCCTCCTAATCTAATAATATTTTTATTCTACATCGTATGACGAATTTCTGCAATTAAATCACGCAGTTCTGCCGCTTTTTCAAATTCCAAATTAGCGCTATGCAATTCCATTTGAGCCGTCAGGTCTTTAATCAAAGCCGGATATTCGTCTTTTGGAATTTTCTTCAGGTTGAGCTTTGGCTTTTTATCAGATTCTTTTTGCGGAATAATCGAGCGCAAACCGTCGTCAATTTTCTTCTGAATAGTTTGCGGTGTAATATTATGCTCTTCGTTATATTTTTGCTGGATCGCCCGACGCCGATTTGTTTCGTCAATTGCTCGACGCATACTATCCGTAACATTGTCGCCGTACATAATAACTCGCCCATCAACGTGCCGCGCCGCTCGCCCAATCGTCTGGATCAAAGCCTGTTCACTACGTAAGAAACCTTCCTTATCGGCGTCCATAATTGCCACCAAACTAACTTCTGGAAGGTCCAGACCTTCACGCAATAGATTAATTCCGACCAGCACGTCATACGTTCCAAGCCGCAAATCTTTCAGAATATCGCCACGCTCCAGCGTATCAATTTCGCTATGCAAATATGCCGTCTTCACGCCGTTTTCCGTCAAATAGGCACTCAAGTCCTCCGCCATTCGCTTGGTTAGTGTCGTCACCAATACGCGATGACCTTTCGCAATCGTCTGGCGAATTTCCTCCATCATGCCATCAACTTGTCCATCGGTTGGTCGAACTTCGATCGGCGGATCAAGTAACCCAGTCGGTCGAATAAGCTGCTCAGCTGGCTTTGGCGAGTGAGAAAGTTCATAATCTCCCGGCGTGGCGGAAACGTAAATTGCCTGATGAATGTGCTGATTGAACTCGTCAAATCGAAGCGGGCGATTATCTAGCGCGCTCGGAAGACGAAAACCATGCTCAACCAAAACTTCCTTACGGGCGCGATCACCGTTATACATTCCTCGAACTTGCGGCAGTGTCATGTGCGACTCGTCAACCAAAAGCAACCAATCGTCCGGAAAATAATCAATCAAAGTCGCAGGCTGCTCGCCAGGTTCTCGGTCGGTCAAATAGCGCGAATAATTCTCAATCCCCTTCACGAAACCAGTTTCCTTCAACATCTCCAAGTCATATTTGGTACGCTGACTTAGCCTTTGCGCCTCTAAAAACTTGCCATTATCCTCAAACCATTTCAGTCGCTGATTAAACTCATTCTCAATTCCAACAATCGCTTTTTCAATTCGCTCACGTGGCGTCGAATAGTGGCTGGACGGGAAAATTGTCAATTGGTCTGGCCGGTCCAAAATCTCGCCAGTCAAAGGGTCAATCTTCGTCAGTCGCTCAATTTCATCGCCAAAGAATTCCACGCGAACCGCAGTGTCTTGGCCTGCTGGAAAAATATCCACGACATCGCCGCGCACCCGAAAAGTTCCTCGCGCAAAATCGATGTCATTGCGTTTATACTGAATGTCGGTCAATAGGCGAATAAACTTGTCCTGAACTCGGCGCTCGCCAACGGTCAATTTAATAGCCATGTCGGCGTAAGTTTCTGGCGAACCAATGCCGTAAATACAACTCACACTCGCCACGATAATTACGTCGCGGCGTGTAAGCAACGCAGAAGTCGCAGCGTGTCTAAGCCGATCAATCTCGTCGTTGATTTTCGAATCTTTTTCAATGTAAGTGTCGCTTGAAGCGATGTACGCCTCTGGCTGATAGTAGTCAAAATAACTAACAAAATAGTGAACTTCATTATCCGGAAAAAATTCCTTAAACTCAGAAAAAAGTTGCGCCGCCAAAGTCTTATTGTGAGCCAAAACCAGCGTCGGCACATTGCGCTTGGCAATAATATTCGCCATCGTAAACGTCTTCCCCGAACCAGTCACACCCAGCAAAGTCTGCTCGCGCTGACCTTTTTCCAAACCATCGACCAACTGAGCAATTGCTCGCGGCTGATCGCCCGTGGGCTGATATGAAGAAGAGAGGCGAAATTTATTCACCTCTCTATTTTACTATATTTATGAAAACTAGTCTTGGCTATAAGTTTGAGACGAGCCAGAAACTTCACATTTGCCGTCAACCAAGCGGCTCGGAACCGATGCGGACTTCAAGTCTGAGCACGGCATGCCGCCTTGCTGCGTGCCCGCAACAATTGCAATTTCACCAGTGCCGTTCTTTGGTCCGATGATAGTATAAGCGTTCGTCAAGCCATATACTGCCGCATATTTTCCGTATGCACGGTCAATGATTGGCTCATACACAGAACCTTCACGCTCTGGAATTGGCTGACCAACTTTAGACTTCAAGAACTTCTTCAAAGAACTGTCAATATCCAATTTATCAACATCACTTGCTGAAGTTAAACGAATGCCCGTGCCGTCGCCTTTGGTTCGGAAATCTTTATATTCTTTCTTTGCCTCATTTGATGGCTCCTCGCCTTCACCGCGAGTTTTTTCCAGCGAATCAGATGAGTCTTTCTTTGTTTGGCTGGTTTTTACTGAAGAGTTAGAGTCACTATTTTTATGCATAGCACCAGCAATTATCCATGTCGCCATAGCTACGATAATTATACCCATAATAACCACCACAACGATCAGCCACTTGTTTGTTGTTGATTTATTTTCCATTAGAAAACCTCCATTTAGATTGTGTTTTGATTGTATATGATGAACTATTTGCCGTCAACGTATTGTAACCATAGGCATTTTATGATATAGTAATAGAGTTAAAATCATAAAATAAAAAGGATAATGATGACACCGAAAAATGTTTGTATTCCGCGCGAATTACAGCTTCAGGCTGCGATGTTCAGATTAGGAAAAGTCGATGACGAAATTCATGCCGGCTATGAAATTCTCCAAAAATATCATAAAACCGTGACTTTTTTTGGATCAGCCAGGATAACTGAAGATAACGAATATTACCAAAAAGCCAAAGACTTAGCATTTCAATTAGCTAAAGAAGGCTACACGATCATCACCGGCGGTGGTGGCGGAATTATGGAAGCGGCAAACCGCGGCGCTATGGAAGCTGGCGGAAAATCAGTCGGATTCAACATTCGCTTGCCACACGAGCAATCCTTAAACAACTACACGACAGATTCGTTCGCGTTCACTCACTTCGCGCCACGAAAAATCGTTATGACGCTTCTGGCTGACGCGTACGTTTGTTTCCCTGGCGGATTCGGTACAATGGATGAAATTTGTGAGATTATCACATTGACGCAAACTAAGAAAATGGCGCCAGTGCCAATTGTTCTGTTTGATAAAAAATTCTGGGGCAAATGGGATGATTTTGTTTGCGAAAATATGCTTCCAAATAAGCTAATTTCTGACGGCGATGAAAAAACCTACACAATTACCGAAGATATTACGGAAGTAGTTGAGCTAATTAGGAATCAGCGAACTTGTTGCGACCGATAGCTATTTCTTAGGCTTCGGCTCAATCCAACAAATTCCACCCTGGCAAACCACTCGCTCTACAGCTGGATTATATGTGCGCGGGTGGTTTTTATATCGGCGCGTAATCTCAAATCCCAGGCCTCGCTTGCCATACGTTGTTTGCTGCTTTCCCAGAGGTAACTGGCAATGATAGTTATTTATAATGTCAATTGGATTAAACGAAATCACTTGCCCATCAACATCCAAAAGCACCCATTCAGAAGCCTTGAACGGCGCCCATTTGTCCACTTTCGGCGCAATAGCCATTAGTGATTGATAAATTTCTTCTGCCGTAGCGTTTGACGGATCCAGACCTAGAGACCGAATAATCGAATGTGCTCTAGCCAATATTTCCGCAATCAATCGCACATCGCTATCATCCCTAGTCATCTGCCTGAGCTCGGTTAATGCTCGACGCTTTTTCACGTCACCGCCCAACAATTTTCCCAAATTTTGCGCCATTATATTTCCCTTTCTTGAATTGGCATAGCATGAAGCACCGTGCCAGCATATAAAATTCCAGCCTTTGCTCCAATTTTCATAACTACCGAACTAGCATTCGCGCTGCCCATAATCACAGAGTTTTTCAAGTTGCCGCTTCGTGCCCATTCGCTCAAAAATCCTGAAGCAAAAGCGTCGCCCGCACCAGTTCTGTCAATTGACGGCCTATCGTCGTACATCAGCGCTCGCACGATAGTTTTTCCGTCGCTTGCAATTGAGCCGTTTACGCCGTCCGTCACCAAGACGACCGGAACCAATCTCAAGCCTCTTCTAACCAAGGCCTCCAAATCCTCGCCAGACACCAATTGTTGCATCTCTTCTTTGTTCAAAGTTAAAACATCGACATCGGACAATAATCCCAGCAATTTATCTTTTTGCGCCAATTCTTTCTTTCCGGGATTAAAGCAAATTTTCATATCACGACGCTTGGCTTGTTGGAATAATTTATGAAGCATCGGCATATTTCCCGCCAAAGTTGAAACGTATAGCCAATCCGCGTCCTCTTCAGACAAATCAAAATCCGCCTCATGATAATGCGTCGAAGCGCCGCGGTACGTTAAAATTGTCCGCTCGCCATTTGAAGCCAATAATAACACCGAATATCCCGTACTGTATTTTGGTGAATATCGCACCAAATGCGTATCAATATTTTCCTTATCCAAATCTGCAATTACCGCTTGCCCCGCTGGATCATGACCGATTGCGCCCATAAAACTAGCGTAATGCCCTTGCCTGGAAAACGTTACCGCGGCGTTTGTGGCGCCACCGCCAGTCGAAAAATGAATCTGGTTTACGTCGGCTTTCGCTCCCAAATCAAGTCGCGCAAAACAGTGTTCTGGACTCTCACAAACTGGCGTCAGTGCGTCTGATTGACTTAAAAATACGTCTTGAATCGCCGCACCAACGGTGATGATTTTCGCCATTAAACCACCGCCTTTCGCACGGAATTAAATGCCTTAATCTTTGATTCCACCACTTCCTGTACGGCAGCGTAAACTGGCGGCATTAATTTAACGATAGCATACTCATTTGGATTTTCTCGCAAGGTTTTCTCCAGAGTCGTTCGGAAAGCGTAGCGCATATCAGAATTGATATTGATTTTAGAAACGCCAATTTTCGCAGCATCCTCAAAGTAATGAAGCGGCGTTCCAGACCCACCGTGCAATGAAATCTGACAATGAATCGCCTCACGAATGTCAGCTAGCAAATCCAAATCCAGCACTTTCGGAACTGGATATTTGCCATGCAAATTGCCAATCGCCGCCGCAAAAGTATCAATTCCAGTCGCCTCAACAAACGCACGCGCGCCTTCTGGAGTAGAAAAAGTCTTTTTTATTTCCTCATAATTTATATCTTCCGTATGAACATTTGAACTTCCGCCAAAATAATGCGGCTCAGACTCCACTAGCGCGCCAGTAAACTTGGCATACTCAACAACTTCACGAGTCTTCGCAATAATTTCCTCATCCGAAGCGTCGTGATTTGCCTGAGAAATATCAATATGGATAAACTCATATCCAGCATCAATGGCTCGCTTACAACCCTCAACCGTCGGTCCGTGGTCCAAATTCAAGTACATTTCAATTCCGTACTCAGCCTTATAATTGTCCACCAAATCGCGAACGTTCTCTAGACCCATAGCCTTCACTTCGGCGTCAGAAACCTCAACCAACACTGGTGATTGAAGCTTTTGTGCCGCCCGCGCCACCGCAATCAGCGTCTCTTGATTGTCAATATTAAACGCCCCAACCGCAAAGCGTTGCGCTCGTGTTCGCTGCATTAAATGACGCGCCCGCGTCGTGTTTTTCCGAATCTCTGAAATCGATAATCCCATACTGCCCCCTAAAATACTTATGGTAATTATATCAATTACCGCCCGC
>CAUSFG010000021.1:0-12209 GCA_963530815.1 uncultured Candidatus Saccharibacteria bacterium
TTGAAACAACCAAATACTCGCGCTTTGCTAAGAAAACAATTGTCGGTTCTCCTCTCAAAAACCAAGCGTAAAAAATAATCTTAAAGCATCTTTTTCAGGTATTTGCCAGTGAACGAATTTGGTACCTTGGCAATATCTTCAGGCGTACCGCAAGCCACAACGGTACCGCCGCCAATTCCACCCTCTGGACCCATATCAATTATCCAGTCAGCCGACTTTATGACATCCAAATTATGCTCAATGATAATCATACTATTACCACCTTCAACCAATTGCTGTAAAATCCCCAACAGTCGCTTTACGTCAGCAGAATGAAGCCCAGTGGTCGGCTCGTCCAGAATGTACATAGTTTTTCCAGTGGAACGCTTGGAGAGCTCCGTTGCCAATTTAATTCGCTGCGCCTCACCGCCTGAAAAAGTAGTTGCTGGCTGACCAAGTTTAATATAGCCAAGCCCAACCTCGACCAATGTCTGAAGTTTCCGCGCAATATTCGGCACACTGTCAAAAAATTCCGCCGCTTGATCAATCGTCATATCCAGAACATCAGCAATCGTCTTGTCTTTATACTTAATTTCCAGCGCCTCGCGATTATAACGCTTGCCGTGACATTCGTCACATTGAACGTAAACGTCCGGTAAAAAGTGCATTTCAATTTTTATCACACCATCACCCTGGCAATTTTCACAGCGGCCACCCTTAACATTAAAGCTAAATCGTCCAGATTTATAGCCTCTAACGTTAGCCTCGGGCGTGCTGGCAAAAAGTTCGCGAATCGGCGTAAAAATTCCAGTGTAAGTCGCTGGATTGGAACGCGGCGTTCGACCAATTGGCGACTGATCTATAACAATAGCCTTATCAAGCAAATTCACGCCTTCTATGGCGTCGTGCAGTCCTGGCGCCGTCGTTGCGCGATTAAGTTCCGCCGCTAATTCCCGCGCCACAATGTCATTCACAAGCGTCGACTTTCCGCTTCCAGAAACACCAGACACTACGGTCATCAAACCCAAAGGAAACTCCACGTCAATGTTCTTAAGATTATTTTCGCGAGCACCACGAACAATCAACTTTCTATCTTTCACGACTTTGCGACGCTTTTTCGGAACGGCAATTTTTTCCACCCCAGATAAATAGCGACCCGTTATACTATTCTCATTTTTCGCAACAATTTCAGGTGTCCCCATTGCCACTACTTGACCGCCATTCACACCAGCTCCTGGCCCCATATCAACCAGAAAATCACTCTGGCGAATCGTGTCCTCGTCGTGCTCAACCACCAGGACAGAATTTCCCAAATCTCGAAGGCGCTTCAACATATCAATCAACTTGTCGTTGTCACGTTGATGAAGCCCAATCGACGGCTCGTCCAACACATAAAGTACACCCTGAAGTCCAGCACCAATTTGCGTCGCCAAGCGAATTCGCTGCGCCTCGCCACCGCTCAATGTATTAGCCGCTCGACTTAGCTCCAAATAATTCAGCCCAACATTACTCATAAACGCCAAACGAGATTTAATTTCCTTCACAATCAAGCGAGCAATCGTCATTTCTTGTTCGGTCAATTGAAGCTTATTGTCAAACAAATCCAACGCGTCATCAACACTCAAATCACACACGTCAACGATATTCAACTCATGAACCGTCACCGCCAAAACCACAGGTTTCAGGCGCGCACCTTTACAAGCATAACAATCCCTCTCGCGCATAAATCGCTCAATATCTCGTCGCATAAAATCGCTATCAGTTTCTTTCCAGCGTCGCTCCAGATTAGGAATAACACCCTCATAAGTCGTATCGTAATGTCGACCGCCACCCAAATCAACGCGATATTTTTGGTCGCCAGTTCCGTATAATATTTTATGTTTAGCATCATCAGAAAGCTTACCTACGGGAACTTTCAAGCTAAAGCCGTGCGCTTCAGCAACAGATGCCAATCGCTTCATGTTCCAAGCGTCAGAATTCATTCGATTATACGGTCGAATTGCGCCTTCGGAAATTGTCAAATTGTTATTAAAGACCAATTCTGGATCAACCTCCAGCCTCGACCCCAAACCCGTACATACAGGGCAAGCTCCCTGTGGCGCGTTAAAGCTAAATAGTCGCGGCTCCAGCTCTGGAATATCGACATCAGGATGATCAACACAAGCATATCTCTGCGAAAATGTCTTCACTTCATCACTATCCGCATCCAAAACCTCGATAACTCCCTGACCCAAATCCAGCGCTTGCTCAACGCTCTGACTCAATCGAGATCGCATTTCCGCCGTCAACGCCAGCCTATCAACAACCAGCTCGATGTTATGCTTGTAACTTTTTTGCAGCTCCGGAAATTCATCCAGCGCGTATACTACGCCGTCCACGCGAACCCTGGCATAACCAAGTCGCTGATATTGCTCTGGAATGTGCGCAAACTCACCTTTTTTATTCTTAACAATTGGCGCCAATAATAAAATTCGCTTATCAACAAATTGTCGCAAAATCTCGTCAATAATCACCTCGGTCGTGCGACGCGTCACTTCATTACCACAAATCGGACAATGCGGCACGCCAATTCGCGCAAACAAAAGCCTAAGATAGTCATAAATTTCTGTCACCGTAGCCACGGTCGAACGCGGATTGCGGCTAGTCGACTTCTGATCAATTGAAATTGCTGGACTAAGCCCTTCAATCGAATCAACATCAGGCTTATCCATTGTGCCCAAAAATTGACGCGCATACGAATTCAAGCTCTCCATATAGCGACGCTGACCCTCGGCATAAATCGTGTCAAATGCCAAACTGGATTTCCCAGATCCACTAAGACCTGTAATCACCACCAGCTGATCTCGCGGAATCTCAATATCTACATTTTTCAGATTGTGCTCACGAGCACCTTTAACACGAATTACCTCTGTCATAACCGCTATATTATACAGGTTTTTGACAATTTTTTCCAGTCCAAATATCGACGTAAATCAGAGTTAAAACACATTACGCTTATGATTGCAAGTCAATATCTTATTTGTTACAGTTAGATCTATGAGAAAGCTGGGCATTTACTTAGTTATAACACTCGGAGCGATACTAATCGCACCTTTTGTTATTGACCAGCTTTTTTTCTTCTTTTTTCTAGGAAAAATCCCCTTCACAAACATCAACCTTCCAGCAATTTTAATGATTATTTTTTGGGCAGTTATCATACCGTTGAGCATCATCCTCAGAAAATCACTTTCTATCCTGTTTTGGAGAGCCATTGATATCGCTAGCGAACTAGCACAACGACGAATCAATAGAAAAATCCGCTATTTTACACCAAATCAAAAAAGTGAACTCATTCTATTGTCAATCTTCCTACTTTACAGCATGAAAAAAAGCGAGCCTGATCATGAGATTGAATCCCAAAAGCTCGCTCCGTCTATGAGTTAATTTTACAGTCGTTTTCTCAGAGCTAATCCGCCAACTGCAACAGCTGCAATGGCTGATCCGCTAACTAGCCAAATAGAGACTCCTGTTTCGGCAAGAATTCTTGAGGGTTTTTCTGATTTCTTATTGGAAGTAGATGAAGATACCGCAGTAGTTGAAGAGCCTGAGGATGAAGATCCTGCGGATGGGGTGACAGCTCCGCTCGTACCTGAGCCGGCACCGCCAGGAGTTACAGATGGGGGCGTTGGTAGAGTTGCTAGGCGAGTAGTAACACCAGGAGGATCACCCGATAGTGCAAATATCCTGGAACCATCAGCCGACATGTCGGCAATACCTCTAAAACCCTCATCTCCCCATTTCTGCCAAGTTTTACCTCCATCCGAAGATACCATCATTGGAGACTCCGAATCGCTAGGGCTAGCAGGAATAAACGTAACAAACATTCTTTTTCCGTCATTGCTAATACCCTTTGCGTAAATGTTATTATTAGAGGATCGAGGTGGTACTTCAGGCGTAGGATTCCAATTAACGCCTCCATCTAAAGAGACATTTTCACCGTCAAAAGCGCTTTGTCCATCATAACTAAAGGCAGCCCGTCTACTTCGGTCGGTATTAATAGTCGACCAGGTTAAACCATAGTCGTTAGATCTCCTTATTGAATTATCGCTATTTATACGTATCATCTTCCCATCGTTCAATACATAATCTGGACATTCACTGCCCTTTTGAAGCCAAGTAGCTCCATTGTCCATTGAGACATACAACACTTTAACTTGTAGATACTGATTGCACACAGTCAAAATTGAGCCATCTGGACTAATCCTAGGAAGTGTGTTTACAATACCAGCAAAAGACGGTGTCTTAGTCCAAGAGGATCCACTATCAGTTGATAAATATAGAAAATCCTGATTAAACCGCGAAGCTGCAAGCTTAGTACCGCTTCTATCCATAGCCATTACGGACGTACTTACGGGAGGTGAATACACGCTCCAAGTAGCGCCATTATCCACAGAAGTTAGCAATTTATCGCCGCCAGCATCATATCTATTCCCAAAAAGCCTTAGTCCATCAGGGCTAATTCGCGGACTATGTATATCATCACCTCCAGGTATTCCAACTATATCCTTCCACGTATATTTAGGAGACTCCTCCGCCCTAACCAAAGGCGACAGGATCGCCGACACTGATAGCGCAAATGCAAATATTAAGGATAACATCCCCCTATGTATTATGTATTTTTTACTCTTAGTTAACATTACCCCTCCAATTTGTTTTTTTAGCATACACAATTATTACCACAACTTTAGCATAACCATATACCAAAAGTCAACGAAGTATAGAGGCTGGCGAGACTGACAATAACATCTACAGCCGTTTTCTCAGCACCAACACACCAGCTGCGACAGCTATAACAGCTACCCCACCAACTACCCAAACAGAGACTCCTGTTTCAGCAAGGTTTGATGATGATTTTCCTGGTTTTTTACTAGAAGCGGATGATGATGCAGTGGCTGAAGCACCCGAAGACGAAGAGTCTGTGGATGGAGTGGTAGGAGTTGATGGAATGATAGTTCCGCCTGCACCAGTACCACCGGGAGTTACAGGCTGAGGCCTTGGTAGAATTGCTAGGCGATAGACGGACTTATAATCTGGATCTGTAAATTGTGATGTTGCGAATACTCTAGAACCATCAGCAGACATAGAAACTGATGAGAAAGAAACCCCCTCGTCACCCCATTTCTGCCAAGTTTTACCTCCATCTGAAGATACAAAAACCGGCAAAGACGGATCGTCTATAGAATCGTTTTTAAATGTAACAAACAATTTTTTACCATCATTACTAATGCCGCCCAGCTCAGTAGTGCGTATAGTATCTATAGGATACTCGGGCAACTGAACCCAGTTAGCGCCGCCATCTATAGACGTATGAAAGCCGTCAAACACGCTTTTACCGTCAGAACTGAAACTAGTACGACCAGCAGAACTCCCAATCGCAGACCAAGTCATGCCATAGTCGGTAGATTGTCGTAATGTACCGTCGTTACTCCGGCGAGCCATCTTTCCGCCATTAAAGACATAGTCGGGGTATTCATCTCCCTTTGGAACCCAAGTATTGCCGTCATCAGTAGATACTGCCATAGGATCATTATAGAGACTATGTTCAAAGTACATGACCAGCGTGGAGCCGTCTGGGCTCATCAATACATGCGCAGTATAAGGAACAGACGAATTACGCTTAACCCAAGTTCGACCACCATCGGTAGAAACATAGATGGCATTTTCACCATACTTCCCCTTTACGACCAACTTAGAGCCATCGGAGCTAACTAGCAGTCCATTCGCGCCCTCTGGTGCAGCGAAAGTGCTCCAGCTTGCGCCATCATTCGCAGAGACCAGAAGGTTAACACTGCCGCTAGCTAAATCTCTACGCAAGACAAAAAGTTTTGATCCGTCAGGACTAACGCGCGACTCCGAAATATCCCCCTGTCCAGGTATGGTTATATCCCTCCAAGTATACAGCGGCGTATTTTCCGCCCTGGCTAACGGTGCTAATATTGCGGACAAAGAAAGTGTGAACATGGAAATAAACACCATCACACTTACATATAATTTACGACCCCTACTCTTAAATGACACCAGAGCCACCCTCCTTAAATTAAATTGTCTAATTAATATTCCACTTTTTATCTAATTGTTTCAATTCTAGCATAACCATATTTCAGGCGTCAACAGAAGTCAGGACAGATTCCAGCCATAATTGCAATTCTTGCAAAATAAACTGCTGTTCGTCAGTCGCACTAGGTGCCAATCGCTGCAGAGATTTCATAAATTGCGGCAGTTGCGCCTGTAAATGCTCAGTGCGCCATTCTTCCCATTGTCGCAACTCATCTTCACTAAGCAAATTAGGGAAACTTCGTGCCTTATAATGCAGCAATAGTGGTGACAATCGCTCATCCTGAAAATCTGGATGAAAATCAGCCAACTCGCGCTCGCCAGCATTACGCACGGCTTCAACACGAACTCGATCGCTATTATCCAAAAACCCATCATATAATTGCGCTTCTGGATCGGTCATTTTCTTAAACTCTGGCTTATTCTCAAATATACTACGCAACCTTTCAGCAAAGTCTGGATGAGAAAGTAAAATATCTTGGTGCTTCTGCACAGTCTCCGCATCCAGAGAAATTTTCTTCCAGCTATCGCCCTGAGTCAACACGCCAAGTGGCGAAACTGCCGGACAGCGATTATATTGTAATTCCTTAACTGGCAATTTAACGAAATCTTCAGCTTGCCTTTCTTCCCACGTTGCAAATATCTTTGCCGACAATTCCTCAACGCTCAGATCAACAAACGGCGTCGGATCATAGCGCAAATCGTAAACGATCACGCCACCATTTCGGCTCGTAGTTAGCGGAAATGCCACGGTCGTTTTGGCGAATTCTTTATCATAACGACCACTCGCATAAACAAAAGGTTTTTTATCATCGACATTCACCAGTTTCTGTACCAATTTCTTATCGCGCATTTTCAGCAAATAGTCGTACATTTGTGGCTGATTCTGCTTAATCAATTTAGTCACAGCAATCAACGCCGTCACGTCTGCTAGCGCGTCATGGGCGTTTTCATGCTCTATTCCGTTAGCTTTCGTGATGAGCTCCAGGCGGTTACTCGGTTCACCTTTATCGTCAATTGGCCACTCAATTCCCTCAGGTCGAAGCGCCCTGGTCAGGCGCACCACATCCAACAAATCCCATCTGGATCGACCATCTTTCCAAGTCCACTCGTATGGATCGTAAAAATTCCGCCAAAACAAATGACGAATAAACTCGTCGTCAAAACGGATATTATTAAATCCAACAGCAATCGTATTAGGCGTAAATATTTCCTCGCTTAACATACACGCAAATTGAGCCTCAGTATAGCCTTCTTCGACAGTTTTTTGCGGCGTTATGCCCGTCACCATCAACGCATCAGGACTCGGCAGCGTATCGTCATTTAGCGTCACGAGAATATTATATGGTTCACCAATCGGCTGCAAATCCATATCGGTTCGCTGACCAGCAAATTGCATAATTCGATCTTGTCGAGGATTAAGACCACTAGTTTCAAGGTCATAGAAGAAAAATGTTTGCGCCATATTTATATTATATCATCAAGCTCACGCTAATTTATACCAACAGAATCTATTGCTCAACCAATGTAAACGGCATAGATTCACCAATCTGAATCAAGCTTTCGCCAATCGCTCCTTGACGCAACAATTCGTGAGTAATTCCCATTTTTCGCATAATATCTCGCAAGCGATTAACAGATTCAAACTGATCAAAATTAGTCCGACGAGCAAATTTTTCAATCTTAGCGCCCGTAACAATAAACTCAATTTTCTCATCTTCATCGTCAGTCTCATTAGATTCAGCGTCAGAAACACGCCTTACCGACCAAGCATCAGAAATAACCTGATCGTCCAACGAAATTGTCGGCAAATCTTCCTCTTTTTCATCAACAATCTCAGCTTCACGCTCTCGATACCTAGCAACTTCATCGCGCAACATTCGCAGAAGCTCAGTCACTCCGTCGTGCGTCTGGGAAGAAATTGCCACGACCGGCGCGCCATTAGCTACTTTTTGAAGGGCAGTCGACTGCATAGCAATAATCTCATCATCCAAACCTTCGCATTTGGTCAGCGCTATTATCTCTGGACGCTCCGCCAATGATTCAGAATATTTTTCCAACTCGCGACGAATTGCCTGATATTTCTCTGCCGGGTCATCACTATATGCATCAATCATATGAAGCAGCACGGCCGTTCGCTCGACATGGCGCAAAAATTGATCACCCAAACCTTTACCTTCTGATGCACCTTCAATCAACCCTGGAATATCAGCGATCAAAATCGATCCATCGTCAACATCAGCCACTCCCAAATTAGGCGTCAAAGTCGTAAATTCGTAATTAGCAATCTCTGGACGCGCATTAGAAACCACACTTAAGAACGTCGATTTACCAGCGTTCGGAAAGCCAACCAAACCAACATCAGCCAATAATTTTAATTCCAACTCTGCCTCGAATTCCTCGCCGGCCTCACCAAGTTCAGCAATTTTAGGTGTTTGGCGCGTACTAGACGTAAAGTGTGCATTTCCAAATCCACCATCTCCCCCACGAGCCACCACTGCCCGCTGCTGATCTTCGGTCAAATCCGCAATTACCATACCGTCGCGCTTCACTAGAGTACCCATCGGCACTTTAACGATTAGCGGCGCACCACTTTTTCCTCGTTTATTACGTTTTCCACCATCGCCGCCTTTTTCAGCCTTAAGTTCCGGCTTATATCTAAAATTCAAAAGCGTATTAAGATCTTTTGTCGCCAAAAAAACAATATCACCACCACGACCGCCATCACCGCCATCGGGACCGCCCTTATCGACGTATTTCTCATGACGAAAACTGACTACACCATTACCGCCTCTACCGGCGCGCACTAAAACTTTTGCAATATCTACAAACATATCTTTAGTATACCAAAAAGCACCCCCGAGAGATAGCGGAGGTGCTAACATTAACTAGTTCTAGTGGATATATAGATAACCGCCTGCACCGTTGAGTGTACGGTGAGTAATAATCCCATAACCTGCGTAGTTCATGTCGCTAACGTAAACCACACCGTTTTCAACTCGCTCAACAATACCAACGTGACCATAATATCCGGCAGTAGTCTGGAATATTGCACCAGGTGCTGGCGTATTATTAACTACGAATCCAGCGGCACGAGCACTTGTAGACCAAGTATTAGCATTACCCCAGAAACTACCAATCGGACGACCAAGCTGCAAACGACGCTCGTATGCATACCATGTACAGTTACCGGCCGCATATCGGTTACCGACAGAAGCAGTCAACCAGCTTCGACTCGCACTCGTAGTAGTAGATGATGCCGAAGAGTATCGATTTCCGTACGACCTGCTTCGCGGAGCGACATAACCAGGTCGTTCATTCTCTGGAAGCTCACCTCCAGGCAACACAATCCTAGAGCCAGTAGACAACTTCGCACCATCATCAATGTCATTATACAGAACGACGCGTTCAGCACTCGTTTTATACTTTTCTGCCAGAGATTGGGCAGTATCACCATCTTTAACAGTATAGACAACACCATCAACAAGAGGTACGACCAGGGTCTTATTTGGCTCCACAGCGTCCGAGGTTGTATTATTAGCCCAACGAAGCGTCTGAGATGAAATCTTAAACTTCTTAGCAATAGACTCCATCGTATCACCCTCTTTGGTTACATAAGACGAAATGCCGCGCGCAGCCGAAGTGTCCGGCTTAACAATATCAGGTTTTGTTATAACTTCTGCATCATTCTGAGAAAGATTCTTCTTAATTGTTAGTGAAGTTTCAGACTCGCGCAAGTCACCAGCCGAAGGCAATTCCGCCGTTTCCGCCAAGTTAGTTACAGCATTAGCTGCCGTTAATTCATCTACTGAAGCTGTTTTAGACTTAGCAGACTTAGATACCGACGAAACATTAGTAGTTTCAGATGATGCTAAAGTTTTTGATCTTTCAGCAGATACGTTACTACCACTATTGCCGTAGACCAAAAATGATATAGTCAATAAAAATATTCCACCGTAGATTGCAAATGATTGCAGTTTACGTTTTTTACTCCGAAGAGTTGTAAAATGGTTACGAATAATCGTTCTCCTTGCGCCAATGTTACCACTAGCACCTCTACCAAATTGTCTTTCTTCTCGCAACAGAACAGGATATGTTGTCGACCTAATTGATTATTATTATTCTACATTAGTTTTGCTATATCCGTAGCGACAATTTTGGCAGGTCATTTATCGTAATTCACCCCTGTTGATAAATTAGACAAATGATCTAACATCTATTTTACACAATATTGACAATAAAGTCAATAAATTTTATAAAATGCGTTTTTGTCAAGAAATCTGGCACTTCTTTTGACAGTGAGCCTTGACATTAGCCTCGTGCTCTTCGTTGGTCTTTGCAAAATACGTAATATCATCGTCGCCACTCAGGAAATATAGATAATCAGAGTTTATCGGATCGGCGGCGGCATTCAACGCACTCAAACTAGGCGAAGCGATTGGTCCAGGAGTTAAGCCTTTTTGAATACGTGCATTATATGGCGATTTAAGGTTCGGCGAGCGTTCTACCCCTGTTTTGTCAGCAATATATTGATATGTTACATCGGAGCCCAACGGCATATTGGCTTTCAGGCGATTGTAAAATACGCTAGCAATCTTACGCTGATCCTCGCAAGTTTCCGCGCCAGACCCACAGCCAATCGATTCGCGCTGAATAATCGACGCTAGTGTTATCCCTTGATATAAGGTCAACCCACGAGCTTTAAATTTCTCCTCCAGATTATATTCCTTAACAATTTTCTCCAAATGATCAACTGAGCGCTGCAGAACCTGTTCTACGGTTTCATCCGGAGAAATATAGAATGTTTCACCGTAAATATACCCCTCAAGCCCAGCATTTTCCGGTCTACCTGCAAAAACTGGACTGTCATACTTAGCGGCAAATGCCTTTTTTATCTGATCGTCCGAGAATCCCGCCTTAAGCAACACGGATTCAACTTCTCTACCGTCAGAATTCTTTATTTTTTTATTCAAAGTCGATCCAGGATAAAATGTTATAGCGATCTCATCAGTTTTACCGCTGGTCAAATGATTAATTATTTCATCGACAGATTGTGAAGCTTTTACAGAATAGACGCCAGCCTTAAACTTGCTTGCTGAATTGTGGAGCCTTGTATAAATAGAAAACGCTAAAGAGTTTTTGATAATTTTATTATCCTCTAAAGTTTTAGCTATATCACTAGATCCCATGCCTTCTTTAATATTAATTCTTAAGGTCTGCTGACTATTTACGTCGGCAGGAGCAAGCATCTGCTTATACCACACCGTTGCCCCAAGGGCGCCGATTCCAGCGATAGCCACAACTATTGACAACACTAATAGCCAAATACGTCGTTTACGAATTTTCATAATTCTCCTCCAAAAAATCCTGCAAAATTATGCTAGCAGCCTCCGCATCAATCTCGCCCTTATCTTTAATTTTATTCCCCAATCTCTGCTCAGCCTGCACACTCGTTAAAGATTCATCTTGAAAAACAATCTCCGTATCAAGCTCAATGTCTTCAAATTGCTTAACAAATTCTTCCACAAATTCCGTCTGCTTCGTTGGTTCACCGGATTGATTTCGCGGATAGCCCACTACGATCGTATCAATATTGTGCCTCAATACTAGTTCTGTTATTTCCTGGACAATATTTTCATTATTCTCCAACCAGCCAAACGGCACGGCGATCTTCACTTGCGAATCCGCCATAGCCAAACCGATTCGCCGCGATCCAACATCCAGCGCTAAAAAATTTTTACTTGACATCTTTTATCTTAAATTCGACATTAATCTTATTGATATCTTTTGGAACAGATTTAACCCAGAATGGTGAGAATTTAACATCGACATCTTCAACGCCTTCGATAGATTCAATAGCAGACTGAACCTCTCCGTAACTCTTGCCTTTGGCTTGATCCTTTACGTTCGCTTCTTTAATATCTGGACCAACCTTGCCATTCGTAGTTAAGCGCACAGTCTGCGTATTATGCGCCCTAGAAAATTGCGAGAACACAACCTTATTTACTCCATTGTCATAAATTCTCTGCGACTTCTTACCAGAAATCTCCTCTTTAAGTTTTGCTTCCACAAAGTTCTTTAGCTCATTCTTATCAATAGCCAATGCGCTGGCGGTAATTGTCGATTTCAGAGTTACA
>CAUSFG010000022.1:0-11145 GCA_963530815.1 uncultured Candidatus Saccharibacteria bacterium
AAGATAACACTTTAAAAATAGCGAAAAACTTGGCGCAAAATCATCAATCAGTTCGTGTTGTAAGGCTGGCTAAACGCGGTCGCGGGCGAGCATTAAAGCAGGTTTGGCAAAGCAGTCAGGCGGATATCCTGACATATATGGATGTCGATTTATCCACTAGCTTGGATGATTTTCTACCGATGATTCAGCCGCTTGTGGCGGGCGAAGCTGGCGTGGCTATTGGTTCTCGATTGATGAAAAAATCAAAGACTAGCCGCGGTTTTAAGCGGGAGTTTATTTCACGGTGTTATAACAAGATTATCAAATTGACGTCGCGCACCAAATTTAGCGATGCGCAGTGCGGATTTAAGGCAATTCGTCGTGACGTGGCGAAGAGATTTTTGCCAAAAATTAAGGACAATGAATGGTTCTTCGACACGGAACTTTTGATTAAAACGGAGCGCGCGGACGTGCCGATTCACGAGCAACCCGTTACTTGGATTGAGGATACTGATAGTCGTGTGAAGATTGTAAAAACTGCGGTCGATGATTTAAAAGGGCTGCATCGAGTTAATAAGGAATTGGACAATCGTTCGTGGCTTGAGAAAATGGCTCTTCCGATTCTGTTGATTGCGACGGGTGCGTTGTATATGTTTGGCGCGATGCATAATGGTATGGCGAACAGTTATTACGCGGCGGCGGTGCAGGCAGCAAACCAAAACTGGACGGCGTGGCTGTTTGGTAGTTTGGACGCGGCGAATTATGTTTCAATCGACAAACCTCCACTGGCGACGATGATAATGGGATTTAGCGCTCGACTGTTTGGATTTTCCAGCTTTTCAATGTTACTACCAAGCGTATTAGCGGGCGTCGGTTCGGTCTGGTTGTTATATTCGGCAGTGAAACGGCAATTCGGCTTTACTAGCGCGATAATTTCCGCAGTCACATTAATGCTAACTCCTGTTGCGGCGTTGATGTTCGGATTTAATAATCCAGACGCTATCTTGACATTTATGCTCACCGCCAGCGGTTACGCATTTCTCAGGTCATTAGAGGGCAGGCGTCCGCTTTTATGGCTTGGTCTGGCGGGATTGTTCACGGGATTAGCATTTAATACAAAAATGCTCCAGGGCTTGATGGTTTTGCCTGCGATGGTAATTGTCTATCTAGCGTTCGCCAAGCCGCCAATTGTTACGCGATTTCTACATTTGATGTTTGCGGGCGTGATTACGACGGTGTCGACTTTATGGTGGAGTGTGCTTGTTTGGCTGACGCCGTCTGGCATTCGACGGTGGGTTGGTAGTACTAATGACAATAGTATTTGGAGTTTGATTCTTGGCTATAACGGTTTTGGTCGGCTATTAGGAAGCCACGGCGGCGGAGGTGGCGGAACTCCTCCGAGTGGTGGAATGGCAATAGCAAGCCCTGGCGGAATGGGTGGCGCTCCTAGCGGCGGTCATGGTCCTGGCGGCACTGGATTTGGCGGGCAAACGGGAATATTTAGGATATTTAATAACGATTTTGGGCCGAACATTGCATGGTTGCTAATCTTGGCATTAGCGAGCGGCGGACTACTCTTATGGATTTTACGCAAGACTCCGCGGACTAATCGTGGACGAGCGGCGGTGATATTCTGGATGCTTTGGCTGATCATTCACATCGTAATATTTAGTATAACTAGCGGCGTAATTCATCCGTACTACGTGGTGGTTATGGCACCGGCTGTGGCGGCTCTGGTTGGGATTGGCGCGCCGTTTCTGTGGGGCGCGTACATCAGACGAAAGTCGTATGCTTGGATTTTGCCTATGCTGGTCGGTGTGACGGCGGTGATTGCGATAATTATCCTTAGCTACGCTGGTACGATGACTTGGCTAATATGGACGGTTGGCATTCTGGGAGCTATCGGTATGATTGGGCTATTGGTCAATTTGTATGCGCCGAAACGTTGGCTTCAGAACTTGGCAATTATCACTTCTGTGGCTGCGTGTATGACCGCCCCGGTTGTTTATACGCTGTCGACCGTCAACGTCACGCATACGGGCAGCATTCCGACGGCAGGTCCAAGTTCGACGGCGATGCAGGGAAGCAATAATGAAAAATCTCAGGCAGACAGCGCGTTGGTTCAGTATCTTTTACAAAACCAAAATGGTGCGACTTGGTTAGTGGCAGTGGATAGCGCCAATGAATCGGCGGCAATTCAGCTAACCAGCGGTCAACTAGTCATGGCAATTGGCGGATTTAACGGCAGCGACACGCCACTCACGCTTGAGCAATTTAAGCAATTGGTGGCGGACGGCAAATTGAAATATTACGCCGCTAGCTCACGTGGTCATGGTGGCGGTCCAAACGGTGGAAATAGCGAAATCACAAATTGGATTAAGAAAAACGGCAAAGTCGTTAATTATGGAGGTAGTGATGTAACATTATACGAACTATCTGCATAGGAAATAAATTTAACCAAAGGAGAATTATTATGAAAAGATTAGATCAAGAATCTCAAACAACACCAGAAAATATCTTTAACAATTCGGAAAACGCTTCGAACGAAAAACGCTCAATTAGCGTCAGCGCGGCAATGGGAATAGCAATTGGTGGCGTGGTTTTGTGCGGACTGGGATTTGTTACGGGTATGCAAGTTGGCGGCTCGAGCGGAAGCCAAATGGGCGGGCAAGCTGGCGGTCCTCCAGGAATGAGCCAATCTCAAGGCGGTCCTGGCGGATCTAGGCAACAATCTGGCGGAAATAGCAGCACGCCTCAAACTCAATCTGATCAATCGGGACAATCGGGCTCATCTTCGGCTGGACAAACTCCGTCAACTCAAAATAACACAACTAACACGCCGCCATCAGACGCTTCACAGTCTGGCGTAGCACCGCAACCAACTTCTCAATCCTCTCGACAATAAAAACCAACTCCTCAATAAAAAATTACCACCTCATCACGGGGTGGTAATTTTATGTAGTTGCAGGTTAGCGTAGAATTAATAGTCCTGCAGCAACTAATGCTAGAGTGGCGACAACACCTAAGAAGACATTAAATCCTGTGTTTGCGAGTAGACCACTTACAGCATTTTGAGGCTTATTAGCTGGATTGTGGGCGGCAGCTGATGGACTAGCAGGCTGTGGCTGTGGCTGAGGTTGTGGCTGAACCGCTCTAGGGATTGCTGATGTGTCAATGGCTAGAGTACCGCTAAACGTAGCTGAAACTGCCCCGATTGTTACGCTTCTTGTCCAAGGGGTATTCATGATAGTGGATGCTCCGTTGGCTGGCAGTGATAGCAACTGAATGTTTCCAGGAGTCGCTGTGTCGTTAATAACGTCTGCTGAGTTGGTCACGGAAACTACGTTTCCTGCCAAATCTCTCAATGGTGAAGCAAACGATTTGTCGTTAGGTTTAGCATTAGCTCGCTGGTCTTCAAGATTCAGTGAAGTTAGAGAAGTCAGTCCAGTCAGTGGGCTTATATCTGTAATCTTGTTTTCTTTAAGTGATAGAGTTTTCAGAGAAGTCAGTCCAGCCAGTGGGCTTAGATTTGAGATTGAGTTGTGATTTAACGACAAATTCTTAAGATTCTTGGCGGCTTCTATTCCAGTTAGGTTGGTAATGTTTGAGTTATCTAAGTTAAGATCTGTCAATTTTTCCAACTCTACGTCAGTAATTTTTTGATCTGCCGCACGAGTTGTACCAAGTTTTTCTCCTAGTTTTTCATTGAGCAGCTTGCGCAGTTCCGTGTCTTTGACTTCAACCTCTTTAGGCTCTCGCTTTTGATATACACGAACGTAGTCAACTGACATAGTTGCAGGGAATGTGCCTGGTTCTTCTGCTACGACATTGTAGGCATTCGACCATTTACCACCAGGGCCGTCGATATAAGTACCGCCAATTGCCATGTTAAGACGCAGGAAGAATGGTACGTCGAATGGTCCGTGCGGTGTGTTTGCGGCATTTGGTTGACCAAATCCTTCAACTGTATGATAGCTTTTTCCATCAATGAAGTATTCTAGCTTTCCTTCGGTCCATTTTACTCCATATGTATGCCAGTCAGTAGTATTTGAAAAGCCTGCCGGTAGGTCCGATTTGTGGCTGTTCTTGTGTGTCTTATTGGTTATGGATTTTCCCCAGTGTGCATCCGCGGCAGCATAGTCCAAATCAGAGCCCTTTGTTTCTACGATGTCGATTTCGCCATTCATAGGCCACCCGTCGCCGTATCTTTTTTCATTAGGGCTCATCCAGAATGCTGGCCAGGTGCTCTTATTATTTGGCATTTTTATTCGAGCCTCAAAATATCCGTAAGTCCAGGTTTTCTTGTCTCTTGTTTCTATAAATCCAGAGGTAAAATCTTTATTTTTGCCCTTATTACAGGTTACGCCTGGTTTATATAGACCGATCAGATTTAGGCTACCTCCACTGACGTTTATATTTTCCGCGGAGCCTGTATAGCACCCCTGAACCTCACTAGCGTTCCAGCCTTCTATGTATGGAGACCACACATTCGTGTCTAATGAACCTTCATTAAACTCGTCTGACCAGACTTTCTCATATTCACTATCTGTTGGCGGATATGGACTTCCTGCGCTTTTGGCATTGTCTATAGGTAGGGTGAATATCGATCCACTAATAATAGCTGTAGCTATCATTAATCCAGTTACCGCCTTAAACTTTGTATTTAAAAAACGTTTTTTTATTAACATTTTTTATCTCTCCCAATATTTTGATATTTAACACCACTATAACAATAAGCGGAATAAAAGTAAAGTTTAGTATATTGTTATTTTAACAACAGAATTATAGAGGTGTCGAATGCTGAAGTTTCGGCTGTAATAAAAAAATTGCCGTCCCATAATGAGATGGCAATTTTCCTATAAACGCCTAAGCTAATTAGCGATTAATCGTTAGGTTTATTGACTTTAGAGATTTGATGTTAGAAACTGCTCTTAGGTCGAAGACAGAGTTGTTCTTAAGAGATAAAGTCTTAAGGTTTTTAGCTGCCTCTAATCCCGTTATATCGTGAATCTTATCTGCTTCTGACGCGTTGTCGGCTGCATCCAAGTTAAGATCTGTCAATTTTTCCAACTCTACGTCAGTAATTTTTTGATCGTCTTTACGATTAGTACTAAGTACTGTTGACAGTTTTTTATTAAGTTGGGTGCGCAAATTGTTATCTGGTACATTGACTTCCTTAGCTGTTCGTCTTTCGTATACACGGACGTAATCGATTGACATAGTTGCTGGGAATGACTTTGGATATTTAGCTAGGGCATTGTAAGCGTTTGACCATTTACTACCTTGACCGTCAATGTAGTCACCACCGATTGCTAAGTTAAGACGCAAGAAGAATGGCTTGTCGAATGGACCGTAAGGCGTGTCTGCTGCGTTTGGCTGACCGAATCCGTTGACGGTGTGGAACTTTACACCGTCAATGTAATATTCCAATTTTCCTTCAGTCCATTTTACGCCGTAAGTGTGCCACTCTGTAGTATCTTTAAATACAGCTGGCAAATCTCTACCTTGAGCATGTTTTTTATTGCCTGTTGAAAGTCCCCAGTGAGCGTCTGCGGCGGCGTAATTTAAGTTAGAGCCTTTAGTCTCCACGATGTCAATTTCACCACTGCGAGGCCAGCTGCCGTATGTAGATCCATTAGGGCTCATCCAAAAACCAGGCCAAGTACTCTTATTATTTGGCATTTTTATGCGCGCCTCAATATAGCCGTAAGTCCAAGCTTTTTTACCCTTTGTCTCTACAAATCCAGAGGTGAAGTTGCCGCTTTTTTCATTGCCGCTACACCTTTCTCCTGGCTTGTATAGTCCAACTAGATTTAAACTACCATTTTTAACGTTGACGTTTTCCTCCCTGTCCCTATAGCAACTTTGAACGTGGTTTGCACCCCATCCGCCGCTACGTACATTCCAAGACTCTTTATCTAACGATGTGCCATTAAACTCGTCACGCCAAACAGGTTCTGTGTTCCAGTGGGTGCTATCATTTAATGGATAATCATCGCTGACGACACCCTTAGCTTGTCCAGTCGGCAAGGTAAGTAGTGACCCGCCAATGATTAGTCCAGCGGTTATCACTCCAGTTAATATTTTAACTTTTGTATTTAAAAAGCGTTTTCTTATTAACATACACTCCCCTTAAATTTATGTTAGAAGCCAATTATAACAACAAGCATAATAAAAATAAAAGTAGAATAGTCAATTTTACAGCAAAATTAAAGAATGCTCGTTTATCATAATAACTATCATTAACCAGAGAAAGGAATATTATGAATAGAATTCAAGCAAAAGAAGTTAATTTAACAACAAACGAGGCGTTAATTTTACAACAAATCTATGAAGATGGCAGTGATGACGTCGTAGTTTTAGCTGGGCAAGTTGGTTTGTCGCGTCGAACAGTAATGAATATTTTGGTGGATTTGCGTCGTAAAGGTTTGATGGCAATTGATCAGATATACGGTGACGCGTGGGTGCGATTAACAGCACGCGGCAAACGATTAGTCCAGAAAATTTGGCCAGAAGCGCAAATGATATCGATGTGTTAGTATATGAAATTATTGAGATATAAAGGTATAATATATATGTGAGAGTTTTACTGATTGAAGATGACGTTACGATTGCTCGACTATTAAAAGAAGGGTTGGAAGACGAGTCGTATGCAGTTGATGTGGCGAATGATGGCAGTGAAGGCTATCGAACTGCTGCTGCTGATTATGATGTTATTATTTTGGACATAATGTTGCCAGGAATGAATGGCTATGAAGTTTGTCGAACCCTGAGGAATGACGGTGATAAAACGCCGATTTTAATGTTGACTGCGCGTGATACAGAACGTGATATTGTTGAAGGTTTGGACACGGGGGCAGATGATTATTTAGCTAAGCCGTTTAGCTTTGATGTATTGTTGGCTCGCATAAGGGCGTTACTTCGTAGACCGAATGAGAAATTGGAGGAAATTCTTCAGGTGGGCGATTTGAAACTTGATCCAAGCTCAAAAAAAGTAACGCGAGCTTCGCAGTAAATTAACTTGACCGCTAAGGAATATGGTGTTCTGGAATATTTGATGCGAAATAAAGGTAAAGTTTTATCAAAAGAACAGATTATATCGCACGTTTGGGATTTTGATGCGGACGTATTACCGAATAATGTTGAGTTATTTATTATGTTTTTGCGTCGAAAAATTGATAAGCCATTTAAGTCGAAATTAATTCACACGGTTTCGGCTATAAATTAGAGGAAAAATCATGAAACAGCAACACGTCAGGCGACTAGCACTGAGTTATTTGGCTGTGATTATGACGCTGTCGCTGGCGTTTAGCGTGATTATTTATGCTGTTACCTCGACGCAACTTAACCGAGAACTGCCGCCTGATGACCATATTAAGCAATCTGCGGATATCGAAGATCAATTTCATCATCGGCTAGAGCGACGCGACAATGAAACGCGCGAAATGGTGGTGATATCTTTAATTGTGTTAAATGGCGCGATGTTGGTGTTTGGCTATTGGTTGAGTCTAGTGTTGGCACGAAGAACGCTGGCGCCAATTGAACGGTCAATTGAGCAGCAAGCCCAATTTGTGTCTAATGCCAGCCACGAGCTAAGAACTCCGTTGGCGGCGTTGCTTTTGAGTAATGAAATAGCGATGCGTAAGCGTGTGTTGACCGACGAAAAAGCTCGTCAGGTTTTGAGCCGAAACGTTGAGGAAATTAAAAAGCTGACCAATCTTAGCAATTCGCTGCTGGATTTGGCGAAGTCAGAAAATGCTTTGAATGATCCAGAGTCAATTGATATTTCTGAAATCATTAAAGAAGTTACAGGGCAGTATTCTCAGGTTGCAAAAGCAAAGCAGATTAAAATTTTACAGAACGCTCCAGATGGTCAAAAAGTAGTTTTACAGGCAAATGCGGTTCGTCAGATTTTATCAATTTTGGTGGACAATGCTATTAAGTACGCGCCGCAAAAAGTCGGCGAAGTGAAGATTCAGGTTGGTTTGAATAAAAATTCTGTGGAATTTATAGTTAAAGATAACGGACCGGGCATTTCATCAAATGATCAAAAGCATATTTTCGAGAGATTTTATCGTGCAGACGCAGCACGGACTCGAACCGACGCGTCGGGCTATGGTTTGGGGCTGGCAATTGCTAAAACCTTGGCAGATCGCTGTGGTTATACTATTCGCATCAAAAGCAAGCCATCAGCTGGCGCGGAATTTATACTAGTTATTCCAAACTAATAACAGATAGAATATATAGTTTTTTGTTGTATTTTATACAATTATGCTTGTAAAGCTCATTTAGTAATGATATTGTGAGGTCACAAATTAAATAAAAACACAAACGTGTACGGGAGGGAAACAAAATGGGTGTTTCTTATACTAAAATAATCGGCGCCGCGTCGGTGGCGGCTATTGTTGGCATAGTGGCGCTTCATTCGCCGGTAAGTGCTGCGCCAGCTTCATTTACGTGGACTGGCTCAGCTGGCGACCATAAAATGTCAACCGCTGGTAACTGGAAAGAAGGTCAAGTACCAACAGAAGGCTCTAAGTTGGTATTTAAGTGTGTTGATGGGCCTACTGAAAATATTCAGAATGATTTAACGGTAGCCCTGTCAGGCTTAGAGGTTAAAAAGCTGGATAGTCTTCCTGACGGTAAGTCGTGCGCCGACTATAATATTGATACGATGCGGTTTACGTCAGATGCTGAATTTACTGGAGATCATACCAGTAGCGATAGTAAGGATGAGCGTAAAATCCCTAAAGTTTATATTGTTGGCACTATTAATGGCTTATCAAACTTGAAGTCTAATGGATTTGATGGTGGACTTGAGGAGGGAGTTGAAGAAAAAAATAGGTCGACTATAAATCGTTTTGAGGTTGCAAATTCTGGCTGTAATGACATAGCTGGTGTGAAAGCTTCAGAGATAATTGTCGGAGAGAACGCCGGTGCGTGGCCAAAAAACGCTAACAGTGTTACTATTAAGAACAAAGGTCAACTAGACATTAGTTATTATAGCGATGAGACAAGTTCCAGTAAAATCACTTTTGAAAATGGCTCGATGATTTCTAGTGGAATACGTTGTTATTACGTTGCAAGTCATCAGAATGTGACGACGGTTCTGTCTGGCGACATTACACTTAATGGTGACGTTGAGTATCAGCTGGCACCAAATGTCACATTGAAGATTACTGGTAAACTTAGTGGTCCAGGTAAACTGGTTGCTCATAAAGATAATGAAGGTACAGTACTGGTTGAGTCTTCAAATAACACTAGTGGCACCCCGAACGGTCAGATTGGTCATACTAACGAGGCTAAAACAATACAATTAGACGGCGACAAGCCTGATGAGTTTGTGACTGTTAAAAAAGGTGAAACAGTTTTACTAAATGGTAGTCGCTCTCATGTGACCGTTCGTGAAGGTGGTGTATTTGGCGGTGATGCCACGGTAAAGGGTCTTTATGTATCAGGTATTGTTTCTCCGGGCAACTCACCAGGTAAAATTACTGTACTGGAAGGTTTCTCTCTAAATAATACCGGTGTATATAAGGCTGAAATCTTAAACAAGGATCACTATGATCAGATTGTTGCACATGATGTTTATCTAAAGGGTAGTCTAGACTTAACATACTTGGCTGGTGGTGTCATTAAGAAGGGCGATACCTTTACGATCGTTAATAATAACGGCACTAACCCTGTCCAGGGAACGTTTAAGGACTTACCAGAAGGTGCAGAAGTAACTGTAAGTGGTGCAACCTTCAAGATTAGTTATGTTGGCGGTGACGGTAATGATGTTGTACTGACGGCACAGAATGACTCAAAAGCTCCAAAAGCTCCAAATACGGGTGGTGAAAAATTGTCTGTTAATTTGATTGGGGCTATAGCTGGAGTAGCTTCAGCAGCCGCTCTACTATTCGTAACAAAGCGAAAGAGTCTTAGTAAGAAGTAAAGAGCCGAAGTAAAGGCTTAAAAAATCGACAGGCACGCCATAAGCGGTTTGACGCAGAGCGTGCCTGTTGGCTACAATGAGGTAGGTATGATACGGGGAGAACGAAATATACGCAATTCACAGACACCGCCAAAGGCTAGGGGTCGAGTAGTCGTACCGCGACGCAGGCTGATGAGCGATATTGTTGTAAATGTGACCGATAGTGTGAATATGAATCATACTGCGGATATTGCTCATCATTCTGCGTCAACTAAGACAAAACAGCCTCGGCAGTGTATAAAATCAAAGAAACCTACGCTAATTAATAAAAAACTGACTCGAGCAGCCCGCTTACTAGATATCTATGGAGAGTCTGTGTTTGTCGGTGATTTTCGGGGTAGCAAGCGGAGACGTATTAAGCAATCTTTGCGAAATATTTTAGGCGGTAATTTTCGTAAAAAGCTTCCTGGCGTAATTGCAATTATTCTCTTGACAATCTCGATATATTCGTTTGTTGACTCCTGGCTGTTGAATAGTCGAATAAAGAACGCCGTTAATGGGGCGCCAGTAACGGCACGCAGCGATGATTCTAATGATCGTAGAAGTAGTGAAGGTAAAGATGAAACTAAAGTCTCAGATGATGTGATCGCTAAGTATAAAGTAGCTGCGGACTTGCCGCGAGTCATCACTATTGAGAAGTTGGGGGTTAAGGCTAGGGTTTTGCAAATGAGCGTCAATTCGGACGGTTCAATGCAGTCACCTGTCAACATCTTTGATGCTGGATGGTATACTGGCAGTGTTAAGCCAGGTCAATTAGGCGCATCAATAATTATTGGGCATGCGTCGGGTACAACGTTGGGCGGGATTTTTAATAAACTAGAATCTCTAAATACTGGTGATACGATTAGTGTCGAGCGTGGTGATGGTAAAATACTGCGCTATCAGGTGATAAAAAAACAAACAGTTAAATTATCTGATGTGGATATGAATAGTTTTATTCGGCCAGCTGATGGTGTATCTGAGGGTCTGAATTTGATGACGTGCGCAGGGGAGTGGATAAAAAATTCCCAAACTCGTAATAACCGAGTAATGATATTTACTAAGCGGATTTAAGTTGTCTGATGTTATAATTTATGCATGGGAACATTGCCGGATCACGATGAGTTGTTAACCAACAGAGCCTTGCGGTGTGCGGCGGCGGAGCTAAACGTTGATTTATCTGAATTACGGATCACGTCAGTAAGTGGCGG
>CAUSFG010000023.1:0-11069 GCA_963530815.1 uncultured Candidatus Saccharibacteria bacterium
AAAAATATTGCGCCATTGAATATATGTATTCCTCCGATGGAACTTCAAAAACAATTTTCCGCCTTCGTCGCTCAAATCGACAAATCAAAATTTGCCGTACAAAAGTCGCTCGAAAAAACGCAACTTCTATTTGATAGTTTAATGCAGGAGTATTTTGGCTAAAAAGCTACTCCTTTTGTTAGTGGGGGTTCTAACCTAACGAAAGGAGCTATTAATGGAGGACACCATTAAATACATTTTGGTGGATATGGACGAATATCTCACCGCAAATCAGTCACAGAAATTACAGCGCGTACTCGTTTCGCGCCTTACAAAAGAAACGAGATCTATAAATGGTATCTCAAACAACAATTATTTGTCGATGTTTTTGAATGCTAAAAAGATAGAAGGATGTTCTGAACGAACACTAGCCTACTACAAGACTACGGTAGAGAAATTACTTGATGGGATTACGGATCCAATCAGGAAAGTTACAACTGACGACATACGTGAATATTTGGCTAACTATCAAGGTTTAAATGATTGTAGTAAAACAACTATTGATAATATCCGTCGCAATATCTCAAGCTTCTTTACATGGCTCGAAGAAGAAGATTATATCATCAAAAGCCCAATGCGACGCATCCACAAAATCAAAACCACGAAAACCGTGAAAGAAGTTATTTCCGATGAGGAAATTGAAAAGATGCGAGATAAATGTAAAAATTTACGCGATTTAGCGATAATTGATTTACTTTATTCGACTGGAATAAGAATTGGCGAACTCGTGCGATTAAATATCGATGATATAGATTTCGAAGAACGCGAATGCATCGTTTTTGGTAAGGGTGATAAAGAAAGACGCGTATATTTCGACGCTAAAACTAAAATACATCTAACGGACTACATAAATAGCCGCTTTGACACAAATCCTGCCCTTTTCGTGACGCTTGATGCGCCTTACAATAGATTACAGATATCTGGTGTAGAAATCCGCCTGAGACGCTTAGGACGCGAATTAGGCATAAATAAGGTTCATCCGCATAAGTTCCGCCGGACTATGGCAACACGTGCAATAGATAAGGGGATGCCGATCGAGCAAGTCCAGAAGCTATTGGGTCACTCGCAAATTGATACGACTATGCATTACGCGATCGTGAATCAAACGAATGTAAAAGTCGCACATCGTAAGTTCATTGCTTAGCACAAATTTTGATTTGTCGACCTGAGCAACGAAATTAGAAAAACTATGTTGCTGCTCAATGTTCGGATTAGGAATTAATACTTTTTCGAGCTCGCCTTTCGTAATATGTTGAAGCCCAACTCCGCCATGCGCTTTCGAGATAATGATTTCGAGCTGATCGTTTAAGGCATATCGTAGATAGTTTAACTCCAAATCAATTTTTGGCAGCACCCTAAAAATATGTTGATTCAATATTCCTGGCTCTCTATCCCAGATAAAAGCTCCAAACGACGTTCCTGGAGTACCGGACCATGAAAACAATAATTCACCCTTTTTAACGTAGTTCTTTTTGTCATATATGCCATCGAAATAATTGAATGGAGCAGTTTTGTCGTTCAAGTTCTGGATACGGATAATTGGTAATCCGTCAGCCATCCAATGTGTAGGCTTGAAGGCACGTCCGTTAATCAATTCAACTGCATCTCCGACGCTTATAACATAGATATTATTCCTCCTAAACATCTCGACAAATCGGGCTTTTATGAGATTATCAAGTTTCTCTAGCTCGTCATTCTTTTCATCGATAATGCGTTGTGTTTTTTCTAGAATTTCTATTATATTTTGCTGTCTATTTATGGATGGAACCTGAATCGGAAACTCACATAGCATCGACAGTTTCAGATTATCTCTAACACTACCGGACGCAACAGTTCGTATTCTCTTCATAGTATTTGGACTTTTTAGATAAAAATAGAGGTATTGCGGTAAAATTTTCTCATCCACCGTAAATACATTATATAGAGGGCTGACAATAACCCTATCTTCGTAATGTTGGTAGTCTACTGAACCAACATTGATTCTTGATGGGTTATAAGCAAAGGCGTTCCTCGGAACGATTTTATATGTCCTTTTGTTATTGCTTGCAACTTCCTTTCCAAAATAGTCGCGACAGAAACCATTTGAATTTGTAACACTGTATACAGGGATTTCTTCATCAAATTTATTTCTGGCGGAATATTCTTTTATGTAATCACCTAGTCTTTGCATAAAATTTACCCTACAAATCCGGATTTGTTTCGTTTAATAATTTTTCGAGTTCAGCCAGACTTTCGGAAGCTCGGAGATAAGATTATCTTTCTGAGCGGTAGTAATGGTATTTGTGGTGTACTAGCGAGCCAGCTCCAACAAACGCCCACTAAGGCTATAATGACCAGCGTGAGCAAAGAAAGGACACTTTACGAGATAAGGCAAAGATTCAATGCGGGAAGCTTCTATGCATAACGACTGATCCGGACGCAAACCAATCATTTTGAGAACGAAACCGAATTTATCGCTTACCAAAAACGGGAATAGATAAGTATTGCCCTCCGCTTCACTCGTCCTGTCGTCCAACCGTGCGTGGGTCAAACATGAATTACAACTAGTAAATCAAAGACGTGCGATTCAACCCTAATATCCATCCAGCCGGTGTCTCAATAATAATGTCTTGGTCTATATCATGAGATGCATAAAAATGATAAAATATATATATGAGAAACGATGAAATACTCATTAATCAACTCTTTGCTGGATCTTATCTAAATGAAGGCGCAAATATCGGTCACGAAGTAATTAATTTATTTAAAGACGATAATGGGCAAAACTATCTATATATTACACCAGGTGGAAAGGTTGATAGTAGTCATTCCGTCAAAAGCGTAATTTTTGTGCGTAATATTGAGGGAAAAACTACTGTAGAAGTCATTGCTAAAGCGGAAAAGTTATGCCCCATTGATGTTGCGCCGAATGATGTAAAATATGCTGATACGCCAATTAGCAATGTCTTTAGTGATAACATATACCATGGCAAGTCTGATTCTAGCATATTTTTTACATACAGAACTGATAAAATTAGGCTACCTAGAAAAAATACTAGAATACTATTAACTATCAACGATGAGTTTAAACCGAACGATGATACTATACGCTTAATTAGACTTCACTCAAATAGTAAAGCCATAAGCAATCAATCTGGTAGAAAATACTATTCTGCACAAGACGACTATAACGCATATGTCGAATTGCAAAACTTACTTAATAATGACGATTATTGGGAAAATGACGATACTACAGAGAAATTGATTACTGATGAATCAATGCGCGGGACTGGTCTGACATTCCTAGAGATAATACGAAAAGAAAATGATGAATTAACATTTTCGAACTTATTGGCATATTATTTTCAATATAATAAGGCTATATTTAGGAAATTCGTTCGCGAGATACTTGGCGTAGACGACCTTCGTCCGAGATTCGATATTATACGAGAAAGCAACAATAATATTGACCTATGGATAGAAGATGACAACAATGTTTTTGTAATAGAAAACAAAATTAAATCTGGGATAAATGGTATAAAAGATGATGGATATTCCCAGTTAAATAAGTATCAGGAATATACAGAAAAGCGAATTTCTAATCCCGACGACGACGCATACGGGAAAATTAGCCATTATTATATTTTTACGCCAAACTACAATCATATTGATACATCAAAATACAACTTAGCAAAACCATACACAATAATCACATATAAAGATATCTATGATTTTTTCAGAAAAAATGCGGCAAATTTTCTTGAAGATAAATATTTCTCTGACTTTTTGAAAGGACTAAAAAACCATACCGTGTCAATATCTGAACTCAATTTTAGCATCATGAGAGCTAGATTCTTGGAAAAGATTAACCGGACGTAGTACAAAGCCAAAGGATGTAATATGCTGAAAGTATAAAGTCGACCCTCCGCATAGTTCTGCTACGTGCAGTAATCGGGCTGATTTTTATATCAAAATAGTATAATCATAAGTGTAATTATGTGCAGTATAACAAAAACTGATTTGCGGTTTTTCCTAGACTCGCCTCGACACCTTTGAGCGATGGTCAGAATCTGGCAAGAATTAAGAAAGGAGTGCTTAATATGAATCTAGACAAAGAAAAGCTTACGAAGAAGATAGTGGATACCATAAAACCAGATGAAATAATTTATGCCGAATACTCTAGTGGCGGTGCGATGGGAAATTGTGGGTCAAGCAGAATTTATGCTCTCAAAGATGATGGCTTGCATTATTACTACGCGAGTGTCTCCTCAAAAGAAAAAAGCCAAGAAGAAGCGTATAGTATGGCTGGGGATTTACTGTTTGGACTTGCTGATAAAAATATCTTAGATAAAACATATGGCGGATTTGGAAACGTGGCTTTTAAAAAGAAAGATATAACTTTTGATCGTAACGACGATAAGTGTTCATTTGTTTATGATAAGTATCTAATAGAGGCGTCGGTTCTTGGTGTATACAATAACGTTGCAAGAGCTTTTGCAAAAAAGAAGATAACCGAAGAAGTAATGGATTCGTGGAATAATCCTGATAATTACTCTGCACTGCTAGTAGATGAAAGAATGCTCCTAAATAACTACGCTGAATATTATAAAAAAGACCGGCTCGAAATAACACTATCTAATTACATTGACGCAATTGATGAAATTCGACGCCTCAATCATTTAGATACAAACTTTGCAACATTCGAGCAAATATCAAGCGGGAGAGATGCGATTGCAAAGTATCGACTACGCTATATATTGGAAAAACTAGGTAAGAACGATACTGAGGATATTTTCTATAATTTTGACATCAAAAAAGCAAAATCAGGCGACTTATTAGCCAGCATAAGCAAAAAGTTAGGTGAAGATATTTCTGAAAAATTTACAAAGTACGAAGTTATCAAAACCAATAACTCGGATACGGACGAACTTAGCGGCAATATAGAACAATTATTTAGGTATCCAGTAGTCGTAGATTTTTCGGATGAGGCTCATAAAACGATAAGTGAAGATATTGCAAAGATAAATTCTTCTGACTTGAGGGCGAGAGGATCCATAGGTTATTATCTGGCAAGTTGTCATTATACACTAGGTGAGCTTCCTCTGCAAAAAGTCTTACCAACAGCATTACAAGTACTGAGAAAAATGCCGAAAGACGACTTCAATTACACAAACACAGACCAGACGTACTACGCAGCCTCTTGGCTTGTGGACAGAGCATGGAGCGCTATTACTGAGGGAGAAGATGATTATAGTATTCGTTTCGGAAATATAATCTACGATAATATTTGGCCACAAATAGATGGAGTGTGGCCAATAAAGCATTATGGCGAGTATAAATTAACAGGGACATTGGGTGAGGGAGAAAATGATGCCGGTACTTATATCTTCGAGCGGGCTCTTGGCTTTATTTTAGCTCTAGATAATCTAGATGAACTGAATCCAGAACTATATAATTTCTTAAAGAAAGATGGTTGGTCACCAAGCCTTGATATACGTAGAAAAAAATTCCTCTTAAATATAGCTAATCTTGAAGATAAGAACATTTTCAAGCAGCTTCGGGAATACATGAAAAAGGCACATCCAATGGACATAGAGGATAATCTTAATGATCTTGGATTATATTTCCCCACCACGATAAGACGTGCTGATTTTCTTATAGATGCGCTCCTGGATGAGCAGGATGAGTTATTCTCCGACACTAGAGATACTATGTGGATCAAGTTGCTTTCAACGGTCCATTATAAAGGCATTGGGAAACATATACTGCAAAGGACGGTTGATAATTTCGAGAAAATAGTAGAGCTTCTCGGAGAGAGGCGAATTGTAGATGTGTATTTTGCCGCATGCACTGGTGCAGATGAAGAAGATGAGGTTGTTTTACTCAAAGAATTCAAAGAAAAGTTGCAAAGTATTGAGACTAAAAAAGATGAAAATTCAGAACTTATTGAGAGAAATATAAAGGTACTGGAATCTACATTTACAGCCGCCAAAAAACATATAGAAGAGACTGCGTTCCAAAGAAAAGAGTTGAGAACCTGGCTAGACAAGGAATATCCAAATTTGATAAAGATAGAATCTTCCGAAAACGATTCTGATTTATATATAACAAGTACAACAACGTAATTATATTAAATATTTACTGCGATGTTGATAGCGTAATTAAAAAGTATACGCCCCAAGGAAGACATATGAACTGGAGAAATTGGTTTAGCTTTTAATAAAAAACACCTGCTTCAAACAGTCGCAATTGACTAGTGAAACAGGTGTTTCGAAATGCTATTATGGAGCCACGATCGGGGCTTGAACCCGAGACCTCATCCTTACCATGGATGCGCTCTACCAACTGAGCTATCGCGGCGTAACAGGCTTAATTTTAGCATATTAAGCCGTGTTTAATCAACTGAGTTATTTTTTACGAGTGGATTTTTTAGCTGGCGTGCCGGCTTCTTTTGGCAGTTTTGGCGTGACAAACGCTTCTATTATTCCCCACGCTATGCTATTGACCAGAAAAGTAACGAACAATATTCCTGAAGCTGATGCTGCCAAGTGTGCTGATGAGGCGTTAAATAATGTCAATAATCCAGCTATAGCTAGCCCAATTATGGCTAACATAATATAAGCGTATTGTAGTTTTAATCTTTGGTTTTTTTCGCTATTCCATAATGTCAGAATAGATTTTGTAAATTCAAACATGTTCATATAATAGCACATATGCTTATAAAAGTCAATACTATATACTTTTCTTGTCTAAAAAATCGCCCGTAAAGGCGATAATTCAATCTTGGTGCTGGAAGTAGGACTCGAACCTACGAAGCCTTACGGCGGGAGATTTACAGTCTCCTGTGATTGCCACTACACGATTCCAGCGTGATGTGGAGCCGCTTCTCGGGCTCGAACCGAGGACCTACGGTTTACAAAACCGTTGCTCTAGCCAACTGAGCTAAAGCGGCAACTGAATTTATTTTATCAATTTTTTCTCTCTGTGACAAGAGTTTACATAACTATTTTTCGTGGTTGATGTATTTTGCGCTGCTGGCGTGGGCGTCGTGCTTCAGTTTTACTATTTGTCGGCGCTACAGGAGCGATCATTTTTGTGGCTTTCTTGCGTAATTCTTCAGCTAATTCAGTCTGTCCGGCATTGTCGTAAGCCTCCGCTAGGATCTTCAGGGTTTGAGGAATAGGCTCCAGTTCTACAGCCTTTTCCAGTGCATTAATAACCTTCTTCGTGTTCCCTATTTTTTCCTGAACTTTGGCATAAGCGATGTAGCGCGCAGCCAAATCATCTTCCATCTCCAATGCCTGCTCAAATGCTAGAGACGCCTTTTCATAGTTCTCTGTTTCGTAATAAATTAAGCCGACATTATGAAGACTTGAAGCGCTTGGCTCGAGACTCTGAGCAATCTCAAAGCATTCGATAGCGTCCTTATACGCCTTCTGCTTGGCATATAAAATTCCCAAACGGTTATATGCAGTGGCATTTTTCTCATCAACGCGTAAGATTGTTAGCAGAGCTTTTTCTGCGCGCAGGTACTTATTCTCGCGAATCGATTCTTGGGCAATTTCCCATAATTGATCAAGTTTATTAGTAATCTTAGTTGGCAGATCGCCAGTTTCTTTAATTGACGGATGATAAAAAATCGCCCAAATCATTAAAATTAGAATGAGGAATAATCCAAACATATCTATACTATTATATCACAAGTTGCGTCAGCGCCAGCCTGACGTTGGCGTTGGATTTTAATGCGCTCGCAACAGAGGTGGTTTTTTCAAGTTGCTCTTCAAGCGACGGATTTATTCCGCGACATAAAGCCTGAAAACGAATCATATTCACTATAATATCCGTCAGCAATATCGCTTTTTGGCGGTCAGAAAAGTATTTGACGAGATTCTTAAACGTGTCGTATCCTCGATTTGTGGCTAAAATTTGCTTTGCGTCGGTGGCTAATTGTCGATATTCGGCGAATTTTTCTGGATTTTCCGCCAGTTTCTTAATTAACAACGGTCGCCCAGCCGCGAGGAAAAGGATTTGTTGGCTGGAAGCTGGGTCTAAATTGTACTTTTCAAGCAGTTTCTTATCTTGGGCGGATGTCGTTTTATGGAGCGTCAACGTCTGGCAGCGAGATCTAACAGTATCAAGCATCAACTTCGGGTTTTTCGCGACAAGGATAAAATTGGTATTTTTATTCGGTTCTTCCAGCGCTTTCAGGAATGCATTTTGCGACGGCTCGGTCATTGAATCGGCTTCATCAATGACAATAACTCGACGATTTATGGCGTAAGTTCGGAGCATGGAAATGAGCTCGCGGATTTGATCAATGGATATAGTTTGCTTTTCTGGAAGTGGTTTCAAGTGAAAAGTATCGTTATTCTTTGCTAATATTTGAGCCACGCCCAGTCCATCAAGCCCGTAATCCGCAATTACCAAAAGCGCGTGAGGCAATTGCGATGAAATCTGGCTGATTTTTTGAGCGTCTCGAGCGGATATAATCACTTCAGACATCTATAAATCCTCTGGGAAGAATTTCTTGAATTCGTCAGGAATTGCGGCTTCAAAAACTTTTCTCTCGCCAGACGGCAAAGTTATCTCTAATTTTCGAGCATGCAACATCATACGACAATCCGAAGACTTTCCATAAACTCGATCGCCAAGAATCGGCGCATTCAGGTGTGCCAGATGGACGCGCAACTGATGAGTTCGACCAGTGGTTGGCTTCAGCTCCACGAGTGATTGAGTGTTATTTTCCGCCAAAACATGGTAAGTCGTCTGAGCCGGTTTCCCGTTCGGATCTATACGAAAAGTGCTCGGCGCTGAAGGATTGCGACCTATTGGCAGGTCTATCTTTGCGGCATTCAACTTTGGCTTGCCGTTGGTTATCGCTACGTAGGTTTTCTTGGCGGTTCGCTCGGCAAATTGCCTCTGTAGATGCGCGGCAGATTCTGGGTTTTTGGCGATAATCAGTAGTCCTGAAGTGTCACGGTCAAGCCTGTGAACAATTCCTGGGCGATCAGTGTCCGTTGCGAATGAGGTTTTGGGGCGAATTATTTCCGCAACCGTCGGCTCATCAGAAAGTCCACCCTTCGCGTGCGTCAATAGCCCGCTTGGTTTATTAACAACAATCACATCATCATCCTCGTATAAAATCGGCAAACCTACGTCCGTCTGCTCTTTTTCTGGCAAATTAAGCGCAATTTCATCAGTTTCATCAACCTCAAATTTTGGCGTCGTCACGGCTTTATTATTGACCGAAACGTATCCAGCTTTTATGTATTTTTGCCAAAGATTTCGAGAAATTGTCGTGTCAAATTTGGTCGATAAATAGATATCCAAGCGCACCTTAGTTGGCGAAATTTTGAACATTATGACATACTTTCCTTGGAACGGCGTTTCGATAAATTCTGGATCTAGCGGATTCGGCAAAATCTCGGCATTATCTGGTTTTTCCGTCCACAATTCGTCAATAGATTCTTCGTCGACAATCGAACCGTAAAGCAGTGCAAAATGTTGCTTGTTCAAAATAAATTCTGCAAAAACATGAGATTTGTCCGTTTGAATTTCCAGCCGACGCAGTGCTTTGACGGGCGTATTATCGTCCGCTAATTTGTACAATCTAGCTATTTTCAGCACTGTCCGAGGCAATATTTTCACGCGATTTGCTCCCTATTTTCGAAGCCCTACAGCTTTTTGAACACGGTACAAAGTTTCATTAGCGACGACATTCATGTCTTTTTCACTAGAAGCCAGCTTCTCTTCAATTGCTTGCTCATCAACTGCCGCAAGCCGATTTTGGAAATTCTCCAAAAATTCCGCGATTTCATCAGCCACGATTCGCTTGAAATCTCCATAACGATCCATACCGAAGTACTCGTTGGCGGTCTGTTCCAGAGTAACTTCCTTGCCAGTATCTTGCCGAACCAAAGTCAAAATCTCCAGCAAATTAGAAATTCCTGGCTGATTTTCCTTATCGTATTGAACTTTGCCAATTGAATCTGTTGTTGCGCCCATTATTTTCTTATGTGCCGATTTTGGATCGTCAGAAAGGAAAATAACTCCCTTGCCGCTCTCGTCAGATTTGCTCATTTTCTTCGCTGGATTCACGAGATCTTTAATCCTTAGTCCTTGGTTTTTTCCGAAGAATTGATGTTGCTGAATTACGGGTTTTGGCACGATAAATAGATCGCCAAACTTACGGTTCATTCGCTCGGCAATATCACGCGTGAGCTCCAAATGTTGGGTCTGGTCGTCGCCAACTGGCACGTAATTCGCGCCGTAAAGTAGAATGTCGGCAGCCATCAGGACGGGATAGTTAAATAGTCCAACAGAGGCATCGCCTTTACTTCCTTTATCCTTAAACTGCGTCATTCGACTCATCTCGCCAAATCCAGTAAAGCAATCCAGAATCCACGCCAGTTCACTGTGTGCCGGGATGTGGCTTTGGCGGTAAAGATGAACGGAAGGGTTGTCCAGCGGCAATCCAGCGGCAGTATAAACTCGCGCGTTGTTCAGGGTGCTGTCGTATAGCTTACTGTGGTCAATTGGCGTAGTAAAACTGTGAAGGTCTGGGATGAATAGATTGATATCATATTCGTCCGAGCGACGTTTCGCCATGTTGATAATTGGCAAAATAGCCCCAAAGTAATTACCTATGTGGATGTTGTTGTTGGCGCGAACGCCAGTGAGGATAACGGGTTTTGATGGTTTCATTGTATACATTATAGCACTCCTTTGGTTGTTAAGTAACGTAATAAAATGTTCATTGGGTCAATGGTGTTTGGTTTTTCGGCGAAGGCGCAGGATAATTCGGTGCAGCCTAATAATACCGGCGGACCGCTGGGGCAATTATTGATATAGTTTACTGCGTTCGCCTGTTCGGATTGGGCTGTTATTGGTATTTTATCCAGCGCCGCCCGAGGTATTGTTTGCCCAGAAATTACTGCGCGAATTATCACTTCCAGCGCTTTTTCTTCGTCCTTGTCTGGGGTTAATACGGTTACTCCGGCGGCTTTCAACGGCTTGTCATATAGTCCAGTGCGGATGGTTGTCGGCGACGC
>CAUSFG010000024.1:0-10874 GCA_963530815.1 uncultured Candidatus Saccharibacteria bacterium
TTGGCGGACGGATTCCCGGCTATGACCTCGAAGAAGTTGTATTTCAAAAGCGTCGCTCATGAGCTTTTATGGTTTCTTAAGGGTACGGGCAATATTGAATATTTGGCGCAAAACGGCGTTCATATCTGGGACGAATGGCCATATAAAAATTACCTAGAAAAAACTGGTCAGAAAATACCGGAAATTAACGGCGATGAATGGCGCGCTGGCATGAAGGAATTTATTGATAAGATTGCGAACAATCACGCGTTTGCTGAAGAATGGGGAAATTTGGGTCCTGTTTATGGTGTCCAATGGCGAAAATGGCCGGATGGGAAGGGTGGAACTATTGACCAGATTCAGAATGCCATTGACATGATAAAGACAAATCCAGAGTCGCGTCGGAATATCGTGAGTGCGTGGAATGTGGCGGAAATTGATGACATTGTCCAAGCCGGCGGGCTGCCTCCGTGTCATACGATGTTTCAATTTAACGTAAGACCTGGCAAGAACGGCGAGAAGGACAAGCTGGATTTGGCGCTGACTCAGAGATCGGCGGATATGTTCCTTGGGGTGCCGTTTAATATTGCCAGTTATGCGCTGCTTTTGTCGATTGTCGCTCAAGTTACCGACAAGCAACCTGGCGAGTTTATCCATACCTTAAATAGCGCACATATTTACAATAATCACCGCGCGCAAGTTGACGAGCAATTATCGCGCCGTCCGCTGCCGCTATCGAAACTGTGGCTCAATCCAGACATCAAGAATATTGACGATTTCACGATTGATGATATCCGTCTGGAGAATTATGAATGTCATCCGCCGATTAAGGCACCGATTGCGGTGTAAGCTAATTGTGTCTGCCGACTGAAATGACTATAGTTTACTTTTTGCGGGAATCTTTCTTTGGCGGAAGTATATACTTATTGGCTTCCGGGTCATACAATAAGGTAGCAATCTTTCCTGCTATATACTTCACTCGTCCATCATCGTCGGGCGCTTCATTGAACAGCATGACATCCTCTTTGAATAGTCCGGTAGCTTTGTCAGCGTATTGTGCACCTCTGCGTATTGCGTTCGTAGTGTATTCTGAGCTGTCTTCAGAGTTTAATATTTGTATACGCGCTTCGTTATTCATGTGTTATATCATACCATAAATACCAAATACTGTCAATTTAAGAAGGCTATTTTCTTTTATACGTCACAAAATCAAAATCGTAATTATTTTCATTATCTGCCGAACGATGTACGCGATTCACTTCCTCCCATACGTCCATATCTATTTCTGGGAAAAAAGTGTCAGCGTCGGGGAATTCGGCGTCAATCTCTGTGGCGTAAATAGTGTCAATTTCTTGAATATCTAGCGCGTCTTTATAAACTTGTGAGCCGCCAATAATAAAAGTCGGATATCGCGATAAAGCCAGGGCGCTTCGTAAATTCATAGCCGTAAGAACTTTTTTGACGCCAGTTGGCTTGGATGAAATGACAATATTTTCTCTGTCTGGAAGCGGTCGCGAACCAATTGACTCAAACGTTTTTCTGCCCATAATGACATTACTGTTTCTCGTCAAGCGCTTAAAATTCACCAAGTCGGCCGGCAAACTTCGCCCCCACGGCATATCGCCATTTTGTCCGATGGCGCGGTTTTTATCGTAAGCTACAATAATGGCTTTTTCCATAATTTCAGTTTAACATGCTGTAAAATTTACTGAAAGCTTGATAGAAATGCGTAAACTTGTCATAATAAGATTTGGTAGAAAAATCACGCAATGGGAGGTGTTTAGTGAGCGTGTACTCAAATAAAGATATATTAGCGGCGATTGAAGATGGGACAATTGTCTGTACGCCGTTCAACCCAAAAAACGTATCGGAAGCCAGCTTAGATTTTACGCTAGGCTTTAATTTTTATAAACAGCAATATGATGATATTTCGCGAGTTTATAATCCGTTTGACGAGTCCGATGTCAATCGATACTTCAAGGGTCCACTTAAGGCGATTCCGCACGCCGAATGGTGTGAGCGGCACGGTTTTCGGGAATTTAAGAATATTCCGCCAGATCATCCGATTATCGTTTTGAAGCCTGGTGAGCGAATTTTGGCGCATACGCACGAATTTGTTGGAATTCGAACGCATGGCGGCGCGGCTGAAGTGAAAAGCCGTAGCTCTTGGGGGCGAAACGGCGTGGCGGTGTGTTTTGATGCTGGCTGGGTTGATCCGGGATATATCAATCGGATTACGCTTGAGATTTACAATTTGAATAAGCACGAGAGCGTAGTTTTGCCTGTCGGTGAGAGAATTGGGCAATTGATTTTTCATCACACTGGTCAGGTTGACGGCGGATATGCTAGTGGGCGCGGCGGAATGAGCGGTAAATATCAGCACACTGACGATTTGGATGAATTGATAAGAACTTGGCGCCCAGAAATGATGTTGCCGCGGGCGTTTAAGGATCGTCGACATAAACCGATGGAAATCGCGGGACTTGGCGAGGGGATTTTGTGATGATGGCAGGTTCAATGTTTCGCTCGCGAACGAAAGAAAAAGAGTATATTGATCACAAGAAAAAGCATAAGTCTGACGGCTGCGATTTTTGTCAATTGGTAAAACATCACACAGATCAGGTCGTTGGTGAAACGGCGCATTGCCTGATTATTAAGAACAGATTTGGCTATAATTTTTGGGATGGCTGTGGCGTGGACGACCATTTGATGATTATACCGAAACGGCACGTGGATTCATTGGCGAATTTGAGCGATGAGGAAAAAATTGACTATATGAATCAGATTGCGAAATTTGAGAATGACGGTTATTCGATTTACGCCCGAGCTCAAGGAAGTAAAACCAGGTCAATGGCACACCAGCATACGCATTTTATAAAAGTTGACGGCAAGGCGAAAAAGATGATGCTTTATCTGAATAAGCCGCATACTGTGATTACGAGGTGATGATGAGTGACGCGGGAAAATATATAGTTATCGAGGGCAATGACGGTACAGGGAAGTCGACGCAGGTTTCGAAATTGGCGGAATATTTTCGGTCAATCGGGCGAACGGTTTGCGTGATTGAAGAGCCGGGAAGCGATGATACGGAAAAATCAACTCCGATAGCAAATGAACTTCGAAAAGTGATTAAAAATGGCGATTTGGCTCGCTCTGCGGCGGTGAATGTGGCGCTATTTACTGCAGCGCGTCGTGAATTGTGGCGGGAAAAAATTCAGCCAGCGTTGGAACGTGGGGAAATTGTTTTGAGCGCGAGGAATTATATTTCGACATTGGTTTATCAGGGGCGAGGCGAATGTTATGACGAGTCGGAGATCCTGCGATTAACGAAGTTGTTTACTGACGAAAAATATCTGAAGCCGGACGTTATGGTTATTTTGAGTTTGAGTCGCGATAAGCGGGAAGAGCGAATTTCTATGCGCGGCGAGCTGAAAAATCCTGACACTTTTGAGTCGCGCGGGCAAGATTTTCAGAAAAAAGTCGACGATGGATATTTGGAGATTGCCGAGGCATACGGAATTCCGGTAATTTCTGCTGACGGGACAATTGACGAAGTTCATAATATGTTGATTGATAATATTGAAAAACACTAGTAAAACCCCTTGATTTTATTGACACTTTTCGTCATAATGAGTAGTTATAGAAGTAGTGTATTCATGGCGGGTGAAAATTGCGAGTGGCAAATCGTGATTTTGGGCTATGAATTAGAGATCTTCACGGCCGTCTATTAACCACTAATTAAAGCGAGGAGTGTTTACGCCTGTGGCAAAAAAACCAACCACAAGTAGCGAGCGCGTCTATTTCACCTCTGGTGATAATGCCCTGCCGCTACCAAACTTAATCGCTCACCAAAAAGATTCTTGGCGCTGGTTCGTCGAAGAAGGTTTGAGTGAGATATTTTCAGAAATTAACCCAATTGACGACTACACTGGTCAGAAGTTGTCATTAAAGTTCGGCAAATACTATTTTGGCGAGCCAAAAAACACTGACCAATTTGCCAAGGAAAATAACTTGACATTTGAAGCTCCATTGCACGCAACGGTTGAATTGACAAACAAGACAACTGGCGTAGTTGAAGAGCAGGAAATTTACCTCGGTGAATATCCATGGATGACTGAGCGCGGTACATTCATCATCAACGGTACGGAACGCGTGGTTGTTAGCCAGTTGATTCGCTCTGCTGGTGTTTTCTTCACTGCTGAAACAATAGCGGGACGTAATTACTACGGCGCAAAAATCATTCCAGGACGTGGAGCTTGGATGGAATTTGAGACGGCTTCTAATGGCGCGATTTACGTAAAAATTGACCGCCGCCGCAAGATGCCAGCAACGACTTTGTTGCGCGCTTTGGGCTATCCAAAGACTAGCGAAATTAAGGAATTGTTTGCTGATATTGATACTGGCGACGTAAAATACATTGACGAAACTTTGGACAAGGATACTTCTCGTGGTGCCAATGAGGCGTTGATTGAGGTTTATCGTCGATTGCGTCCAGGCGATTTGGCGACAGTTGATAACGCTCGTCAGATGATTGAGCGAATGTTCTTTGACTTCAAGCGGTTTGATTATTCGCGGGTTGGTCGTTATAAATTGAACCAACGCTTGGGTCTGGATGTTGCTAATACGGCTGAAAATCGTACGTTGCAGATGAGCGATTTGGTGGCGATTTTGCGTGAAGTTATTCGCTTGAACAATACACAAGAGCCAGCTGATGACATTGACGCATTGAGTAACCGTCGAGTTCGCTTGGTTGGTGAATTGATTGCTCGACAATTCCGCGTTGGTATGCTTCGAATGCAGCGCAACGCGATGGATCGCATGAGTGTGGCTGATTTGGAAAGTGTTAGCCCAAGTCAATTGATCAACGCTCGTCCAATTGTTGCGGCTGTTCGTGAATTCTTTACTTCAAGCCAGTTGTCGCAGCTACTTGACGAAGTTAACCCATTGTCAGAGTTGAGTCACAAGCGACGTTTGAGCTCGACCGGTCCTGGCGGTTTGACTCGTGAGCGTGCTGGATTTGAGGTTCGCGACGCCCACCCAACTCACTATGGTCGTATTTGTTCAGTGGAAACGCCAGAAGGTGCGAATATCGGTTTGGTGTTGAACTTAGCAGCTTACGCGCGTGTTAATGAATATGGATTTATTGAGACTCCATATCTTCGTGTGAAAGACGGCAAAGTCACTGACGAACTTGTTTATTTGGATGCTTCACAGGAAATCGGTGAGGTTATCGCTGATGCTGGTGAAGCTCTTAACGAAGACGGAACTTTCCGAGATGAGCGCGTTAATGCTCGAAGTAACATGCAGCCATCACAAGTTGATACTAGCCAGGTTACATTCATGGACGCAGCTCACCGTCAGATTTTAGGTTCGACTGCGGCACTAGTTCCGTTTATTGAGAAGACTCGCGTTGACCGTGCTTTGACTGGTTCAAACATGCAACGCCAGGCGGTTCCTCTATTGTGTCCAGAATCTGCAACTGTTGGTACTGGAATTGAGAAGGCTGTGGCTGAAAATAGTGGTCACTTGATTCAGGCTAGCGCCGACGGCGAAGTCGTTCGCGCTGACGCTGACGAAGTTCATGTTAAATATTCTGACGGCGTAAAGATTTATACGTTGAAGCATTTCGTGAAGAATAATGACGATCGTTGTTACAACCAAAAAGTCCGCGTTGAGCGTGGCGACAAGGTGAAGAAGGGCGATATTCTGATTGAAGGTGCCTCAATTGCCGGCGGTGAAATTGCCCTAGGTAAAAACCTTCTGGTTGCCTTCATGCCATGGGGTGGCTACAACATGGAAGACGCGATTATTATGAGCCGTCGTTTGGTTGAAGATGATCGATTGACAAGCATTAACATTAAAGATTACACCGTTGAAGTTCGTGAGACGAAGCTTGGTCCAGAGATTGTGACGCGCGATATTCCAAACGTTTCCGAGGAAAGTTTGCGTCACTTGGATGAGAACGGAATTGTTCAAATTGGTTCCGAGGTTAAGGCTGGCGATGTTTTGGTTGGTAAGATTACACCAAAGGGCGAGCAGGAATTGAGCTCTGAGGAGCGTTTGCTTCGTGCCATCTTCGGTGAAAAAGCTAAGGACGTTCGCGATACATCACAGCGAATGAACAACGCGGGCGGCGGTAAAGTCGTTGGTGTTAAGATCTTTAGCAGGGAAAATGGTCACGAGTTGAAGGCTGGCGTTTTGATGCAAATTCAGATCTTTGTTGCGCAATTGCGAAAGATTGGCGTTGGTGACAAGATGGCTGGACGCTTCGGCAACAAGGGTGTTGTGGCGAAAGTTCTTCCTGTTGAAGATATGCCATTCCTAGAGGATGGTACGCCGGTTGACGTGGTTTTGAACCCACTTGGTGTGCCGAGCCGCATGAACCTTGGTCAGATTTTTGAAACTCACCTTGGCATGGCGGCACGAGCATTGGGCTACCGCGTAGCAACTCCGTCATTTAACGGTGTTCCGAGTGAGAAGATTTCCGACGAGCTAGAAAAAGCTGGTTTGGCGCGTGACGGTAAGAGTCAATTGTTTGACGGCCGCACCGGTGAACCGTTTGAGGAGCGAACAACAGTTGGTGTGATGCATATGATTAAGTTGCACCACATGGTTTCTGATAAGATCCACGCTCGTTCAACTGGTCCATACACGATGGTTACTCAGCAGCCGCTTGGTGGTAAAGCACAAAACGGTGGTCAGCGCTTCGGTGAGATGGAGGTTTGGGCATTGGAAGCTTACGGTGCTGCTGCAACCTTGCAGGAAATGTTGACAATTAAGTCCGACGACGTTTACGGTCGTGCAAAGGCTTACGAGTCAATCATTAAGGATGAGCCGATTGTTGGTCCAAAACTTCCAGAATCCTTCAACGTGTTGGTTAAGGAGCTTCAAGGTTTGGGTCTTCGAGTTGACTTGGTTGACGACGAGGCAACAGTTGATGCTGAGCACGTTATTGCCTCAAGTGGTCCAGAAGACAAAACCGTTGCCGCTGACAATGAGGAAGAAGAAAAATACTTGGACGAATCAGATGACATCGGCGAAATTGACGATGGCATGAGCGTGCAAGACATTGATGAAGTAGAAGAAATAAAGGAGGACGCGTAAGATGGCAAATTCTGCATTTAACGCAACGGGTATCAGCGATTTTGACGCGGTTCGTTTGGCGGTAGCTAGCCCAGAAGACATTCTGAAATGGAGCTACGGCGAAGTTTTGAAGCCAGAAACAATTAACTATCGCACACAAAAGCCAGAACGCGACGGATTGTTCTGTGAGCGAATCTTTGGTCCAGTTAAGGACATCAATCCACACGACTCAAAGCTTAAGGGTGTTCGATCACGCGAAGCTGCTGTCGATAAGAATGGCGAATTGGTCACTAAATCAATCGTTCGTCGTGAGCGAATGGGACACATTCAATTGGCAGTGCCTGTAGCGCACATCTGGTTTATGCGTGGCACTCCAAGCGCAATGAGCCAGCTGCTCGGTATGACGGTTCGCAATATTGAGAAGATCGTTTACTTTGCAACTTACGTCATCTTAAACGTTGATGAAGCAACTCGTGATCAATATTTGGCAGATTTGGAAGCGGAAACTGATTTGGCTCGCAAGGCTATCAAAATCCGCTACGAAAAAATGGCTGAAGAAGATGGCGCTGACGTTAAGCAATTGGCGAAAGAGCAGAGTCGTGAAGTCGAGGAATTGGAAGAATCTTACGTTGGTAAGAAATCTCAATTGGAGAGCTTAAACAGGGGTGCTTTGATCTCAGAGAGCGAATATCGCAACTTGCCAGAAGAATACGACGAATAGATTGAAGTTGGCATGGGTGCCAGAGCAGTCAAGGAACTATTGGATAAGATTGAGTTGCCAAAGCTTATTGCCGAATTGACTGAAGAAGCTGAAACTGCGAAAGGTCAGCGACAGAAGAAATTGTTGAAGCGCTTGAAGATGCTTGAAAGTATGGAATCTGCTGGCATTAAGCCATCAAGCCTATGTATGACTGTTCTGCCAGTTATTCCTCCGGATCTTCGTCCAATGGTGGCGTTGTCTGGTGGCCGATTTGCGACATCTGACTTGAACGATTTGTATCGCCGAATTATCAACCGAAACAATCGCCTAAAGAAGTTGATTGATCTTAACGCGCCAGAAGTTATTCAGCGCAATGAAAAGCGCATGCTTCAGGAAGCTGTTGACGCTTTGATTGACAATTCGGCATCACGCGGTCGCGCAGTTAGCTCGACTGGTGGTCGCCGCAGCTTGAAGAGCTTGAGCGATATGCTAAAGGGTAAGCAGGGTCGCTTCCGTCAGAACCTTCTTGGTAAGCGTGTTGACTATTCTGGTCGCTCGGTTATCGTGGTTGGTCCAAAATTGAAGATTAACCAATGTGGTTTGCCAAAGCAAATGGCGCTGGAATTGTTCAAGCCGTTCGTGATTAGCTGGCTAATTAAGAATGAATTTGCGCACAATATTCGCTCGGCTTCACGCCTAATTGAAGCTGGTGAAGCGGTAGTTTGGGACGCGCTAGATTCAGCAATTGAAGGAAAGTATGTGCTGCTTAACCGCGCACCAAGTTTGCACCGTTTGTCAATTCAAGCCTTCCAGCCGGTTTTGGTTGAAGGAAAAGCTATTCAATTGCCCCCGCTAGTTTGTGCCGGATTTAACGCCGACTTCGACGGTGACCAGATGGCTGTTCATTTACCGCTATCAAAAGAGGCTCAGGCTGAAGCTCGCGAATTGATGAGCGCAACTGCCAACTTGTTGAAACCTGCCGATGGTGCGCCAGTGTTGCACATTTCGCAGGACATCGTGCTTGGTAACTATTACTTGACTTACGATAAGCCGCAAGCTCAGACTGACAAGGTCAAAACTTACAGCTCTGTTTACGAAGCAGAAATGGCTTACGACAATGGTGTGATTCACTTGCAAACCCCAATTCGTATCTTTGCGAAAGGTAAAATGCGTGAAACAACTTTGGGTCGCGTCTTCTTCAATGAGATTCTGCCTGAAGATTTCCCATACGACAACAACGTCCAGACTAAAAAGCAGCTTAAGAAAGTGTTGGCACAAATCTTTAACAAGTACGGCGCCGAAGAAACCGCTAAGATTGCAGACCGTATGAAGGGCCAAGCTTTCCGCTTTGCTACGGTTGCGGCTGTGTCTACTGGTATGACCGACTACGTCCACTTCGAGGAAATTCCTCAGTTTGTGGCTGAAGGTGACGCTAAGGCGGCTTTGATTTCTGAGCAATTCGACCAAGGTTTGATTACTGAGGAAGAGCGATATAACTTAACTGTTAGCGCATGGCGAAACGTCGACAATAAGATTACGGCGTTCTTGAAAGACCAATTGGCGCATATGGACACCAGTATTTCTATGATGGTCAACTCTGGTGCTCGTGGTGATATTTCCAACGTGAAGTTGGCGAGCGCGATGATTGGTGTTCAGATGGACGCAACCAACCATGAGATTGAGCTTCCAATCCGCAGCTCTTACACAGGCGGTCTGTCTAGTCTTGAGGCCTTTATCGCAACCCGTGGTGCACGTAAGGGTCTTATTGACACGGCTCTTAAGACTGCCGACTCGGGTTACTTGACTCGTCGTTTGGTTGACGTTGCACAAGACGTCTTTACCGTTGAAGATACTGATGGCGACGATGAGGGTTACGCAATTTACCGATCAGAAACTGAAGAGACGATGATTGACTTCTCAAACCGTTTGGCTGGTCGTTATGCTGCTGAAACAATTCCAGGTCACGTCAATAAGAACGAATTGATCACGCGTGAAATCGCAGATTCAATTGACGACGACGAAAGCATTGAAAGTGTTAAGATTCAGTCTGTATTGTCAACAAATAACCTTAACGGTATTCCGCAGCGAAGTTACGGTATTGATATGTCGACTGGTAAATTGGTTGGCAATCATCAGCCAGTTGGTGTTATCGCCGCTCAGTCAGTTGGTGAGCCAGGTACTCAGTTGACGCTTCGTACCTTCCACAACTCTGGTGTTGCTGGTGGTGACATTACCCAAGGTCTTCCTCGTGTTGAAGAGTTGTTTGAAGCGCGCACACCAAAGGGTCAAGCATTCATTACGGAAGTTGCTGGTTTGGTTGACGTTTGGGAAGATGGCAAGAAGTACATAGTTCAAATTACGCCAGAATCTGGCAAGGTTGAGCGATTACCATTAGAAGGCCGAACTGTTGTGGTTAAGGCTGGCTCAAGTGTTAAGGCTGGCGACGTCTTGGCAACTGGCGAGGGCGACACTCGACCTTTGATTGCGCCATTTGACGGTGTGATTGAGTCGGCTGAGGATACTTTGGTGATCGCGGCAGAGGCTGCTTCACCAACTCGCTACGAAATTCCAGGCAACATGCAGTTGGTCGTTAAGGCAAACGATGTTGTTGAAGCTGGCGATCGATTGACAACTGGATCATTGAACTTGCACGATTTGATGCGACTTAAGGGTGTTGAGGCAACTCAGCGCTACATCATCAACGAAGTTCTGCGAATCTATGCTGCTCAGGGTCAGGATGTGGCTGACAAGCACTTGGAGATTATTGTTCGCCAAATGTTTAGCCGCGTGCAAATCGAAGATGCTGGTGATAGCGAATTCGTGACTGGCGACATTGTTTCTAAGGCCGCTGTGGTCAATGCGAATAAGCAATTGGCTGCTGAAGGTAAGAACTTGATTAGCTACACACAATTGCTACTCGGTATCACGAAGGTGTCAATCTGGAGCGACTCATGGCTATCAGCTGCATCCTTCCAAGATACTACTCGCGTCTTGATCAACGCTGCCGTATCTGGTCGAGCAGACCGCTTGCACGGTTTGAAGGAAAACGTCATCATCGGCCGCAAGATTCCAGTAGGAACTGGCGCTGTCGAAGAAGATGAAGAATTCGAAG
>CAUSFG010000025.1:0-10862 GCA_963530815.1 uncultured Candidatus Saccharibacteria bacterium
GTCAAGTTAGTTGTCTGCGAGGCAAGCAATCCCATTGTCTGGTAAGCGCCATCAACGCCACTTTCCGACTCTAAATAGCTAATTATATCGTGAACCTTATCATAATCACCCGCCAGCGCCGAAACAAACAAATCAAACACATTTTCCGTCCTCGCCAAAGGTATAAAGTTGTCAATTAAATCATCCGTCACTTTTTCCGCCAGCGCCAATTGATCCAAAAAATTACTCAGTCGCAACTGATCAAATCCCAAACGATCGACAATTATCTCTGCTTGACGATTCGTTAACTCACACTCGCGAACCTTCGCCTCCGCCACGCACCACTTTAAAAGCTGCGGTTTTTGACGATCACTAAGCGGTGAAAATTCCTGAACTTTGGCATTTTTCTGCAGCCACTTATACGTTTTCGTTCGCTTATCAATTTTATCTTCCACCAGAATAATCGTCCTATCATCATCAAACTTCACATCTGGAAGCTGCGACCAAATCTCAGAATTTTCGCCTAGTTTTGAAATCAAATACACCGACGAGTTCATAAACAGCGTCTGCCCAATTGCTATTTCCTGCATTCCAGCCAACGTCAAATCTTCGCCATCATGTCGCGCCACTTTTTCGTTGCCGATCAGCTTAGCAATCGCTCGCCGTTTTTCAAATTCGTTTTCGCCGCAAAAAAGATAAATCACTCCGCCTCCACTTGGCAAACTGGACAAATATGCGTACCGCGTCCAGAAACCTTCATCTTTACAATCTCTTGATCAGGATGTCGATGACACGGCTGACCTTCCCGACGAAATACGTGCGCAAACGACAGATAATTGCCCTTCCTGCCTTCAGCGTCAACATAAGTTTTATCCGTCGAGCGGCCCGGATCAATGCTCAATTGCAAAATCTGGCTAAGTTCGTTAAACAAATCTTCCAATTGGTCATCACTAACATTTCTAACGCGCGTCTGGGGGTGAATTTTCGCAGCCCACAGAGCTTCATCAGCATAAATATTACCAACCCCAGCGATCACCGACTGATCAAGAAACGCCGGCTTTATCATCGAATTTTGCCGACGACGAATTCGCTTAATAAAGTCACCCGCCTTAGTTTTTTTATCGAGCGGTTCCGGACCAACTTTCTGCATAAATGGCAAATTTTCTATCTCATCGGTCGGCATCAATTTCATCCAGCCAAACTTACGCTGATCATTGAAAAATAAGTGCGAACCATCCGTAAAATCAATTTGCACACGCGTCGACTTATCCGGCAATTCACCAATCAAGCTATCATTCGGATGACCACCAGCAAAACTATTAGCCCCACGAAAAATCAATTGCCCAGTCATCTTAAGATGTATCACCAGCGAATAACGCGTATCAAGATCAATCATCAGCACTTTTGCACGACGTCGCACCGCCGTTACGTGCGCGCCATATAAAAATTGCTGAACGTCAGTGGGCGAATTCGGAAAGCTTTTTGGCGAATCAAATACTGTCGCTCGCACAACAGCCTGACCTGGCAATAAATCCGCCAAACCGCGACGAACTGTCTCAACTTCAGGTAGCTCGGGCATTCGGCGAGTCCTACAGCTTAAACAAAGCTTCTTCTTGACTTAGACCGATTCCAGCCGCCATTTTCTTGCCGTCAGGAATTTGTTTCAAAAACATATCCAAAATCTCGTTCACGTTAGCTTGCGCCGAGCCTTTAGAGCCACTACAATCCGACGTCCACAAGCTCTTCACAACGGAATTGTCCTTCAAAGTTTCGAACTTGTAAATTTTACCGCTAGCACAAATCCCCCGCAAATCATTTTGCTGCTCAGTTAGCGGCGTGCCTTCCATCATTTTTCGCTTATCAAGCGCATAAACCAGCTCCGTATAAGCCTTGCTGTTATTGTCCAATTTTTTCTCTGCAATCGGCTTGTCCAAATATCCCTCGTACGTCGTCATTTCGCGAGATTCTGGCGAAATAGTGATGTTATATGAGCGGAAATTCTCGTTCGCTACAATCGGTCCACGCACTGTCAATCGAACCGCGCTTCCCACGTCCGTCGACAACAAAGCAACTTGCCCTACGTTAACATTCTGATCTGTTGTTTGACCTGAATCGTTTTTGCCAAATAATGCTCGACCAATCGCAATAACCGCTGCTACCGCCACAACCGTGATAACAATAACCAGCAAAATTGGTACAAATCGAGAAAATGAATTTCGTCGTTGAGTGTATTTCATGGCGTAATTATACCATATTTTCTACACTTCACCCCAATTTGCGCCCGTGCCAACATCAACCTTCAATTTAATCGGCAATTCTAGACAAACGCCTTCCATTTCCGCTTTCATAATCTCGCTGACTTTCTGGACGTCTTCAGGTTTGCATTCCACCAAAATCGAATCATGAACTTGTAAAATCGCGTCAGCCAAGCCCGACAATTTATCCTCCAATCGAATCATTGCCAATTTCATCAAATCCGCTTCCGTGCCTTGAATTGGCATATTCATCGCAGCCCTTTCCGCCGAAGATCGCACCATAAAATTGCTCGATTTTACATCAGGCGTTGGTCGTCGCCTGCCAAAATACGTTTCAACAAATCCCTGTTCTCGCGCTTGAGTTAGAATTTTATCCAAATACTGACGAATCGGTTTTCGCACCTCAAAATAATGATCAATAAACTTTTTCGCCTCTGTAAATGACATTCCCGTAGCCGCCGCCAAACCGTGCGGGCTCATTCCGTAAAGTACACCAAAATTGATCACTTTCGCTGCTCGACGCTGAGATTTGCTCACTTCGTCAATCGATATTCCATACGTTTCTGCCGCGGTTTTTGCGTGAATATCAACATCGCTATTGAAGTCTTCAATCAACTTCTCGTCGCCCGCCAGCACAGCCGCCAGCCTCAGCTCAAATTGCGAATAATCCGCGCCGACAAAAACTTTGCCATCACTCGGAATAAACGCCTGGCGAATTTTCCGACCCAGTTCAGTCCGCACCGGAATATTCTGCAAATTCGGATTTGTACTGCTCAGCCGCCCCGTGCTGGTTACGTCCTGATTGAATGTAGTGTGAATTCGCCCATCAGTCGCCATCAATTTTGGTAACGCCTCAATGTACGTGCTAATCAATTTGGTCAGTTCTCGATATCGCTCAATCAACTCGATAATCGGATGTTGTCCACGTAATTTGTCCAGCTCTTTCTGACCTGTTGAATATCCAGTTTTTCCCTTTTTTATGCCCGCAGTTGGTAATTGCAATTTGGTAAACAAAACCTCAGAAAGTTGCGCTGGACTAGACGCGTTAAACTCGTATCCAGCCATGGAATACATTTGTTGTTCAAGCTCACCAACTTCCGCCGCCAGCTCATCGCCCATCTGTTTTAATAGCGTGTCGTCCAACTTCATGCCGCGTTTTTCCATCTGGAATAGCGCCCAAATTACTGGAAAATCAAATTCGTAAGCCACACGCGCAATTTGTGAATTGTTCGACATATAAACTTTTTGTTCACGATAAATTTTATGCAAGCGAGCCAATTGATAAGGCGCGGAATTGTCGTCAGAAAAATCACCAGACAGCGCATTCAAACTACGATCGCGTTTCAGCGGGTCAATCAAAAACGCCGCCTGCTCAACGTCCCAAACTTCGTGAAAACGCACCGCCACGCCATGATTATCCAGCGCATGATACAGCTGCTTAACGTCCGCCGCGATCACAGTTCCCTGCGCCAATAATTGCCACACAGATTGACTAATTTCGCTAATTTTCGCCATACACACTGACTCAGGATTCGAGCTTATGTAAACTACGTCAGGCTCCGACGAATCAATATATATTATATTTTCCGCCTCAAACATCGGCACGTCTGGCAATTTTTCAATTCGTGGAATATCCAAATTCGGTTCTTCTTTTTTCTCATTTTCCGCCGCTTGCATCGTTCGCGGCAATCGTCCAATTAGCGAATTAAACTCCAACTTCTGCAGAATTTCCGTTACTCGCGCAAAATCGCAATCATTAACATCCGCCACATTCCAGTCCAGTTCAATTGGCGCATCCGTCCAAATTTCCGCCACTTGCTTGGTCAAATATGCCGACTCGCGACCATTTTCCAGCTTCGTTCGCAAAGCGCCTTTTTGCTCATCCAGATGTTCATAAACTCCGTCCAGAGTTTCATATTCTTGCAATAATTTCACCGCCGTTTTCTCACCAACTCCCGGTACTCCCGGTAAATTGTCGCTAGAATCACCCTTTAGCGCTTTCAAATCTAAGAATTGTTCTGTCCGAATTCCGTATTTTTCTTCAAAATGTTCTGCCGTAAACTCCTCGATATTTCTCAAGCCATTTTTCATGGCGTAAACTTTGGTCATCGGTGATATCAATTGCAATGCGTCCAAATCCGACGTTATCAAGCACGTTTCAATTCCGCGAGATTCCGCTTGCCTGGCAAACGCGCCCATAATATCGTCCGCCTCGTAATCATCAATTTCATAAAGCGGCCAGCCAAATGCATCGAGCAGCTCGTGTAAAATCGGAATTTGCTGGTAAAAGTCATCTGGCGCTGGCTTACGACCAGCTTTATATTCTGGATACAATTCCCGCCGCTTGCGAATATTTGTACCGCGCTTATCCCAAGCTACCGCCACATAATCCGGCTCCAATTTCTTAATTAACTCAATTGCCAAACTAACAAACCCGTACACTCCGCCAGTCGGAGTTCCGTCAGCCATCGACAATCCCGGCATAGCATAATAACCTCGGTAAAACACCGACTTTCCATCAATAACCACTAGACGTTTCATACTTCTATTGTAGCATTTAAGCGATTGTCGTTAGAGAGTTGATTATTGACGCTTCGGCAAGTTTTTGTTGTATTCCCCCATAATTATCATAAATCTCCCCAAATATTTTTTCAGCATTGAAAGAATCATTGCCCTGTTTTTTCTGCCATTTCTCGTATCTCTTATAGATTTCTCTAAGTTCTTCCATAGAATCGTAGGAGTCATTATCGTGTTCCATCCTACGCCTATGATTCTCCCACTGTCCCCTTTCGTAACTGTAGAGGTGACAGTATTCACTTGTCTTATTTATATCTGTCTTATCGCTCGTTATTATATGCAAGATTTCTACATCACCAAAATTATCAAATCCGACAGAAAATTTATAAATCGATCCCTGTAATATAGGAATAGAAGTAGGCACAAAATCAACTATAGAAAGATCGTCTATAAAAACATAATCAAACTCATATTTACCGTCTGGCATCTTATATATCTGATATCGATCTTTCGGATTAGATGACGAAGTGGTAGGATTCTCCCAAATCATCCATACCTGACCAAACTGATCAATAACCGGTTTGCTAACAAATTTTTTCCATGCCTTACTGCCGTCTGGATTACGATCAAATTTTGATTCCAGCTCCTCAACTTGGGCTAATATATCGTCCCATTGAACTTTTTTACGATATTCTATAAAACGGCGCCAGATACTAAAATCAGAAAGTGGATCCTGAGGTAACTCTTCAGTATGTACATGAAGCGGTTCCATAATACTTATCACAAACATACTCTCTATTTGGAAGAATGTCAACAAATTGTTAAAATTAGTACATGACACAACCATACCCGCCACCCACCTTGTCCGCCCTGATAGCATATTATGCTACTGACCAGTATCGCAAAGAGCCCAAGCCGGCCACATTATAATGCTATAATGAAGATATCGCGCGAGCTACTAAAAGACAGTGCGGGCCGATAAATCACGGGGGGGTAAAAGTATGTTTGAAGGCAAGACATTTGAATACGATCCGGGTTATGATCCGGAACGGCTTGACGGCGGTGGCGATAACACCGAATCTACACCAGAGCGCAACCGCGAAGTGACACCGCTCATCATTAACGTTGATTGCCCAGAATATAGCGTCACGTCCGAAAATCCATATCGCTACGATGCCAACCCACCCCGCCCGCTTGATACCATAGCCGCTACAATTGAAGCACCAATTCGCCAACATTTTATGGGTCGGAATATACTGCTGCGCGGTATCCAGTCGGCACACTTTGGCGTAAGCGATCGCCAGCAACTCATCAAGGAAATAGTCGCCAGAGGAGGCGATAGCTTCACGGTGCAATCTGCTGACCCAACCTATGACATGCATGCTCGACGATGCGACAACTATAGCGGCGAGGAAATTTTCGCCCTGCTACAGGCGTTTCATACTTACAAACCCAAGTGCGATGAGCTACCGCTCGCTCCTGTTGATATCTGGCAGGTGTTCGACGACGAGAGTTACGAAGAAATCGAGTATCTCCATCCCCGGCACAAGATACCTACGCGCGACCGCTATAAACTGCGGCCCGGCTTCAGCCCTCAGGATGCCCTGCTGGCGATCGTCGTGGTAAATTAACCATTCTAACCGGGGCCGACTGTTTCATATCAAAGTCAAGAGCTCCAGAACAAACTACTCGCAGGAATCAACACAACCAACCGGCAGCCACACCTGTTTGCCACCCAGCTGAAGAGCTGTTACAATAATCCCCATGAGTACAAGCGAGCATAGCTGCAAAATTATCGCCCTTGTCGGTCTGGCCGGTAGCGGCAAAAGTTCGGCGGTCGAATATTTGACAGAAAAAGGATTTCCAAAAATTTACTTCGGTGGCGTTATTTATAAAGCCATGGACGAGGCTGGAATTGAAAAAACTTGGGACAATCAACAGCAATTTCGCGAAGAAATTCGTCGCCGTGAAGGCAAAGATTTCGTAATCAAACGCGTCATAAAAAACATCCACGATTTAATAAACGCTGGGCAAAATAAAATCGTTTTAGACGGATTATACACTTGGAGTGAATATAAATTCCTTAAGCACGAATTTCCTGGACAAGTTGTCGTTATTGCTATTGTTACGCCGAAATACCTCCGTTATCAACGAATGGCTAAACGCATAGAGCGCCCAATGCAACCGCACGAAGTTGATCAGCGCGACTGGTCAGAAATCGAGAATTTGGAAAAAGGTGGACCAATTGCTATCGCTGATTATTTCATCATTAACGACGGCAGCCTCGAGCAATTACACCAAAAAATAGACGCCGCAACTCACGACGCCCATTTTTGTAAATCGCCCGAACAGTGTTAATTAGTCCAGATATTCGTAAAGTTTTTTCGCGTCTTTGTGCTTGCGAAGTTTTGCTAGCGCCTTAGCTTCAATCTGGCGGATTCGCTCACGCGTAACTGCAAATTCCTGACCAACTTCTTCCAAAGTGTGGTTTTTTCCATTATCCAAACCAAAACGCATTCGAACAATTTTCTGCTCGCGATCACTCAAACTTGATAGAATTTCCTGAACTTGCTCTTTTAACAATTGATTTGAAGCGGAATCTTCTGGCGAAACCGTATCTTCGTCAACGATAAAATCTTGCAAAACTGAGTCGTCATCTTCACCATCACGCCCAACGCCAGCATCCAAAGAAGAAATGTCTTGCTTGATCTTAATGACATATTCAATTTTCTCTGGTTCCATATCCAGCTCTTTAGACAATTCTTCAATTGTTGGCTCACGGTTCAATTCCTGTGTCATTCGTCGCTGAGTACGCAGCAATTTATTGATCGTTTCCACCATGTGAACTGGAATACGAATCGTTCGCGCCTGATCAGCAATCGCACGCGTAATTGCCTGACGAATCCACCAAGTCGCATAAGTCGAAAACTTAAACCCCTTATCCGGATCAAACTTCTCAACCGCACGTAAAAGTCCAGTATTTCCTTCTTGAATCAAATCCAAAAAGTCCAAACCACGACCAGAATAACGCTTAGCAATCGACACCACCAAACGCATATTCGCCTCAGCCATCTTATCCTTAGCCTTTTTATCGCCTTCAACAATTCGGCGCGCCAAGTCCATTTCTTCTTCAGCGCTAAGTAGTGGAATTTTACCGATTTCCCGCAGATACAACCTGACCGAGTCATCTGACACGTCGTCCAAATATTGCCCAGTTGTCAACGAATCCAAATCTTCCGATTCTTCTTCGTCTATAAGCGTTGGATCAAAATCATCATCTTCATTTAAGTTTACTGGCTTCGTCGTGATGTCGTCGCTCACATTTTCTCCTTAATCAGATTATTTAAGCTCTGGCGCAAATTCTGAGACAAAATCTCATCACCCGACGCCTCAGCCTCTCTAAGCTGCGTTAATAGTTGATTCTTTTTGTTTTCGCGATGTTTGATTGTTATCTGTCTGACTAGCCGAGCCATCTCTTCGTCTAAGCTTTTTCGCTCCCAATTGGCGTAACGACTTTCACTTTTCAACTGTACTATTTTCACATACTGTTCGATTTTTTGCAAGTCCAGCGGAACCTCGTCCAAATCCGCGTCTGGGTTCTTCCGCAAATAGCCAATCAATTGCCGCGCGTTGTCATCATCCAACATTTCGCCAGAAACCGCCGCCAACCAGCGCCGCACAGATTTTTCACTCGCCGCCAACCCTGCCAGCATATCCTCAGTTTCATCCTGAACTGGAGTCGGTTTCTCTTTCTCAATTTTTGCCTTTTTCAATTGATGTTCAGCAACTTTTTCATTCGACAATTTTGCCTTCAGCGCGGTAATTGACGCGCCAGTTTTTTCAGAAATTACTGACAAATAATGCTCTTGCTCCACCGGATCTTTCAAGCCTCGGACAATTCTCAGCGCAATAGTCGAAAATCGCCGCTTGCCTTCTGCCGACTTCAAATTCTCCATTTCCGCGTATCTAGCAATCACCCAATCCACCGCTGGCTGAGATTGGTCAATCGCCGCTTGCCAAAGTGCTGGATCTTTTTGGATCAATTCGTCTGGATCTTTGACGCCATCAGGCAAACTCACGACTTCCAGCTCCACGCCAACTTCTTGCGCCAAGTTGATTGCCCGCTCCGTTGCGTTAACTCCCGCTCGATCGCCATCAAACGCCAAGCGAATCCGCCCTGCCAATCGACTAAGCGACTTCAAATGCTGCGTCGTCATCGCTGTTCCAGAGGTCGCAACCACATTTTTGACGCCCGCTTGATGACTGCTAATCACATCCAAATTGCCCTCAACAATCACCGCCACATCGCTTTTTCGAATCGCTTCCTTGGCTTGATGCAAACCAAAAATATGCCGCGATTTATCAAACAACAGCGTTTGTGGCGTGTTCAGATATTTTGGCGCGCGCGGATCGTCACGAATAATTCTGCCCGTAAATCCCACGACTTCGCCATTGCCGTCACTCAACACCACCATCATTCGCCCACGAAACAAATCGCCACCAAACCGATTCGACAAGCCAGCGTCCGCCAATTCTTGCCTAGAAAATCCTCTTTTTTCCAATGCTTTCGTCAACGTGTCGCCATTCTCCGGCGCATAGCCAATCAAAAAATCACCAATTGTTTGACGATTTAATCGCCGTTTTTTAACCACATAATCCAGAGCTAATGAATTTTTTACCAAATTCTGCTGATAGAAATTAGCAGCCAATTTAAGCGCTTCTCTGGCTCTGGCACGACGCTTGGCTGTTCGTCCGTCGCCGTTAGAAAACAAAGTCAGATCAACGCCTGCCTTCCGAGCCAAATGCTCCAGTGATTGACGAAAATCCATTCCTTCCACCATCATCACAAACGTAAAAATATCGCCACCTTTTCCAGAAGAAAAATCGTGCCAAATCTGCTTTTCTGGACTAACCATAAAGCTTGGGGTTCGCTCGTCGGTAAACGGACTTAAACCCTTCAAATTGCGCCCCGCTCGCTTCAACTGAACATACTCACCAATCACATCCTCGATGTTCAGTCGCGCCCGCACTTCTTCTTTGGCATCATTCATATTTTTATTATATCACTCTTTACCTCTGTTATTGTTTGTGGTTAAATAGAAATATGTATCCTGACAATTTGAATAACCAACCTCAAGGTATCGATTATCTGAATCAAATTGCCACACCTCCGCCAGCGGAAGGTTTTGATAAAAAAACCAAAATCATCATCGCTATCTTGAGCTTTATCGGCTTGATAACCCTAATCGCGATATTTGTTTTTTCACAAGATTCCATGCCGAACGCCAACCCGTCACAAGTTGCAGCGCGCGTTAATAAGCTACTCACTATTTCCAAAAAATACAATAATAAGTTCCGCTCGACCAGTCTGCAGACCACCAATAGTTCTCTGGTTGCAGTGCTGACCACTGCGGATGCCTCAATGGGCGAAGCGCTTCAAGCAACCGGCATCAATTATAAGGAGAAACAGAAGGACATCCTCGCTCTAGATCCGTCAGAAAAATTAGAGAAAAAATTGGATGAAGCTCTTCTGAACGCGCAATTGGATATTACCTATGCTCATGAGATGAATGTGCAAATAACAGATACGATCAATATGATGAAAAAGGTGTACAAATCCACCAAGTCAAAAAAGATGCGCGAATGGCTAGTAAAAACTGCTGGTGACTTAGAGAATATTCAAAAACAAATCAATCAAATTATTAAAGCAGATTAAGCTTCCGAGACTAATCGATAGCTCAGCCTCGCCAAGTCAAAGACCTCTTCGTCAGTCAATTGACCTGAACAAATAATTGTATTCCAATGTTTCTTGTTTAAGTGATAGCCTGGTAAAACCGTTTCGTATTTTTCTCGTAAATTCTGCGCCAACAACGGATCGCATTTTAGGCTTACTCTGAGCGGCTTTGAGCCTTCCGTCACCAACGCCACCATTTTCCCTGCACCGTCATTATCTCTACCAAATTTATATACCGCGACATTCTCGCCAAATGGATAATCCAGCCATACGCCCGGCAAACTCAGGATAAATTCTTCAAATTGTTTATGTGTCATACTTTCACCTTTTTCAAATAATATTCAAGTTCCATAATGCTGCCGCGGATGTCTTCCAAC
>CAUSFG010000026.1:0-10350 GCA_963530815.1 uncultured Candidatus Saccharibacteria bacterium
TTATAGCCCAATCAATAGCCTCTTCTACTGACACATCGCGCCTCTCAAACGGATAATTATCCGCTACGATCTTTCGCATCTCCTCTTCTATCTTCGGAAGATCAGCTTCAGAAATTGTCCCGTTGTCAAGATAAATATCATAATAAAAACCATTATCGATAGCTGGACCCACGCCGAATTTCGCTTGAGGCCATAAATGCTGAATAGCCTGCGCCATAATATGCGCCAGGCTGTGTCTCATAGATTTTAGTTCTTCTTCACTCATACCAATATTATACCACGCTCCTTGATAGTAGACATCTGTTATGGTAATATTATTATATCTGGGCGATTAGCTCATTTGGCTAGAGCGCTTCATTGACGTTGAAGAGGTGAGAGGTTCGAATCCTCTATTGCCCACCAGATACGACATATAAGCCTCGTCGATAGTAGACGAGGCTTTTTTATTAATAGAATTAGTTAATACAACAAAAAAATGACCAAACCTACACGTTTGCCATATAAACCTTGACTTTATTTGATAAGTATGTTAGAATTTAAAGTATGAGTAAACATGACTCACCTAGTTTAGACACAAAAAAGCCGCAACGCTGTTCTTTATTGAGCAAGACCAAAATTCACTACGAATATAATAAGAAGATCAACGAAGAAAGATCTATACTTAATTAAGTTCCCAGATTTACAAAGTAGTCGCCTCTATAACGGGGCGATTTTTATTTTACACAGCACTTTTCCACTGGATTTTTTTATAGTTGTGTGTCAATATATTGATATGATATGCATAAAATGTTTTCACGGAAAAACCCACGTAACAAATTCTCGTCAAAATAAAAAATACCCAACAACCTGGCGTAGACATATGTGTGACCAATGCGGTTATTCTTTTACAACCTACGAAAAGCCTGTGATTTCCCTCGTTGTCATATCACAAGATGGCGAGAAAAATAATTTTTCTATAGGAAAACTGATACTTAGTATTGCGCGAAGTTTTAATCATAACGAAAAATTAGCAGGCTCATACAGCTATGACTTGGCCAATACTATACAAGATAAATTAATACACCTACAAAACAAACCCGCGATATCATCACAGCACATCGCCGAAATAGTCCACTCAACATTACAGAATTTTGACCAAATAGCTGCACTGCAATATGCAGCACAACATAATCTTATTATCTCTCAGAGAAAGAGGCGTCGTGGTCGTCCTTCTTTTTCTTATTCTTCTGAGCACGACTCTGATCATTCATCTCTACAGTAGTCTTCTCTGTCACGTCAAACTTATCAAGATATTTACCAAGCAAAAGATGAGTTTGTGCATTATATGACGCCAAAGAACTATACACAATAGAAGTAATAGGCATCAAGAACCATTGTAGAACCATCAACGTGTTTCTACTCTTCTTATATCTTTCTGGACGAGGCGGCAACAACTTGAACGATACAAAAATCAATACCAAAATACTTATCATGGCTACTTGTTGTATTAAACTAACAGTATCCGGCAACTGGTGAGCAGCAACGCTACGTGCAGCTTCACTGTTTAGTACAAGAGGAGCCCATCCACCGAAAGCAACAATTAGAGCAATACAAGCCTGAGTTGCATGACCATCTAATAGCCTTATAAACCTAGCTAGGCTAGGCCAAAATTTTACCGTCCTATTTTTATTAAATATATTATTACCAACATACGCCACATCCGAAGCCCCATAACTCCAACGGCGCAGCTGGATAAACTGAGCTTTTAATGTTTTTTTATAACTGTTAGCCAGCACTGCATCTTGATAAATCGGCACAAAAATTGGCACAACTTCATAATTACCATCAAAATAGAAATAGCTTCTCCAGTACTGGTGGCCATCTTCAACAATTGTTCGCGTACTCCAAAAGTTCATCTCAACGAGAGCGTTCATTGGTTGCGAATGTGACGCAAAGTTACGCAAAGAATATGGGCGCATGGAGCTGATAATATTCCAAAATGAATTCCCTGTTGCCACTACTCGCATTGGCGCAGGAACATCCCATATATTATTAGTAAACAAGCATATAGGCTGAAACGATAAATGTTTTCTGTCTTCATGAGTAATATACTCATATGTCACATAGTCAAAGTAATACTTATGCGGCTTATTATCACAGTCCATTGTTGTAACAATAACATCAGAAAAAGCTATTTCTTCCTGTTGTAAATATTGCTCCAGCCACTTGCCTGCATACGTGATGTTTCCACCCTTACCAACTACCTCATTTGGCAAATCTTTTGGATGTTTTACAATGTGGAAAGAATGAAAGTACTTACCGTATTTCTTTTTCAGTATTTTAGCTGTTGTATCAATATCAACACCACCACGTTCTTCGTACGCAAAAACTACAATTAGACGTTTCTTGTCGTATGTAGTATCTAATACTGACTTAAGAGCAGGCTCAATCACTTCTATACTCTCGTTGTATGCAGGCATAATAAGAGCGTTGTAAATATTACTTGGCTTAGGATAATATCCATCTTCCGCAGCAGACATAAATCTTAGATTGTCTACATGTTGTTGATATAACAACTCCTTAGATTGATTATCTCTCAGCCTAGAATATGCCTCCTTTGGATTTTCCAAATCAGATAATCGCCTATTCCAGTCGACTTTTGAAGCTTTTACCATATTGTTATGACCATTAACTATCCTATAGCTGATAGCTATTGTTTTTACAAAAGCAATTAGTATTATAGTCAACAAATAAATTGACGCTAAAACGGGACTTACTATGGATAAGATAACCAGAAGAACAATAGCGCCATAACTTAGCAGCCCAGGAAGCATCTCAAGAAAACGATATTTTTTTGTTCGTTTACCAAGTGGAATCTCAATGTCCATATGTTATCCTATCGATGCAATTTTAATAATAGAATAGGCTAAAATAGCTAAAATAGCTAAAATACCCAGCGTCAACCACAAAAGAAATATAGCCAAGCTTCGTTTCTCTAGTGAAATTAACTTGACACTTAGCGCAGAGTGACCAAAAACTATCATAAATGCCAAAGCAAAATAACTAAGTAGACTAGACCAGTGGCTCCTATAAAAATTCGCATCACCATACGTAGTGTAGCGCGTAATAACCTGAGCCTCGCTATGTTTTATTGATGATCCTAAAAATATAGATACAACAATAGCTACAACAACGTTAACGATCAAAAGAGTTGCCACAGTCCTGTCGCTAAAAACAATTTTTATCGATTTCTTTACAGTATCTTTCATAAAATGGAGCCGTTGACTGGGCTTGAACCAGCGACCTGCTCGTTACGAATGAGCTGCTCTACCAGCTGAGCTACAACGGCAAACTCCTTAGGAAATTATAGCAAAAATAGGAGTTTTTTCAAACTAGATAGCCTATTTATCGATAGAAATGAAATATTTTACTTTATTGTTATTTTTTAAGTAGTTAAACTGGTTATTAAATTCAGTCAATGGAACTTTTACATAAGAGTAATTTACGGTGTTACCTTCAATATTATTAAGTGTCACAAAATAATATCCATCACCCGAAAGAGTCTTTATAGGACCTGAGATTTTACCCTTTGTTAATGACATAGCCGCTTTCGTTAAACCTCCGTCAGAATTATCCGTAGAGACAGATAGATCAAATACAGACTGCACTTTGTCACCCATTTCCGTAGCAATATCCTTTAATGATTTACCCTCTTGCAGTCTCTTCTTAATGTCAGACACTAGGTTATTAGCTGTTTTATCAATCTTAAAAGATACTTCCTGCTTTAACAAGGTATATTTCATAGCAGTTTTTAGCTCATCCATTGACCAATGAAGGTTGTCTTTTACTACAGACTCGTAAGCGGACTGCGATAGCTTGCTAGATTCCTGCTGTTTTTTGATAAGATCTTGAACCTTTTTATCATCTACCGTAATATTATTTTCTCTCGCAAGCTTTTTGGCATATGCCACCTCCAACGCCTTATCTATGGACTGGTTTTGATAGAACTTAACTTTGTCCTTTTGATCTGCTTGCCCCTGAGACTGCAATACTGCCAATGAACTACGATGATACAAAAGATAGTCGCTATACTCAGCATTTTCTCCATCAATATTAGCTACTGGAAGAGGTAAAATCTTAGTTATCCTATATGCGATATCACTTGTGTCTTTCCAGACATATAACTGCGCCCAACCAAGAGCAACAAAAACAATCAGAATAACAACGCTAACAAGCATCGTTATCCATACCAATCGACGTTTGGTGTACTGGATGGGATATTTATGCTTACGACCAGCCGCCAAGACCTTCTCGCGGTGCTGAGCTACTGTATCGTTTGTAATCCTCTTAGGTAGCTCCTTTGGCTGTTTTTTATCTTTACGGTTCAATAGATTCTTCATTGATATCCTCCTTCTTTGTCGAAATTTCCACTGCGTCTTGTAATTTATTATAGATCTTATCTGGATGTTCTACGTTTTTTATAACAAGATCTCCAACAAAAGTTTGAATAACTATTGTACCAAACTTAAACATTTCTCCGCTAAACCCCGGAATACTATAACTAATATTCTGGATCTTTGACAATTTCAACTCAATGACATCTTTACCAAAAAATCCATGCTGAGTAATCTGACGAATCCTCTGATCAGTAACAATATAGTAAGTATAAAACCACATCAAAAAATGATAGAAAAATAACATTAGACCAAAAATAAATCCGCCAACAAACACCCATAAAAGATTCAAATTATCTTGCCAAATTAAAAAAGGCAATGAACCAAGCGTCATTGATCCGAGAAGCAGATAAAATCCTTTTCTCATAGCGATTATGTGACGACGAAACACAAACAACAGTTGCTCTCCGTCACGCTGCCCATCAAATTGCTTGTCTTTAATTTGCTCTGTCATATATATGGTACCCCGGGCAGGAGTCGAACCTACAACCTTATCCTTAGGACGGATCTGCTCTATCCAGTTGAGCTACCGAGGCATACAACCATTATACCACGGTAACTCTCAGGAAAGACTAGCTTAGCGAGTAAACTTTTCACTTAGTGTGTGATAATTTACCAATTCTTCCGGCTTGAACCAGTGCTCGATCTCACGAACAGCCTCATCTGAATCGCCAGATGCGTGAATCAAATTTGGAACTCCCTTTTGACACTCATCTGCATAGCCAAAACTAATGTGTGAGTAATCACCGCGAATTGTTCCCATGTCAGCTGACTTAGGCTCTGTTGGACCAACAATCTTCCTAACAACAGCAACAGCTTCAACGCCCTCTAATACCATTGCTATAACTGGACCATCCATCATCATATCTAGTGTTATATTCAAAGTATCCTCGCCTCGACGAGTAGCCAATTTACCGATGTCCTCGTAATGAGCATAGTAATGGTCTCTGGATGGTGATGTCATTTTTACGCCAACTATTTTTAGACCAACTCGCTCAAAACGTTGTAAAATTTCCCCAACTATACCTCGTTGAACTGCGTCAGGCTTAAAGACGATCAATGTCCTCTCAACGCCACAGTAGTTTTTTTCGCTTTCTGCCATAGATACTCCTCTGCTTATTATTTTCTAATATAGTAGCAGAAATAAATAATTTGATAAACATATTCATTAGCGATAGAATAAATATTATGTTTATGTCAGAAGCCTTAACTGATTTCTTAGAACACCTAGAGGTTGAAGGTGGACGCAGTCAAAAAACCATCATAAATTATCAACTATACCTGGAGAGATTCATCGATTTTGCCGGCGATATAGATGTTGAGAAAATTACATCAGAACTAATACGCCAGTATCGCCTCTGGCTAAACCGTTATAAAAATGACAACACCGGCGAAGAACTATCTTTAATTACCCAAAGTTACCATCTTATTGCATTACGAGGTCTGCTAACCTACCTTTCTCGTCGTAATATCAAAAGTCTAGCGGCCGACAGAATTATATTGCCCAAAGTAGTCCGTAAACAAGTGACTTTTTTACAATATGACGAGGTTTTACGCATGATCGATCAAATACCAACCGATACAGAATCTGGTCTGAGAGATCGAGCAATCGTTGAGTTGCTATTTTCCAGTGGACTACGTGTTTCAGAATTGGTCAATTTAAACCGAGATCATATAAACCTAAAGAGGCGCGAATTTATGGTGCGAGGAAAAGGACAAAAGGATCGCCCTGTTTTTATTTCGAAAAGTGCTGCCGAACACATATCGGCATACCTGGAAGCTAGAACAGATAATTTACCCGCCCTATTTTTAAGCTATAGTAAACGCCACGCAACTCCCAACACCTCCGGAGATTACCGTAGGTTAAGCGCGCGCAGCATTCAGAGAATGGTTGGTCAATACGCTAGATTAGCTGGTATCACAAAACATGTAAGCCCACACACTATGCGCCATAGCTTTGCCACCGACCTACTTATGAACGGTGCAGACTTGCGTTCAGTCCAATCAATGCTGGGACATAGCAATATATCAACAACACAGGTATATACGCACGTTACCGACCAGCATCTGAAAGATATTCACGACCGATTTCATAGCGACACAGAAGCTTAGCTTATGGGCTTACATCGACCTGCGGTAGCAGATCCGCCGCCAGATACAGAGAAATCTTTGCATAGACTATTCTTTAATTCAACCGCATTATTAGGATATGCGAAATCATCTCCTATTTGCAATCGAGCTTCAACTCTTCTGAATAAATCACTTGCCCGCCCCGTGGAATCGACAATTGGCTGGACTCCATCAAAATTGACAATCGTTCCGTCGGTTTTCTGAAGAGAAATCTTCACACTACCACCTTTATATATAGGTAATAACCTTAAGAACGCAGTTTCGCTACCGGCTGGAATCTCATCAACATCAATCACCGCTTTACATGAATATTCGCCAGAAAACTTGAATGTCTTGCTGCAAGAAATCACACTTGTTCCGTTATTATGTTCGTTACCGTCAGTTGCGCGTGGATGATCAGAAATCTTACCAGAAACAGCAGTACCATTCTGACCTACTACGTCTGATCTTAAAACATTCGGTCGCAAGAAAGAAGTGACACCAGTTGAGTCTAAAGCCGCTAAATTAAAGGTGGCGCCTGGGTTAATAAGCTGCACGCGCATCAATTGTGGCGAATTGGCATTCCAGTTGTTTTTCGTCGGCAGATCCCCAGAAGTGGATATTTCAGTGTTAGCGGCGTTGGCGCCATTCAAATTACTCTCATCATCGCGCCTATACCATTCAATAGATATCTTATTGAATGAACCAGTTGCGCGTAGTGGCACAATTTGAGATTTTTCCTCGATAGACTTATATATAAAATCTTGAGATTTCATAGTGATCTTTACGCAAGTATACGCTTGATCAAATTTTTTACCCGCATCTGTACCAGTTTTAATAATAGTTTCACCAGAAGAGCCACCTCCGACAACACCAGATGCCGCGACCATATTACAATTAATTGGACCATTCAGCACTCCCGCCGCTTGAATATTGCCCGTTTGAGCGGCACGAACCACGCGCTTAGCATCCTCAACCCCAGCCAAAGCCGCGTCATAAGCACTCTGCGACAGATCATTATTCGAGGATTGTCGCTGATCCATAATCATCAACTTAATAAAACCAATAGTAACAATAGTCAGCAACATCGCGCCAAATATAACCGCAAAAAGAGATACAGCACCTGATTGTCGCGCATTTTTACCCATTTGTCCTCACAATCATCTCAAATTTATTTATAGCACAGAACTCAAAATTGCTATCATCTTCAGTCGGAGCTTTACAGGAAGAATTCCTTATTTCACTCATCTTGCTCGTCCCCAGCGTAAAGGTCAATTTATACAGCGCCTCCCTTGAATTGTCTGAGGTAACCTTTTCTAATGTAACTTCGTGTACACCAATTGAGCCATCGCCGCTATTGATAGCCCTGAGCAAATTGGACGATTTCGCAAGATCGACGGTTTCCGGATATTTGCCAGAAGCATCTTTTTTACACAATCCACTATCCGCATCAACTACGCGCACCAAATTCACTGGATTACCATTAACCTTAAACAGGCTATTTCCGCCCAACAGGCTAGGATCGTCCAAATACTTTGGATTATTCCACACATAAGAATGAGAGCCAAGACAAAGTCGACCAGTTGACCAATTGCTATTATTCGGCACCCTCAACCCCGTACTATCAATCTTTTCAGCATTCGCCTGAAGAAAATCACGTCGGATAGTGTCTGAAATATCCCGCCCCGCTTGATTAACATCACGAAGCACAATTCCTCTACTATACATTTTTCCCGCTTGAATACCCACCATAGCAATCGACAACAAAAGAACAGAGATAAAACTCATAGCGAGCATCAATTCGATAAGTGTAAATCCCTTTTTATAGTCCCGAATCATATAACCTCACAATTGTACCAATAGTTGCCGGCATTTTACTGCCAACTGGCATCCAGCACGCTTTTATGTACGCATCATATTTATTGCTATCCCTGCTCCCGACAGTCGTACTCGGCTTAACCAATCTAACAGATATTCCATACGTTTTTTTAGTATCGCTATCAACCCGCGCGTACGTTTCTGCTGGTTTATAATCGCCAGGATTGTTCAATATACTAATCTTCGAAGCAAGTGAAGGCGTCGCAGCCAAAGCAAACTCTTTCGTAGAAAAATCATCAGGACATTTCTCAGCACCCAAGTTTCCTTCATTGCTATTAACAGCAGAAACGCTCACCGAATTATTGTCTACCAATTTCTTCCAAGTGTCATTTTTCATATCATGCGCATATCTTAGCATTTCAGCCTGAGCGTCAATCTGTTGGCGAACCAACGTCGTCTCTAAAGAATACTGAGCAATAGCCATCCCGCGGTTCATAGTTTCTAATGCAATAACGGCGACTAGGCTAAAAATAGTCACGCCAAGCAGCACTTCAACAAGTGTGTCGCCCCTGTTAAGCTTACGCATCAGCACAACCTCCCGTAGCATTACCCATAACTACAGCATCAGCAGAACCTGCATGCGATCGTAGAAAAATAGATAATCTCTCCCCCGGTAGCCAGCCGTCATCATAAACACAAATTTCCCTCTGTTGACGCTGCTCACCAGCAGATTGCACAACTCCAGCACTATTTTTATTGTTGACGAAATCAGTTAAATTGTCGCCGAATCGGCTCGTGTCAGTTCTAATATCCAACTGCCCCGTCTCTGGGTGGCGGTACATCAAAATAGAAATATACGCACTATCCTTAGCTTGGTTAGAAAACCTAGTCTTTGCTTGCCAATTAACAATATATTTGTCAGACTCAGCGCCGCGTTTATAAGTCCACGCACTACCCTTATCTGATCTATAAGCATAAACTGGATAAGTTTTGTACAGATTGCCGTCCGTTGAGCCCAGAGAACCTTCAGTGGTAATATAGCGACCGACAATCACACAATCAGATTGGCCACGTAGAGTTTCAGCTCGACCATCAGAGCTTTCAATTGGGCAAGCGCCCTTAGATCGCTCATTCTCAACATTGACCACCTTCGAGTACTCATTTCGCAAAAAACCAGCATATGATTGCACCGAATCGCGATATTGCTGACGATTAATTGACATACTTACGCCGACCATTAACATAGAGGTCAGTAAGCCAGAAATAGCCACAAACAAAATCACTTCAATTATAGTAAAACCTTTTTGTTTATTGCCCATCACTTCTCCATTATAGCATAAGCGCTTTTTACTTAGACAATAAGAAAGCCCCACTCTAAAATTTGTCGGCTAAAGAACCAAGCGAGTAAAAACCCTACGATAAGCAATGGGCCGAAGCATATCCGTGAAGTTGCCTGCAATTTTCCTCGCATCATTGACGGTAAGACAAGAAGCGTACCGATAAGATTCGCGATGAACAACGCAGCAAACGCCAAAAGCCAATTTCCTAAGAACAAACCCAATCCGAGTCCAAGCTTAACATCACCAAAACCGATCCAAGTTTTATCTTCCCCGTAACGATATTTCGAGAATAAATATAGCACCATATATATTCCGCTCAGAATCGCAATCGACCCAAATAACGTCATCAAGCTTTTTGAAAAATCGCCAGCTAGACATACTTTTATTCCCGCAAAAATAGCGCCAAGAATGATAAACGGAATATTAATTACATCTGGAAGAAGTAGCCATCTGAGGTCATAGACAAACAAAATCGCCAGCAGCACCAAACTTGCCAACCACAATACCAGCAACGCGACTTGCCAGATATCCGTCAATGATCCAGGCCAAAAAGTCACGGATGCAACGAATAATCCAGCCATCACTAGTTCCAGCAAGATTTCCGTCCAACCGATAAATGCTTTGCAATATCCGCATCGCCCCAATCCAGC
>CAUSFG010000027.1:0-9254 GCA_963530815.1 uncultured Candidatus Saccharibacteria bacterium
TGGCTGCTAAATTTCAAACTTTGCTGGGATGGAGGGGTTCGAACCCCCGAATGGCGTGACCAAAACCTGGTGCCTTACCACTTGGCGACATCCCAACGGCAAACATAATTGTACTATAGAAAAATGATTTCCGCAAGCGTTTACTGGCCAGCGTTGACGCGATATACTGGTAGTATGAACTTGCAATGGATTGTAAAGCTAATTGCTGACGGACTGGTGGTACCGGTCGTGCTAATTGGTGCGTACGCGCTGATAAAATTAGTTCCAAATAAAGAGAAATATCAAGTTTATAGCCAGGTGCTAATGGCTGGTTTGACTGCTTACGTGGCGGCAAAAATTATCGGGTCCATTTATCAACCAGATCAGATGCGCCCGTTCGAGATTCTGGGTGTATCCGCTGGCGCGTCATTCCTTAATAATCCGGGTTTTCCGTCTGATCACGCGCTATTTACAATGGCGATTACTTTGGCGGTATTTTTCGGAGCAAAGAGTTGGCGGCTGGCTGTTGTTTGTTTGGTTATGACAATCTTAATATGTGTCGGTCGGGTTATTGCTCTGGTGCATACGCCGCTTGACGTTATTGGCGGATTATTGATTGCTTGTGTAGGGATTATTTGGTACAAACCGATGAATATCCTGAAAAAGCATAATATTTAAGCATATACATTTGCAATATTGACAAGTTTACGTTACAATTTACGTATGAAATTATTGTCAGCTATTTTTCGTGAAGAAATATCAGATTACACATATCCATTTTCAAGGCGAGTTTTCTTGAGGATTTTGGCGATTTTAGTCGCTAGCGGCGTGGCTATCTGGTTACTGGCGCTTGCGTTTGATAAATTTATGATTACACCCGTATTTTGTGCGAACGCTGAGCATATTTCTATTTGTGCAAACAGCACGAGCATCGCATCTTACGTCGCGCTGGTTTTGGCGGGAATTATGTTGGTGCCGGTATTGGCGGTATTTGGTATCAAGCGACCTTTGCTAGTAGTAATCGCGGCAACTGTGTCGTTGTGGGGCGCTACATTATGGGCTGGCGGATCTTGGATTTTGTCATTGCTATGGGTAGTTTTGGCGACAGTTTTGGTATATTTGTCGTTAATCTGGTTGAATAGAATTCGTGGCAATGGCGCGGCGATTTTATTTATGACTTTATTCGCAATCTTAGCACGAGTTGTCTTAGCATTGTAATCACTGTACACTAAGTGTATGGAAATCATTATCATTATTCTCTTAATCGTTATTACTATTGGTTTGGGTGCGACTTTATTTGTCTTGCAATCAAAAATCAGCGAGCTAAAAAATCAATCATCCGTCGAGCTAATTAAAACCGATGTCGTGGAGCTGGGGCGGACTATTGCGAAACTTAATGAATCCGTCAGCGATAAGTTGGAGCGAAGCAACGCGCAAGTTCAGACTTCCGTGCAGAAACAATTGTCAGAAAGCGCGAAGTTGGTGGCTGACGTGACACAGCGATTGGCGAAATTGGATGAGACTAATAAGCGTGTGGTTGATGCGGCGACTGATCTGAAAACCTTGCAAAACGTGTTGCAAAATCCAAAGCAGCGTGGTGTTTTTGGGGAGTTTTATCTGGAGAGCGTGTTGGATAACGTTTTGCCAGCCAAGCAATATCAAATGCAATATCGCTTCAAGGACGGCGAAATTGTTGACGCGGTTATTTTTCTGGACAACGGTCAAATATTGCCGGTGGACAGTAAGTTTTCTTTGGAGAATTACAATCGGATGATTAACGCCGAGACAAAATCTGAGCGCGAAATGTGGCTAAACAAAGTGAAGGCCGACCTTAAGGGGCGAATTGACGAAACTAGTAAATACATTCGTCCGCGCGAAAACACCATGGACTTTGCTTTTATGTTTATTCCTAGCTAATCCTTGTATTACGATCTTCTGAGTGACAATGTTGGTCAGGGCGGTTCGAGTCGCGACCTGATTGAATATGCATTCCGAGATAAGCGAGTGATTATTGTTAGTCCGACTAGTTTTCTCGCGTACCTACAGACCGTTCTTCAGGGGCTTCGTAGTTTGCAGATTGAAGAGCAGGCCAAAGACATTCAAGTTCGAGTTGGTCAATTGGGCGTTCACATTAAAAAGTTTGACGAGTTGATGACGAAAATGGGCAAGAGTTTAAGCACGACCGTTGGTCATTATAACAATACGTACAAGGAGCTAGGGAAGATTGATAAGGATGTCGTGCGAATTTCTGGTGGCGATAATCAAGCTCAGCCGGAGCTGATTGATCGGCCGACTCAGGAAGATTGACATAAAGAATACCCCGCCGATTAAGCGGGATATTTTATTGTGAAGTTATAATCTATTCTTCGTCTTTGTTTCGGTAATTGACGAGTAGAAATAGGTTACCGCCTAATGCTGCACCGATTAGGGTAGCGGCAATTACTTCCAGGCTAAAGCGTGAATAGCTTTTTTCGCCTTCAGCTGGCAATACTCCGTTGCTGCGTAGTTGAGAGTCGGTTTTCTCTGTGACAGCCAAAGAAACTGCTGGGTTCAAAGTTGCGCCTGAGATGTAGATCTCGCGTGGGTAAGTGCGGCCGTTTTTCTCAGTTTGAGTAGTGCTTTGATCTTTTTGGATTTTTGCAATAGCAGTACTTTTAATGTATGAAGAGATTGAGCCAGATACGACAAGACCAATCATCAACGCTAAGCCAATTCCAAAAGCTTGACCAGCTGCTTTGATTTCTTTGCGCTGCAAAACTGCGGCGACGCCAAATACAAATACAGCGGTACCGACTAATTCCATCGCGAAGATGTTCCAAGAGAACGCGGTGAATTGGTCAAAGCTTAGGGCAAATCCGCCGTTTGTTAATGAGCCAACAAGCACGATAGCTGCCATTGCACCGAGGAATTGTGCACCCCAGTAAAATGGTACAAGTACAGTCTTTAGCTTGCGCATTGTCCATAGACCAAACGTGACAGCTGGGTTTACGTGTGCGCCAGAAATGTTGCCGATAATTGCAACGATGAACATCAATGCAAAACCGACATACATTGATGACAAAATATCTGATGCAAATAATGCGGCAAGTGTCAAAATGAACGTGCCGATGACTTCCGCAATAACGATGTTAATTAAGTTGTTTGGTAATTTAGAATCTAGTTCGACACGCTTGCTTTTAGCGGTAGATTCAGCAACGACGCGCTTGACGGTCGTTTTGGTTTCAGTCTTAGCGGCAGCGGTTTTCTTTTCTGCGGCTTTAACTGGGGCTTTCTTTGAAGTTTTCTTCGTAGCCATATTCCCTCCTTAAAGTAATATCACGACTATTATAACATAATTTGCTATACTGTAGTTATGGGATTATTTGTAAATCAACAGGATCAGCGCAGTGAATTGCAAGAGCGAATTGCGGCGGAATTAAGAGAGAAGGCGAAGGCTTCGAGTTTGCAAGAAAAGGCAACTATGGACGGCGTCGACGACATAAGATATTTGGAAGGCACGAAACAGACGACGACTTTGGCGTGGGCGTGGATTTTAATTGCTATTATGGCTGGTGCGGTGATTGTAATGTTTTTAATGCAAGGACGATAAAATGGTTGACTTAGACGAATTGAGAAGAGAAATAGTTTTGGCGGTTTCGCAATCCAAATCTCCGCGTGAGTTTTTACGTGATCGACGACTTAGGGAATTGTATGATCAAATCAAGTCGTTGCCACCAGTTGAGCGTGGTCCATTTGGTAAGAGAATTAACGAGCTAAAACAGGCGATTGAACAGGCTATTGATGTGCGACTGGAAGAGCTGGAAAAAGTTGACTTGAAACCGATTGACGTTACGGCGCCGATGGATGTGAATTCGTCCAAGCCTGAACTTTTGCCGAGCGAACAGGGCACGATTCATCCGCTGAGCGCTGAAATTGAGCGCATTTCTGAGATCTTTAATCGCATGGGATTTGTCACGGAAGAGTCCAGAGAAATTGACGATCAATTCCATATGTTTGAGAGCCTGAATTTTCCAAAAGGTCATCCAGCGCGCGACGATTACGACACGTTTATGACCGAAGAGACTGATTCTAATGGCGATCGTTTGATTGCGCCGGCGCATACGTCGACTATGCAAAATCGTGTGCTAATGAAATATCGCGATAATTTGGAAAAAGGCGAGGCTATTGCCGCTATCGTTCCTGATCGCGTTTTCCGTAACGAAGATTTGGACGCGCGCCACGAGCATACATTTTATCAAGTCGAAGGCGTGTACGTTTCGCGCCGAGTTAATGTTGGCAATTTGATTGCCACGCTGCAAGAGTTTTTGCAGGAATATTACGGCAAGAAACTTGACGTTCGCGTTAATCCATTTTACTTTCCGTTCACCGAGCCGAGCTTCGAGTTTGCGTTAAGTTGTCCGTTTTGTGAAGGAGAAAATCCTGATTGTAAAGTCTGTTCTGGTGAGGGTTGGATTGAGCTATTGGGCTGCGGAATGATTCATCCGAATGTCCTTAGGGCGGCACAAATTGACCCGAATGAATATACGGGATTTGCTTTTGGCTGCGGAATCGACCGCTTGGTTATGATGAAGTATGGAATCGAAGATGTCCGTCATTTTGAAAGCGGCAAGTTGGACTTTTTGGAACAATTTTAAGCAATATGAAACCCCGACAGATTAAGGATTTTTTGTGTAAGAATCGCCTTCAGGCGCTCTGCATTCTTAATGGTGTCGTTTTGGCTGTGGGCTTGGTTGTGGCGATGTTGCTTTCTGATGATACTCGGTGGACGAACTGGAGCTTGAGCAGATTGGGCGAAACCACCTCGAACCGTTTGTCTGCATTTTCGTTCAATTCGGGAGTATTTTTATCTGGTTTGATTATGGCGACGATTGGATTTTTTATGAATCGTGGTTATCTTAAACTTGGTCAAATTCGCTCTGCTCGGATATCTGGATGGATACTTTCATTGTTTGCGATTTGTATGATAGGAGTGGCGCTTTGTCCGAACGATACAATGCACGCGGCGCATTTTGTTTTCTCGCGCGGCATCGTGATATTGATGGTACTTTTGATGTTTCTTTTGCCGTCGAGTTTGAGCTATTTAACTCATCGTGAGCGAATCTCATCTTTCAGTTTTCCGATTTTTGCGGCAATTATAGCGGCGCAAGGTTACGCGATGGGCAAGTTTTGGTTTGTGCTAGTAGAAGTTTTATTGGGGATTTTTGCGACGATGTGGCTAGTTCTGGTTTGTCGTAGAATGGAACTTAAATTGTTCGACCTGAAAGCTTCGTAAAATGCTATAATTTTTTCAAAAGGAGTAATTATGAATCACACAATTTTTGACGACATCGTATCTGGAAAAATGAAATCTTGGAAGATTTGGGAAGATGAGAAATTCCTAGCATTTTTAACACCGTTTCCGAACACGCCAGGTTTTACCGTGGTGATTCTGAAGCAGAATCCGGGCGATTACGTATTTTCTTTGGACGATAATTTATATTCCGAAATGATGCTGGCAGTGAAAAAGGTTGCTGGTATTTTGAAAGCGGTAAGTTGGACTTTTTGGAATAGTTTTAAGGAGTTATCGCACACGATAATAGTAGTAGCTCAAAAACTTGTAATAAAAGAGGCAGTTCTGTGTGCCGATAGAGAATTTGTTGCAGCGAGAGAGATCGCTAAAAAAGATAGGAGGAGGTAAAATGGATACACAACAATTTGACGCACTCATCATTGGTTTTGGCAAAGCTGGCAAAACATTGGCGGTAGCGCTGGCAAATGCGGAAAAAAAGGTAGCGCTAGTGGAGCGGTCGCCAAAGATGTATGGCGGCACCTGTATTAATATTGCTTGTATTCCTACTAAGGTGCTAGTCAATGCAGCCGAACATCATCAAAGTTTTGACGAGGCGATGGCACATAAGACAACGGTAGTGACGCGGTTGAATGAGAAGAACTATCACATGCTGGCGGATCGTGAAACGGTGAGTGTCATTGAGGGTGAGGCATCGTTCGTAGATGATCACACTGTGAAGGTTGTAGCGGGTGACGACGAGTTAGTAGTGAGTGCACCGCAGATTTTTATTAACACCGGTGCGGAATCAATCATCCCAGATATTCCAGGTGTTGATAAGCCGTTTGTGTATACCAGTACTGAATTGCTGGATAGAATGACGCAGCCAAAACAGCTAGCTATCATTGGTGGCGGTTATATTGGGTTAGAATTTGCCTCAACTTATGCCAAACTTGGTACAAAAGTAACAGTGTTTGAGAGGGGCGATGCTCTGCTTGCACGTGAAGATCCAGCAATTGCTCGGGCTGCTACTGAAGCATTGCAGGCACAGGGTATTGAGATTGTGTTTAGTGTGGATGTGACAGCGATTGAGGGTGAGTCTACTGCGACGATTCGCACAGTAAATCATGATGATTACGCTGGTTATGATGCGGTTTTGATGGCTACGGGCCGTCGCCCGGCAACGATAAGCTTGAATTTACCAGCTGCTGGTGTAGCGACGGATGAGCGCGGGGCAATTGTGGTTGATGAGACACTTCGCACTAGTCGGTCGCATATTTGGGCAATGGGCGATGTAACGGGCGGGCCACAATTTACCTATGCGTCGCTGGATGATTTTCGGATTGTGAGAAGTCAGCTGCTGGGTGATGGTCTGTACACTCGCGCCAAACAAAAAACCTTGCCGTACGCGGTATTTATGCAAACGCCGCTAGGTCGGGTGGGTATGACAGAGGCTGAGGCGCGTGCGACGGGGCGCGAAATTATTGTAAAAGAGCTGCCTGCTATGGCGATTCCACGCCTGCATGTTGATAATGCTACAACAGGCTTGCTGCGTGCGGTGATTGATGCAAACACTGAACAAATTTTGGGTGCTAGTTTATTGTGTCGTAACTCACCAGAAGTCATTAATATTATCAAAACTGTAATGGATAATGGCCTGCCATATACTGTGCTGCGTGACCAAATATTCACTCATCCAACGGTGAGTGAGGCATTAAACGATTTATTTGCATAAAGGAATAATTATGAATCACACAATTTTTGACGACATCGTATCTGGAAAAATGAAATCTTGGAAGATTTGGGAAGATGAGAAATTCCTAGCATTTTTAACACCGTTTCCGAATACGCCAGGTTTTACTGTGGTGATTCCGAAGCAGAATCCGGGCGATTACGTATTTTCTTTGGATGACAATTTATATTCCGAAATGATGCTGGCGGTGAAAAAAGTTGCTGGTATTTTGGAAAAAGCATTTGGCACCCCACGAGTAGCGCTGATTTTTGAGGGCACGGGCGTGGCGCATGTGCACGCCAAATTGATGCCGCTTCATGGTGATTTGGCAAAGGGAATTGGTTCGCCAGTGTCGCACGAGCAAGCGTTTTATGAGGAATATCCTGGTTGGCTAACCACGGCTGACGGTCCAAAAATGGATGATGCTCAATTGGATAAAATTCAGGCGCGAATTTTAGCCGTGCAAGGTAAATAGGATAGCTAATTCGTCTCTAATTTTACGTCTTTTCCTTCGTACATATCCAAATAGAACGGATATAGTTTGTCGGCGTGTTTTTTAACCTCGTCTTGGTTTAAGGCTACAATGTCGTGACCGATGCCAAATGAAGCCGGAATTGAATAATATTGGAATTTGGCGCCAGAAGTTGCAGCCATTTGCTTAGGTATATTGACCGCGAGATTTTTATCAATTGCGGTGTCGTTTTCGCTCGTTACAACTCCGACATATTTTAGCCCTGGAGCTTTTAGGTCAGATTTATAGTTCTTGGCGATTATTATATATTTTCCAAGAGCGCGATATGACAAATTGCTACCCGTGAACGAATCTGGAAGAATATTACGTCCGTAAAGATTTCGTAAAAGCGGGATTTTCCAGGAAGGAGTTTCCGACGCCGAAGGCTGATAAAAAGGTGATAGAAGTAGCGCTCGTGATATGGTTTGGCTGTTGTATTGCGTAATCCAGGTAGCCATATTTGCGCCGCCAGAAAGTCCGACAACTCCCGCTTCATCACCCAAACCGCTAATTATACTGGTGCTGGAGTTCATAAATTGCGTCATTGTTGGAATGGTGATTTCTCCGTGTCGTTTGTTGTCCGTCAGACCGTGGCTGGGGACGCGGGGAATATAGACGTTATAGCCGGAATTGAAAAAGGTGTCGCCTAGGTCTGCGAATTGCTGTGGGCATGCGCTTACGCCGTGAATCATCATTACGGCTTTGGTGGTTTTTTTACCGTGGGTTTTAATAATCGATCGGCATTCTGGTCTAACGTCGGTATTTGAAGTGTCTTCACTAACAGTACGATTTGCAGCGGCGATGGCGTCGTTGTAGCTCAATTTTTCAGAGCTTGAAGATTGCAACTGCTTGGATGTTGCTGGCCAAAAGAAAGCTGCGGCGACCAATAAAGCAGTTATAACGATAATTGAGCAGACTGCCCAAATAGTAATTTTTATGATGCGATTTTTTTGTGAAGTGTCCATGGGTATATTATATTGGTTGCGAGTGGAGTTGTGAAGTTTTGTGGCGTCAGCGTTCTTAATAGCCCATACAAATATCACGATAAGGTCGCGTCACAATTTCCATTGAATCTAGGCCGAGTTTGGTTTCAATTTCACTAATCGTCATCAGCGCACTAGTCTCATCATCTGACAAAACCTCAACTTCCACGAAAGTCCCAGCGTCTTTGATTTCGTCGATGGCTATCGTTGCCTGCGGAAAATCAGAGGACTGAAACGATCGACGGTATTTGTTGACCTCGACCAGTTGTATCATACCGAGGTTTGCCAGTAGCTGCTTGGCGGTTGCTACATCTTCGGGCTTAATTGGTAGGTTTGTCTCGGGCTTAATGATTACATTATTTTCCGTATGCGTCGCAGCGTTTGTTGCTGGCTTATACGTTACCTCAGCAAAACTATCGCGCTGGCGAATCCGCAAGCATTCAACCGTCTTCATAAAATCGACATCAGGACGAGAATAATATGTATCAATTTCGTGGCAGCTACTCTTTAGTTCAAAACCGAGGTCTTGCAATCGCTTGATTAATTCTTTTGCGTCACCAGTTAATTGGCGTTTGCGTTCTATTTCTAGTAGTTTTCTGGTCATTTGATAGCCTTTCTTATGGAAGTGTAGATATTTGAATACTTATTTATATGATGGTTTAATTATAGCAAGAAAGGTAAATGATTTTATGATCACACACCAATTAAAATTGGCGACCGAGCCGACTGGCAACCTGGACGAAATCATCACCGCTGACATCATCGACACTCTGCGCCAAGTCG
>CAUSFG010000028.1:0-9153 GCA_963530815.1 uncultured Candidatus Saccharibacteria bacterium
TTTTTGAGATATCGCTAACAACAAATTCGGCGGGTTTCAGGCTATTTAAGAACTTGTTCGCCGCTTCTTCTGTATCGAATTTTTGATTAAGCTCGGCCTTGAATTCTTGATTGTCGTGAATAAAAATGGCAGTAATTTTAAACTGAGAATTGCCCTCAAACTTCATAATTTCTCGTTCGCGCTCGACTAGCAATCGCACTGCTGGACTCTGAACGCGGCCAGCTGACTTTCCACCAGGAACTTTCTGCCAGACGACTGGGCTGAGCTCAAAACCAACCAGTCGGTCAAGGATTTGCCTGGCTTGTTGCGCCTGAACCAAATTCATATCCACGGTTCGCGGATTCTTAATTGCGTTGGTTATGGCGTCTTTGGTGATCTCATGAAAAACAATTCGCTTAGTTGTTTCAATAGGAAGATCCAACACCTTACACAAATGCCAAGCAATGGCCTCCCCTTCGCGGTCTTCATCGGTTGCGAGCCAAACATTTTCCTTGCCAACTGCCTTGACATTTCTCTTTAGTTCGGTGATAACTTTCTTTTTTTCAGGATCAACTTCATAGATTGCAAAAAAATCGTTAGCCACGTCAATCGGCGGCGTTCCATCCTTCGTCTTTTTAACGATCGAGCGAATATGCCCCACGCTGGACAGGACGTGAAAATCCTTGCCGAGATATTTCTCGATGGTTTTAGCTTTGGCTGGTGACTCGACGATAACGAGATTTTTCATAACTTTATATTATAACAAATCACTATGTAGCTACAATAACAATCTCTATTGACGGCTAGATTCTCCAATGCGACCAAGTAGTGCCGCTATTCCAAGACTGCGATCAACTCCCGTATTTTGGTGCTTTTCTGGGTTGTGGTTATTGCCGCTTGCTCGTCTGATATAGCTTGCTGTCGATAGTATCGCAGGAATTATAGCAGTTGCCGCCGCCAGCCCACCTAGTGCCCTGACTGTGTTGCTAGTTTTTCTTAAGCCGTGCAGCTCAGCAAATTTACCGGCAGAATATAATATTAGAGATGTAACTTCCATGGCCATGGCTATCTTGCCACTTTTTTCAGGCGCCTGTGACATGTCGGGGTTGTCTATATGAGTTTTTATTGAACACGCTGCATTGATAGCGTTAGACGCGGCAAAGCCACCAAGTACCAATTTTGGAGCTGTGCCTGCGTTATACATGTTCCATATAGTACAGAATACTTTGATTTTATCTCCAGTATGGTCAACAATTTTGCCTAGTTTAGTTTCTCCTCCAGTTGCCCTGGCTAGTTTGCCGTCTAGCGCATCCATTACACTGCCAATAACGAAAGTGGCAAATCCTTTAAATGTAGTAGGGTCCTTTATCCCAATGCACGCAGCGGCAGTTCCGATGAGGCTAAGTAGCGTTGGGGGTATGCCTTCTATACTGAAAAAGGGCTCTTCTCTTTTTTTGTCTGTAATGTCATTTTCTGGATGTAAACTGTCGGGGCTTCTCATAAAGTAGCATTATATAATAAAACTACCGTAACGTCCAGTTGTTCGCCCCGAGAGGTTTGATAACACCGTTGATTTCTAGCATTGTAAGCGCCGTGGCAAAATCTGATGCGGATAATCCTGATTTTTGTTGAATTTCGTCGCCGTCACGCAGCCCTTCTGAGATGAGTTTTATGATAATAGCTTCTTCAATTGTTGCGCTGGCTGCTAATTCTTGGCCGTTGTCTTTTTGTAATCTCTCTGGCGCTATGATTGATAAAACATCGTCGGCGTCTGTCACCAAATACGCCCCTTGTTTTAATAAGGTATTGCAGCCAGCCGACAACGGGCTGGTTATATTGCCTGGAACTACAAACAAATCTCTTCCCTGATTTAGTGCATGAGAGGCGGTGTTTAGTGTGCCGCTTCGCTCGGCGGCTTCAGTGATAATAATCCCATCAGCTAGCCCACTCACTAAACGATTTCGCTCCAGAAAACTCCAACGATTGACTATTTTATTATCGCCCTTCATCCATTCTGAAACGACCGCGCCGTCCTGCTCTATGATGCTCATGGCTAGTTGATAATTGGTGCGCGGTGAAATATCCGGAAGCTCGTTTGGGACGACCGCCACGACCGTCCCGCCAGCTTCAATCGCAGCTTTTTGGGCAATGCAGTCCACGCCCAGCGCCAGTCCACTTACGATTACACATCCGGCTTTTGCCAGATCTGTTGCTAATCGCTCGGTCACTTCTTTTCCGTAGGCAGACGGCTTACGGGACCCGACGATTGATACGACTGGCGCCTTTGTTTCCGGCAACTTTCCCATATAACATAAGCTTTTTGGCGGATTGGCAATATTTGTTAATCTCTGGGAGAAAATATGCTCATCTGGTAGAATTCTATTGATTTCCATAAAAAATGTGGTAAAAAGTATTGACACTTTGTCAAATGTTTGCTATAATCAAGGACGATTGGTTAAGTAATAATTAACCAAACGCACCTTATACCCCCTATTCTAACTATATGTTAGGTTGCGCGCAATGGCATTAAGTATTCTTACCCTCCACTTTTTGCGGTTCAACGTTACGCGCATACTAACCCCTTTAACTGCCCTTTTTCAAAGGCGACCTCTGTTAATGTGAGTACGAAATTGTATTGATAGTCATCAGGCGCGGACTTTTGGAGTTTTAGTCGCGACGCTTCACTGATACGGTAGCTCGGGTGGGTTGAAGGGTAAAAAAGCGTCAGGTGATGCCCACCCTTACCTGGCGCTTTTTTGTTGGGAAAAATTATTTATTTTCTATAATATGTCGGCACTTTTCGCAAATACCTTCCAGCTCAAAGTGGTGTTTTGTGACTATGAAATTATGTTTTTTACCAATGAGATCTATGAGTTTTTCGAGCTCTTGTAATTGTATAGGTTCGGCATTTTGACAATTGATGCAGTATAGGTGGTGATGATGCGGTATAAAAGGTTCTGCTAACTCGTAATAATTCTTCCAACCAATAGTTATAGTGTTTATAATGTTCAGAGTATCGAACATTAGTAGCGTGCGGTAAATGCTGGCACGGTTAATGTTTTTGCAGTTTTTCGCAATATCGCCGACCGTAAGAGGCACATCTGAATTTCGTAGGATGTCAAATACTTGCTGACGGGGTTTTGTCAGGCGAAGATTGTGGCGTTCAAATATTTCATTTAACATAGCGTTATCAATAGTTTATAACTTATTGCAACAAGTGTGCAATAGACCTACAGTCCGAGTAATTCATAAGGATATTTGGGCTGGTTGATTTTTGTGATATGCGCGTCGGTTATGACGTATTCAGCTTGACTATTAACGATTTTTTGCGACAATTTACCCTTGACGATTAGCCATGTTCCATCTGGGTAGTCTGTCGAAAAGTTTTTCTCGACCAGGATTTTCATAGGCACGCTGTCAACAGTGCAGCAACTTATAACGTATCTGGCAATATTGAAGTAATTATAGCCGTAGTTTTTTAATAGATCATTTGAAACGAAGCCAGTAATGGTGATATTTTTACCGTTAAAATAAGCGGCTTCTTTACAGGAATTTATGGCGGTTTTCCAGCGATTTATTGAAATTGTAGAAGAGTTTTCTTTCGGCTGAGGTGTTTCACAGCGGCTTTCGGGGTCAATAATCACAGGGCTTTCTTTTTGCGCGAGGCTGCTTGGAGAAAGTGGTTTTGGTGGCAATATATATCCGACTGATAATATAATTATTGCAAAATAAGATATCGGGGTAATTTTTTTCAAGCTAATTCTAGATTTGTCTTTTGCGGGTTTATTTTTCAATTGCAACATTATATCAATAAGCAAAAGTATAACGCCGATTACGCTAATTATGACCGCGAATGTGTGATAGCGTGGATGAACGTAAAAGCCGAGTTGGTCGCGCCAAGCTAATAGCAGAATATATACACAAACGACAATTCCGCCAATTGATTTTGCAAGGTTAGCGTACATATAAATTAACCCCCAGTCCGACAATTAGCGATAGGATGAATACAGTTAAGGTAACTGTTGCAATAAATTTCCAGCGAAAAGTTGTTTTTAACAACGTAATCATTTTAATATCTATCATCGGTCCGAATAGCAAGAAAGATAAAATTGAGCCTGTCGTGAAATTTCGCACGTAAGCCAGTGCGAAGAACGCGTCGATGCTGGAGCATATCGAAATGATGAAACTTAGCGTGATCATGGATATGACTGATAAGAAAATGTCGCCGCCGACGGCATTTATGATGAATCGCGGAACGAAGATTTGTGTGGCAGCTGCGATGCTAGCACCTAAGGCTAACATAGTAAATAATTGCCAGAATTCATTGCGTGATGAGCTGAATATGTTTGATAATTTTGAATCGTGGCTATGAGGGTGGCAAAGTTTTTCGAACTCTGGATTAATGATGGAATCTTCCTTAAAAAAGCTGACGATAAAAGCGGTTATTTGTACGATAATTAGCGCAAAAATAATTCGCCACCAAACCATTCGGGTGTCAAAACTGAAGGCGGTCATGGTTGAAATTATGGTTATCGGGTTTATGATTGGTGCGGCGAAAAGAAAGCTAATAACGTCGGCAGGTTTTAATCCGTTCGCTATTAAGCTGCGTGCAATTGGCACGTTACCACATTCGCACACGGGTAAAATTAGCCCGATCATAGAGAGTGTAATTCGTCGAAGAAAGGCGTTTTTTGGTAACATTTTAAAGACATCTTTTGATGATAAAAAGTATCTGATAAGCGCGGATATGATAATTCCTAAAATTAAGAATGGGACCGCCTCGACAATTACGCTTAGCGTTAGCGTGATGAAATCTTGTAATGACGGAAGTAATTTATTGCACCATTCTGCAAATTCTCCGTTTAATAACATAACGCCGAATCGTGAGCTGAATTGATAAATAGAGATTATAAGGACGCCAAAAACCACCCAACCGATCAATTCACTGTTGGCTGATAAAAACTTTTTTATGCGACCATCTGGCGATTTTTGTGCCATATATAAAATTATACTCCATGCTTATGCTATACTAAATCAATATGAAGCATCTTTTACATTCACATCATCCGTTTCGGATTTTCTGGTTTTCGGTCCTATTAACCTTAGGTTTGGGTAGTTTGATTTTTAGTCATATGGGTGTTAGCGGTCTTTGGTTATTTACTATTTTGGTGGTTTTGGAAGTTACGTTTAGCTTCGACAACGCGGTGATAAATAGTAAGGTTTTGGCGGGAATGAGTCAAGTCTGGCAGAAGGTCTTCCTGACGGCTGGCATATTTGTGGCGGTGTTTGTCGTTCGATTTATATTGCCAATTGCTATCGTGATGATTGCGAGCGGTCACGGATTTATGGATGTTATCAATCTGGCGCTACATGAACCTGTCGAGTACGGCAAGATCCTGCACGAGGCGTCGCCTATGATTGATGCGTTTGGTGGTGCGTTTTTGATTATGATTGGGCTTAGCTATTTCATCGATTATAATAAGCGTGTTCACTGGATGCGACATGTTGAGCCGATCTTGGCAAAGGCTGGGCGATTTGAGAATTTTAAGGTGTGCATAATGCTTAGCGTGGCGGCTGTTCTGTATTTTACGGTCGAGGCACCGCATAAATCTTTGGTGTTGATTTCAGCAGTTCTTGGAATTGTGTTGCATATCGGATTGGAACTATTTGGGTCATTTTTCCATGAAGATGACGCAAAATCCGTTAAGATTAAAACCGGCTGGGCGGCGTTCGCTAGCTTGTTGTATTTGGAAGTTCTGGATGCTAGCTTTAGCTTTGACGGTGTGATTGGTGCGTTTGCTATTACCAACAGCGTGCTACTGATCGTGGCTGGGCTGGGCGCTGGAGCGATTTGGGTCCGATCGCTAACCGTATATTTATTGCGAACAGGTGCGCTTAGCAAATATAAATATTTGGAAAATGGCGCTCACTGGGCAATTATGGCGCTCGGCGTGATGATGATTGCCAAATTATTCCACTTGGAACTACCAGAATGGGCGACGGGCGGCTTGGGCTTGTTGTTCGTGAGTTTAGCGGTCGGCAGCAGCATATTGGAAGCTCGATCGATCAATTTACAAGAAGCTGCGGCTGTGAAATTACATCAAGCAGAAGAGCAATTGAAGAACGGCGCTTCAAAAATTGTGCCGCGAAAACGACGCTAGAATTTGTTTAATATTTTATACTGAACGGCTCGATAGTTCCGTTAATAAACTTCTCGACCAAGTTGATTGATTCGGGCAATATCCAGCTTTGGAGAATCTTTTGCTCGTCTGAGTTGAATTTACCCAGGACAAAATCTACGTCATCAACTTGACGTCTGAGTAGATTATCTGTGCTAATACGAATATGCCAAAAGTCTGATCCGACGTGAGAATGCAGAGATTTCAATCCGTTGCTGCCCGCGTCTCGTCCGCCTTTGCGGGTTCGAATTTTGCTGAAGTCCAGTGCCGTGTCGTCGTGAATAATTAGTAAATCATCCAATGTCAATTTGTAAAAATCTAAGATTGCTCGAGCGGAAATTCCAACCTCGTTGTAAAAAGTAGTTGGCTTAACTAGTAAAACTTTTTCTCCAGAAATATTGAGTTCGGCAATATCTGCGGAAACCTTTGGCTTATTTGAAAAGGTTTTTCCCTGCTCTGAGGCAAATTTATCAATAGCCAAAAACCCAGCATTATGCCGCGTGTTTGTGTATTTTTCTCCTGGATTTCCCAACGCTAAGATGACTTTCATAGACTTAGTATATCACCTTGTGAAAATGACGTATAATAAGTATATGGCAAAACGCGACGATGATTTGGAATTTAGTATCAATGCGCCGTTTGATGATGGGCGAGCGATTATCGATAAAGTTCCGTTGTATTTGGTGAATGGCTCATTGGGTGCTGGGAAAACTAGTGTTCTTGAGTTCTTATTGCAACAAAGCGACTATAAGGGTTCTCGGGTGATTGAGAATGAATATGCTAATGAAAACGTTGACGGTTATCGATTAGAAAAGCTGGCGGATATTGTGACGACTTTGGCTGGCGATTGCGTTTGCTGTTCGTCGAAGCATGCATTGACGCGGATGTTACTTGACTTTTGTCGCAATTCCCCCGCTCCGGTGTTTATCGAAGCGACTGGCGTGGCGCGAACGATGAATTTGGTCGAGAAGTTGATTAATGCACAAATATTCAATAAGTACGAGTTGGCGCAGAGTTTTTATGTTATTGACGCACATGAGATTTTGCGTGGAATTGAGCCGGCGCATGAAATTGAGTTGCAAGCGGCGGATATGATTTTAGTGGCCAAAGAAGATTTGCTAAGTGACGACGAGCGATTGCAGTATGAATCCAAGCTGAGCTCCCTGCCTTACGGAAAAATATTGAGCGCGCCACGAGGTAAATTTGATATCAATAAACTGTCGACGCCGTCTGGTTTGTTGGCGTTTTTTGATACATACGATGGCGAGTTGGTCGTACCGGATAATCCGACGTATGCGGTGCTGGATGTTTCTGGTATGAAAATTGCTGCGGCGACTCTGGAAAAAATTTGGCTGGAACTTTTTGACGCTTATGAACTCAGGCGAATGAAGGGTTGCTTTATTGATGATAATGGTGCGCGGCATCATTTGGAGGCAACGGAAAATCAGATTCAAATAGCTAATTCTGCGGCGGAAGAGCCAGCAAAAATTGTGCTAATTGGTGAACGTGCGGACGAAATTACGCGTGAAGTTCTGTCGGCGCAATTGATGATGTTTGAATAAAAGTTCGCTTTCGTCGTTTTCGACTCATCAGCATAGACATGCATCTATGGAGCGAACTGACAAGCAGGAGAATATGTACGACGGAGAGAACCGCCAAGTATTCTCGGCGGATGTCAGTTTGCATGGTGGCTAATTTACATTAAGTGCATTAGCCATGAGGTCGCAATAAAGGTCGCGGCGGATATGGAAACGTACGACCTGTATCGATTCTTCGATGGCAGGACTATTGTCGCCATCAGATATCCAACGACAAAAGCCGTAACGATAATCAGGGATTGGACATGCGACAGCGGGGGTGTCCCAAGCATGACTGCCGCAGACCACGCCCATGCCAGGCGTAACGCAATCATCATCAAGCTGAGAGTAAGCGCTGTCAAAGTCGAGGTAATTACTGCAACCTTAATGTCCTCCTTCATGATCAATCTTTCTCCTCACCCGGACGGAATGTCCGTGTTTTATAAAAACACTGCTCTGGCGCCCGGATGGCGTGTGGCAAGGTGAGGTTTCACGACACTATTTTGCTTCCGCTAAAATAACGCCCTAAAATCTCACCTTGCTTTATTTTCAACTGCTTGTCAAAGTGCGCTTTCGGACAAGGATTTACTCGTCAACAAAAGCCAATGTTATTTATACCACGCGATAATATTTAAGTCAAGAGAAATTGGCGTAAAAATAGGATTAAGCGAGTTTTTCGGCGTTTTTGGCTTGCTTGTAGGCCTTTGTGACCGGCGCCAGGCCGCGGGCGACGCGTTCACGATTGGCTTTTAATTGCTTTTCGTCACGGAAAGACATTTTAATTGGCGTTCCCGCAAAATTGAAGGCTTCGCGCAGAGTTCGCTCCAGATAACGCTTGTAGCTCCAGTGGACAAATTTCAGATTGCTGCCGTAGATAACAAACCACGGCGGAGCAACGTCAGTCTGGACAATGTAGCGCAGCTTTGGGTGTGAATTTTTCAGACCAGCTGGCGGATGTGCGGCGATGGCTTTCTGCAAAATGTCGTTTAAGGCGCGAGTTTTACATTCTTGACGACGCCGCTTATAGATATCAAGCGCCAGGTCAAACAATTTGGCAACATTCTGCCCTGTGACGGAAGAGGTGAATATTAACGGCGCGTACGGCGTGAACTTGAAGTTATAGCTGATTTGTGGCGCAATTTCATCGTGTGTGTAAGCGTCCTTACCTTCGACAGAGTCCCATTTGCTGACGACCAGAACAAGTCCCTTGCCCGCTTCATCAATGATTCCAGCTAGGCGCTGATCCAATTGAACGTTAAGCTCATTGACGTCCATAAGAAGCAGACAAACGTCGGCTTCGTTGATGGCTTGCATGGTGCGAAGAACTGAGAACTTCTCAATTCCCGTTTCTTGCTTTCCTTGGCGGCGAATTCCAGCGGTGTCGAGCAATTCAATTGTTTGTCCGTGATAACGAACTT
>CAUSFG010000029.1:0-8839 GCA_963530815.1 uncultured Candidatus Saccharibacteria bacterium
TCTTAGCGAGGTCCAATTTAGTTTGCTTTTTCATCCAAATCATTGCCAAAATTAGCGCCACATATAAAACCGCACACTGCCACAAATTGATACTAACTTCCATTTGAGCCCATTCAAATCCAGCTGTCCAATTGGTAACTTGAATCATATAGCCAAGTAGCCAAGTCGTCGGAATTGCAATCAAAACGCCAATCATCGGCATAAAAACCATCACGCCCGACATAAATGTCAGCAGCATCGCTAGCGGCACAAACGGCAAAATCAACATATTCGCGATTAACGCCACATTACTAATAACGCCGAAACTCATCATAAGTAGTGGCAATGTCATAATTTGCGCCGACAAAGTCTCAATTAAAATCTGTCGAAACGCGCCCGGCTCTTTATTGCCGAAAAAATAAGAGTGCAGAAGCGGCGCCAACATAATTACACCCGCAAATGAAGCAAAGCTTAATTGCCAGCCCAAATCGCCCCAACCAAATTGCGGATTTATCAATAACGTGATTGCCGCCGACACGGGAAGCAGAACTAGCGGATGAATTATCCGACCATAATACCACGCCGCCAAACTCAGTCCCGCCACCAAACCAGCTCTCGACATACTGGGACTTAATCCAGTTACCGCCATAAAACCAATTATCATGACAGCCGCGCTGAGCATCGCTAAATATTTTGATCGCTTGGCGAATAATCGTCGCGCTAAACGAACTAAAATTGTTAAATTATAGCCGCTCGCCACCACGATATGCGTTAGTCCAGCAATTTTCAAATTGTCACTTAATTCAGTTGGCATAGCACGCCTTAAACCTAGTAAAAATCCCAGCCCCAACGCGGACTCTGACTCTGGAATATGCTCACGGACCCGCCTCGCAAACCAATCACGAACTCCCACCGCCACATCACCCGGAACGGGTCTTTCTGCACTAATAATTTTTGCCCGATATACACTTGCTGAAAAAGCCCCGAATCCCGCCGTCATTTTACCCTTAACCTTCACGATATCACTACGCTTAATTGAATTTTTATCTGGCGTCGTCACCCAAATTTGTCCCGGCAATTTTTCATTATTCATCTGCAAATTGCCCAATCTAAGAACCGTTTGACTATTTTTATCGAGATCAGGATCCTCCAAAACTTGACCCTGGACAATTGCGACTTTTCCGATTAACGAATCATAAACCTCCACGCCTTTTCTGCCAATTTCACCGCGCCAAAGACCAATCAAAACTCCAGAAATAATTGCTAAAATCACAAAAAATCGCCAGCGCCAAATTGCCACGATTACAAAAATAATCAGCCCGACCAATAAAAATAATGGGTTCGTCGCAAACGACCGCGGTATGTAATGGATGGAAATTACGCCAATTGTCAGACCGAGGCACCACACCGCCACCAACCAAGAAATATGCAACTTCTTAAATAGCCAACTATTCATACTTAAAGTATATCTGGATCCGAAGCCATAAAAAAGACTCCGCCAAGGGAGTCGATTTCAAATTTGGAGGGTCCACCGGGGCTTGAACCCGGGACACCCTGCTTAAAAGGCAGGTGCTCTAACCAGCTGAGCTATGGACCCATTCGGAATATCCGCTTTCTTCATCCTAGCACAAACCAACACAAAGGTCAATGCTTAGCGAGTTTATGTCCACCAGTATGTAGTGAAAAAATGTCAATTAGACCGCACACCAGACCAAACGTAGCCATATATCGCCAATTATTCGCGAAAATCTTATACAACTCCAACGCCTGTCCGTCTAGTGATATATATTTTCCCAGAGGAACCACCAATAGCGCTGCTGTCAAAAACGCGATTCCCACCGCCGAGACAATTCTCTCATGTTTTTTCTGATATCTAGGTCCGCTTAGAAGAAGCATAATTAGCGGAACCAACGTTAAGACTAATCCCGAAATTACACCATTTGGCAATAAACCAGTTTCCAACTTCAAGCCGTCCAGCACCCCCGTCAGCCAGCTACCCCACCATTCTGACAGTAAAAATCCCGTCGCCAACGCCAACGCCAATGGACCGAATCTTCGAGATGAAACAAATGCAACCGCAAAAACCGTTACTAAAATTACTCCAAATAGAATTATCACGCTCATTTATCCTCCTCCAAATCAAATTTTACCTGTGACCCAACCGTAACGCTCGCCCGCTTAGCAACTCCCGCCTTCACCTCCAACACGTACTTTGCAGGAACCGGTGGCGCATATTTTTCATGCGGCTCAGCGTCCGGCTTAACGTTATGTTTTATATAGACGACGCGCTTTTTATCATTAATCCAAATAATATCAACTGAAAACTTCATATCTTTCATCCACATTTTATGGCGATCGTTATGGTCAAATACGAACAGCATGGCATAGTTCTCATCAATCCCCAGTCTTCCAGACAGACCTTTCCGCTGCGATTCTTCGTCATTAGCAATTTCCGCCTGAAGCATCGTCTTATTCAAGTAAATCATTTCCGTTTTTGGCGAAACCGTTCGAAAAGCATAAAAAATTGCCCCACCAATAACCATCAGCATTCCGCAGATAAATATCCATTTGATGACAGTCTGAGTTACTGTCGAGTGACGAGGCTCGTCCATAAACCTATTATAACAAGTTTATGCTTAAGCGCCGATTTTATCTTTTTTATTGCCACGCTTGGCGTTTCGATCGATGTATTCAATTATCTTTCCAGCCACATTTCGGCGAGTAATTTTCTCAATTCCAAATCCTGGGCTAGCATTAACTTCCAACACTAAAGCACCACGACTTGATCTCATGAAGTCGACTCCGGCAACCGTTAATCCCATTGCCTTAGCGGCTTTCACGCACATTTTACGCTCAGAATCTGTCAATTTTATACTGGTTCCTTCGCCGCCCTTGTGTAAATTGCTACGAAAATCATCGTCCAAACTCTGACGTTTCATGCTAGCCACCACTTGACTACCAACCACAAACGCACGAATATCAACACCAGCCGACTCTCTAATAAACTCCTGAAGCAGCACGTTCGTGCCGTCCGAGTTAGTCAAATAGAACGCCTGCAGAACCGACTTGGCAGCCTTTTTAGTTTCCGCCAGAACCACGCCATTTCCGTGCGTGCCACGCGCCAACTTAATAATCGCCGGCATACCACCGATCTCTTCAATGAGCGAATCAATGTCAGTCGCGTTTCGAGAAAAGACCGTTTTCGGAATCGACACTCCCGCTTTTACTAATAACTGTGTTGAGCGCAATTTGTCCCGCGCCCTAGTAATTGCAATCGAGCGATTCATGAAAAACGCCTTCGGATACATCATCTCCAATTGACGCAAAACTGCTGTTCCATACTTTGTCATGTGGCTCGCAATTCGCGGAATTACCACATCAAACTCGCCGATTTCCTTACCTTTGTATATAACCGTCGGATGCTTTTCGTCAATTGAAACGTAGCAGTTTTTATACTTAATAACTTTAACTTGATGACCGCGCTTTTCAGCCTCTTCTTTCAGGCGAAGCGTCGCATAATTAATGTTGCCGTTAGATAAGATTGCAATTCGCATTATTTTTCTTCACCTTTCTGATGATATTTTTTATAAAATTCGTATGGATTCAATTTTACTTCTTCATTAAGGCTAGCAGTTACGGACGGTTTTTTCCTGCGAACATTTTTTCTTGATACGTCCACTAGGAATTTTCCAGAAATTGACCGTCTCCCAATTAACACCGGGAATTCATTCTTCGACCGATCAGACAAATTCATCAGCATTTTAATTTTTCGCCCGCCAAGTTTTACCCAAAAGTGCGTTCGATAACGAATCTGATTTTGACCCATTGCAGAGCGCACGCTAGCCACCGAATAATCAGTTCTCTTAAATACCTTACCATTATAATACGGCGAACCTTCACCAAACAGAGAAAATTTCAACACTCCATCTTTATCAATGCGAATATTACTCGCCCAAACCGCACTGGAATCGGCGCCCGTATCAATTTTAGCTGGGACTTTTTGCGCTCGTTTGCCAAAATCTACAAGCTCAGTTGAGCCAATAACGGTTTTTTCTTTCATACGTCAATATTATGGCACAAAATCTACTTTTTTGCAACCTTTTTCTGCTTGCTCCTTTGCCCCCTGGCCACCACAACCACCACTGCCGCAATGATCGATAATCCAGCCAAAATAGCTAATACATAAGTGTATCCCGACAATAGATATATCAAAGCTAATGTCACACATACAGCACCCCAGATCGTAATCAGTCGTTTGTTAAGCACCAACCCCATGACAACCATCAATGAATGCTCTATTAGGAATAATATTTCCATAACACTGTCTCCTGCGAACGCCAGAACGAGAGTTGGCAGACTAAGTGCAGAGAGAGCCAGCACTAGGTGTACTGTCGTAGACTTATGAATATACCCTAACCAACGCCACGACATCACCGCTCCCGAAAGAATTGCCGCTGACCACAAATATGGTATTGTGATAGCGTGAACGGGTAGGGCTAGGTTTTTAATAGTAAATAAAACGCCGCACAAAATCAGGATCACACCTGAATCAAAATATAAAATATTCTTTTTAGGAACACCTTCGAACATCAAGGCTGTACCATTAATTATCCACACTAGCGCCGCCAGAATCACTGACACCACAGTAGCGCTAACTGATGTAGCAATAGACAATAAGACTACCGACCAACCGATGGCGCTATAGAACGAAGAGTAATACCAACGACTCGACATCTTTCTGATTCGCGCAACAATAGCCAGACCGTAAAATACCGCAAAAACAATCAGGGCAACGACTGACATGAATTCGAGTGGAATGTCAAGACGTTGCGCTATAAGGTAAAGCAACAACACTAGACTCGGGTGTGCAGCTATTGTCATTATTCGCCAATCTCGTTTAGCAAGTACCGCCATATAAAAAGCTACTACAGCCGCTAGCCACCCCAATATTTTGAACGACAAATCATATGTTGCCAGTAGATTAATCATTGGAAGCACTGTCGCTGGAACTACAGCGGCACACAGCGTCATATCACTAATAATTGACGATTGCCTATTCATTCGCAACAGCCAGTACAAAGACCCAAAACCAACTAGACTCACCCATGCAGCAATTGCAAGATTGTCATTAAACGGTATATTCAACCAATGCAGGGATAATAAAACAAAGATGATTGTCGTAAGATATACCCCGCCCAAATAAACCTCTCTACGACATCGGTAAAATGCATAATATAGTGACACCACTAACGGTAACCAAACTATCGGATGAATTGACGACAATACAATAAGTACAGCCACACCAATGATAGAATGCAATAATAACTCACGACTTTTGATGGCTGCATTGCTATGACGACGATAAAGCCACTCTGCTATTAATAGCGACGACACATTTATCCACGCCATTAAAATAGATATGTTTTCACTAGACATCGCAAAACCTAAAGCTAGCAAAAATACTGACAACATTAAAGAAGTATGGACTCCAACTACAAACTCATAAACTTTTTCGCGCCATACAACCACACTCATAATGCCAGCGCCGATAGCTATCGCGCCTGATAGGCACATCAGGGCTTCCTCTGTCGCATAAGTGGCTATCATCGCCGAAGTAAACATTGCCATTAATAGCCAAGTTGACGCAGCGCCATATACTAAAGCAGCCTGACTTTTACTAATATTCGGACGCTTCAAAATTAACAATCGGCAAATAACTGGTAGTGGCGTCATGAATAGAAAAATTAGATACTGTACGCGTGGTGCTATAGCTATATCGATATTGAATAGTGTTATACCAATCGGCACCAATAGAATCCCAGATATCACAACCATAATACCGAAGCGGACACGGCGTAACAAAAAAAGAATTGCAAGACTAATCGCTGAAATAACACCAATAAAGGTAAAAGCAACCATCATTCGTAGCGAATCTCCAGAACCGATCACGCCAAACAGAGCACTTAATGACACAACAAAACTAACCAACAATACTATTTCATGATGTCTATCGTACTGTTTCTGAATGTACATTGATGTAGCGGACCAGATTATATTTCCAAGTGCCACTAACCCTAGAATCACGCTTACAACCAACTGATTATCATCAGATAAATACATTGCGAAACTAGTAGCCATCACCATTAACAATAAGCGAGCTGTTGTCAATTCATAAGTACGCATCTTTTTAGACTTCTCAACAAGAGCAACCGTAAAGTAATACGCAACGCTAGCAAATAACAGTACACTAATATCTAATGCACCCATATATGCCGACGAGCTAAGCGCGATAAACATCGTCATCGGCACGATAAACGGATTTACAACGTTTAACGGTTCGACGAACTGACGAGGAAAGCGACTAGAAAAATATGCAGCTATAGTCATCAAACATCCAAACAATAACATTACAACGTAATACCAGACCAGCTGCGCATGCACGACAGCCGGCAAACTAGTCGTCATCGTAAACATCGATAGTAGCGATACATAAGCAAGAGGTCTACTATTCAATCTCACCGTAGCATCAACACACAAAACAGCACCAATTACAGAGGTAATAAGCCAGCACCATGCGAGGTCGACGCCTAAAAGCAAGTTCATAGTCCAGCCGCCAATTGGCACAGCTGCCAAAGCCGTACCAATAAGTGCTGTCGACGCAGATTTCAATATTGGCAAGCGAGCATACAATATCTGACCAATAATATAATAAATAAAAATAAACAGCCACACCAACCCAAACCTAAGTTGGATAGATAGATTAATTGCCTGAGCCAGAAGCAATATTCCCGCAGTCAGAAGTAGCGATGCCGTATATAGCGCTATATTAATTGTAGTCTTACGACCCCTCTCCTTTTCCTTGTCATCAATATGTGATGTTCGTTCAATATTATTCTCAACAGGCACAGCAACCGTATTTACTCTCTCTTCAGATGTGGAAATACTAGTAGGAATTATATTATCAAGATTCTCATTTTTACTGATATTTAACGGCGTATTCGCAAGCCGCGAAGCGGCGTTTTGATTCTCGGTAATAAGCCTCACTTGACCATTGTCATTCTCAATTTTGGCGCATCCATTTTGTGCATCACGCACGCCATCCCAATATCCCTGACGATAGTCTTCGGAATAATTAGACGGCTGACTATCACCTCTCTGTAATAATTTTATTAGCTTAATTACTACAATAATAACTATTATCAGAAAAATTAATCCCATGCCTTCAATCCCTCTTATGTTAGCTTCAGTATAGCACAGGATTTTTTCTCGACAAATATACTAAGAAAACAGCCCTCGTTTTTTCGCGCCCTTAAATTGCTCCAAAAGCTCCTTCTGCTTTTTAGTCAATTTGGTTGGCGTATCAACAATAACACCCACAATATGCGGACCACGAGATTCACTATGTAAGTGCGGCACGCCATGACCTGACAACTTGAAGTCAGTGCCACTCTGAGTGCCCGCTGGAATTTTCATCGTTATTACGCCATCCACAGTCTCCACGTCAATCTCCGTTCCCAGTGCCGCATCAACCATAGAAATATGCTCTTCGCTAAGAATAATATTGCCTTCACGAGTGAATTTTTTATGCGCCTTAACGCGAATGTGGACATACAAATCACCTCTACTACCACCAGCAACTGCTTCTCCGCGATCGCGCAGACGAATTGTCGCGCCATCATCAATCCCTGCCGGAATTTTAATAGTGATATCCTGATTCTGTCGGGTCGTGCCTTTTCCTCGACAAACTGAACATTCTTTTTCAGGAACTTTTCCCTTACCGTGACAAGTTTCGCAAACAACCGCCTGCTGAATTTGTCCAAACAGCGAATTCATCGTTCGAGTTTGCTGGCCCGCTCCCTTACAAGTTGGACACGTTTTCATTCCAAATCCAGGCTCAGCGCCATCGCCATGGCAATGCTCACATTCAACATCCAGCATTAAACTAATTTTCTTTTCTACACCAAATACTGCATCCTCAAAGCTTAGTGTTACGCTAGTTTCAACATCACGCCCACGCGAACTACCATTCCCAGAGCCGCCAGTTGCGCCACCGAAGAATTGGCTAAAAATATCACCTAGTCCACCATCACCAAAATCAAAGTGAACGTTTTGACCGCCGAATCCACCAAATCCTTCAAACGGATTGCCAGAAAAACCGCCACCAGACGCGCCACCAACGCCAGCATGACCAAATTGATCATAACGCTGTCGCTTCTGTTTGTCTTTCAGAACTTCATAGGCTTCATTAATTTCCTTAAACTTAGCCTCATCGCCGCCCTGCTTATCAGGGTGATATTTAATTGCTAATTTACGAAAAGCCTTTTTTATCTCATCTTCAGAAGCGGTCTTTGGAACGCCCAATATTTCATAATAATCACGCTTGCTCATACCTTATATATTATACGCGTTTAGCACTCTCAGTGCAAGAGTGCTAAGTCCAAAAAAGGCCGCTCTTTTTATCGAGCAGCCTTCTTTGTAAATACGTTGAGTTTATTTCTCGTCGACAATTTCGCCTTCGACTGGCTCGTCTTTATCAGACTCGGGCTTCACAGCTCCTCATCAAACTTGACAGGTAACATTTCTGTATAGATTTTTGTTTCACCATCAGAGCTGAATTCTATCATGAGACTACCCTGTCTGTGCCTATCTTGATAAGACTGGGTTGTATTATAAGGATAGACTTTTATATCTTTATCATTGTTTATACCGCTTTCTACAATCAAGTTATCAACACGCTCCTGAGATATTGGCGTCATTATCCATTTACCATCAGGGTCTTTGCAGTATTCGCCAGGAGTCATAATAACCATCTTGCAACTAACCGGCGACTGCTGTTCTACCCCCCCCATTTCTCTACGTA
>CAUSFG010000030.1:0-8793 GCA_963530815.1 uncultured Candidatus Saccharibacteria bacterium
GTTTTTTATAAAATTCAAGAGATTTACTACGTATTGTTTGGGCATGCATGAGTGTTATTATACCATAAAATAACCCCACCTTACAGATGGGGTTTATAGGCCAAATCGCCAATCTCAACAGATTATTCAGCTACTTCTTCAGCTGGCTCTTCTTTTGGTTGATTCTTGCGAAGCTTTTCTGGATTGCGGATGGCTTTGTGCTTGTCAGCTGAGACTTCCTTAACCCACTTTGGCAATTTAACGCCAGCTTCTTTCAATAATTTAACTACGCGTGGTGTTGGCTGTGCGCCATTGTCCAAATATTTCTGAGCCAATTCAACTTGGATATTTGATTCTTTAGTGTGTGGGTTGTAGCTACCGACATAAGCGACTACACGACCGCTTGATGGATGACGATGTGCTTCTTGTACCGCCAAGCGATATACTGGATAACCTTTGCGACCCAAACGTTGCAAACGAATTGCTAGCATAAAATTAATTCTTCCTTTAACTCTACGTTTTATTATTCCTTACTTTAGAACAGTTTACACTATTTTTCCCATAACGTCAATCTGTTTTCACGATTCCGCCGCCCAAACATTCATCGCCGTCATATATTACCGCAGATTGACCCGCGGCTACGGCACGCTCCGAAGCAGAAAGACGCACAATATCTCCGTCAATTTTCGCATCAAATAAGACACCTCGATGACGCAGCCGAACTTGCACATTCCTATCTTTATGCGGCGCTTGGTTAATCCAATGGATATCCGCCAGTCTAAGTTCTTTTCGCCACAAACTTTCATTATCAATTGAGCGCGACACGTAAACCTCATTTTTCTCCATATCCTTGCCTACAACATAATAAGGCAATCCGCCACCAACATTCAAACCATGACGCTGACCGAGTGTATAGAAAATTGCGCCGTCATGTTTACCGACGACAGATCCCGTCTGTTGATCAATAATATTTCCCGGCGCAGTTTTAACATATTCCGACAAAAACTCACGAATTCCAACTTGTCCGACAAAACAAATTCCCATTGATTCCTTTTTGCTAGCCGTCCACAAACCGCGCTCTTTCGCCATTTCGCGAACTTCCGCCTTAGTAAAATCGCCCAACGGAAATATGGTTTTTGACAAAGCTTCCGAAGTCACTCGATATAAGAAATACGTTTGGTCTTTATTGTTATCACGGGCGCGTAACAATTTGGCTGACGAAGACGATTCATGGGCAACGCGCGCATAATGCCCTGTCGCAATATAATCCGCTCCAGCCGCCAACGAGGCCTCCAAAAATATCTTAAACTTCACTTCTTGATTACACATAATATCTGGGTTTGGCGTGCGACCTGCTTGATATTCGCGAATCATATAATCGACAACGTTTTGCTTATATTCTTTCTGGAAATCAAAAACTCGAAAATCAATGCCCAAGCCAACCGCCACACGCTTGGCGTCAGCAACATCTTCCGCCCACGGACAATGCATTCCAGGAAGATCTTCCGACCAGTTTTTCATATAAACACCCGTTACGTCATAGCCCTGCTCAACTAAAAGTGCCGCAGCCACAGAAGAATCTACGCCGCCCGACATTCCAACAAAAACTTTCTTACTCATCTGGACAGCCCCAGGGCGAATAGCCCAATTCTCATTAATTCACCCATTGCCAACCACCAGCCCCACGGCGTTAACCACCACCACGAGCTCCAGTTTTTATCAGAAGCAACAGGATGACTACGGATTTTGACGTTATTAAACTGCGCTGAAAATTCGAGTTGCGCACGACGCATATGATAACCACTCGTCACCAAAATCACATCTTCAATTTTTCGCGAATCGACAATTTTCTTCACTTCAGTGGCGTTTTGCCTGGTCGTCTCGGAAGACTCGTCCATAACAATGGCTTTCTCAGGAACGCCGCTATTAATCGCTCGCTGGTACATAGCTTTAGCGTTGGACGGACCAGTCTTATCGGCCGCCGCACCCGACACAACAATCAACGGCGCCCAGCCTTCTTTATATAGTTTAATAGCCTCGTCGGTTCGCGCATTCGTATCACCACCGCTGACAACAACTATTGCATCAGCCCTACGGCAATCGCCTTCGCCCACGCCTTGACATTTTCCCAAATCATTCGGCGACAAATATGTGCTAAGTCCAAAAATCACCAAAGCAGCAAAAATCATCAAGCCAACTAGTTTATGGATCATCGACGAGTCCTCTTCATTTCCGCTTGCACAGCTTCGATGATAAATTCGCCAGCTCGCTTTATATTCTCATCATTGTTCAACTTTCCTAAGGTAAGCCTTAGACTTCCGTCAATCTCTGATTCGCTCAGACCAACACTCGCCAGCACATGAGAACGCGTTCCGGAATTAGCCGCGCAAGCACTACCCGTAGCCACTAAAACCCCGCGAGATTCTAACAAAAACACCAATCTTTCAGCATCAACTCCAGAAAATGATATATTCAAAAAACTCACCAAACTTTTTTTCATATCTGATGATATCAACACATCAGGAAAGGCCTGCCTCAAATCTTTTACCAAATTTTCTCGTAGCTTTCGCAGTCGCTTCACTTCGGCAGAACGTCGTTTTTGCGCCAATTCCAAAGCCGTCGCAAACCCAACCACGCCAGCAACGTTTTCAGTTCCGCTGCGCAACCCCAACTCTTGACCGCCACCAAAAATATTCGCTTTCAATGTAACGCCAGGTCGCACCCACAGTAATCCAACCTGCTTTGGACCGTAAACTTTTGCCGCAGATAATGTCAATAAGTCAACGCCCAGCCTTTTAATTTTCACATCAATTAAAGCCGCCGCCTGCGAAGCATCAGTATGAAAAATCAACGGTAAAGATTCATTATTTTCTTGGCGCCTAAGTCGCTCGGCTTTTACGATTTCCGCAATTTCTTCAATTGGCTGGATGTAGCCCAGCTCATGATTCACCAGCGCAACACTAACAAATCCAATGTCTGGCGTTAACATTTTTTTAACCACATTCGGGTCTATTCGTCCATTTTTCATTGGCGGAATTAGCTTCACTTCCGAACGCGCTTTTGCGGAATTAATCACCGAATCATGCTCAATTGCCGAAATTAAACTTACGCCATTTGCTGCATTAAACGCCAAATTGACAGACTCAGTTGCTCCAGCCGTCATTATCAATTCATCAGCCATCACACCCAAGCAGCGCGCCAGCCGAGCCTTCGCGTCTTGATATTCACGCTTTGTAAATATTGCTGGAGCGTACGGACTAGACGGATTGAAAAACTTTTCAGAAAAATATGGCAACATCGCATCAATCACCAACGGATCCATTGGCGTAGCAGCAGCATGATCAAGATAGATATAGTCTTTATTCACTTTTTTATTATATCAAAGCGGCCGACCGGTTTGCGGATCTTTCTTATACAATTGTCGAGAAACTCGCTCGTAATATTCCTTAGTTGCCAAGACAAAATTCTGAAGCTCGTCGCCCTCCAAATAGCTATATCTATAATTCGGCTGAATCTTCAAAATTCCCTTTGGTTGCACTTCATAACGCGTCGTCAATTCTTGCCGACCACCCTTACCGTCAGCAACTTCTTCATACCAAATCCAGGTATCTTTATCTAAATTAAAAAATTCTCGTCGCGCAACATACGCCGGCTTCTCGCCAAAAATTGTTGCGCCAATTTCACTTTCCAATTGGATTAGTTCGCGCTCGGTAAATTTCTTTAATGGACGATCTTTTTTACGGAATTTCAACAAAGACACCGCGTCACTATCATCAGCAAAAACCAAACTCCGTACTTTTTTCAAAAGCTTAGTCACTCGCAGATCTCCTTGGTTTTATATTCACGTAAGCGTTGGAGTGAATTACCGATTGCCTGCACAGTTTTAAGCGGACTATTGTTAATGCGGTCAAGACTTTTTTCATAGTTACCAAGTGCTTGATTGCATAAATCAACCGCCCCATTATCAGTAGAGTTAGTGTTTTCAATATCAATCGCAGTCTTTCCCAATTCAGGGCTTACTTTAGAATTATCATCGCGCTGCTCGGCATTAGAAAGAATAGCGGCAAGTTCTCCGCGTGCGGCATCTAATTCAGGTGTGTTTGTAACACATTCCGGCGTACTACTCATTTTCTCCACTTTCAAATGCCAAAAAGTTCTTTTGTGTTGTGAAGAGTAGCTTGGCTTAAAACATCAAAATCAATATTTCTCTGTTTCGCCCAATGTTCAGCCACCAATCTCACATATTCTGGCTTGTTTATACTACCACGAAACGGCACTGGTGTCAAGAACGGCGCGTCAGTTTCTAGTAATAATCGCTCCAGCGGAATTGAAGCAAACAATTCTTTCTGCGATTGATCCTTTGTGAATGTACTAATTCCATTAAGTCCAACGTACAAATTTCGCAAAAAACCCTTTTCTAAATTATCACGCGTATCGGTAAAACTATGCAACACGCCGCGAAGCCCAGGAAAATTATCGAAGATTGGCCAAAAATCATCCCAAACTGACGGCTGATCCTTCGCACCATCGCGAACATGAAAGCTTACTGGCAAATTGTAATCAATCGCCATTTGAAGCTGCGCTTCCAAGCCTTCAATTTGCATTTCCCGCGGACTGTTATTGTAATAATAATCAAGTCCAATCTCACCAATTGCCACAATCGGAGAATTTTCCGTCTTATTTTCCAGCAAAGTTTTGACATCTTCCCAGCCATCTTTCGTATCGTGCGGATGAACACCAATTGCCGCCCAAGTAAACTCATGATTCGCGGCAAATTCCACAGCTTGGCGGCTACTTCGCTGGTCAGTACCGACACAAATCATGCCAATATTCGCCTCGACCGTTTCTTTGTAAAATTGCTCGCGATTGTCCGTAAAAAATTCTGTATCGTGCAAATGACAATGCGAATCTATCAGACGTAAACCCTCAGTCGCACTTTTCTTATCAGCCTCAATCATAAACTATTTAACCTGAGATTCCGTTTTCGAAGCGCGTGGATCTGGCGTGTGAATATACTTGCGCGGGAACAAAGGCGTCAATTCTGACGGCACGACACCACCAGCAAACATATCATGAATTTTCTCGGCAGTTTGCGGCATAAATGGACGAAGCATGTCAGACACTTGCAATAATGTGCCACAAGCGTGCGCCAAGATCTCACTCAAATGCGACTCTGCTTCTGGGTCTTTATCACGATTTTTAGCAACTTGCCAAGGCTGAACTCGCTCAATATATTGATTCAAAGAACGAACAATTAGCCAAATTTCGTCCATTGCTTGATCAAACATATAGCTTTCCATAGCCTGACGATACGGTCCCATGTCGTGTTCTGATTGTGGAGCGTCGCCAATAACGCCAGCTTGATAACTCTGCACCATTTTAGCGACTCGCTGAACCAAATTGCCCAAATCATTGCCAAGCTCACCATTATACGCAGCTTCAAACTTTTCCCAAGTAAAGTCACCGTCATCCTGAGTAGGTACGTGACGCAAGAAATAATATCGAAACGCCTCAGCGCCGTAACCTGGAATAATATCGACTGGACCAACACCATTTCCGAGACTCTTTGCCATTTTCATTCCACCAGAATTGATAAATCCATGAACAAGCAATACTTTCGGAAGCGGCAAATCCAGCGCCATGAGCATTGCTGGCCAAATACCAGCGTGGAAACGAAGAATGTCCTTGCCAATGACTTGCACGTCAGCCGGCCAGAATGATTGCCACTCTTCTGGACGATCAGGGTAACCAATAACCGTAATGTAATTACTCAAAGCGTCTAGCCAGACATACATGACTTGATTATCATCACCGGGAACTGGCACACCCCAGCTAAGATTTTTACGTGGACGAGAAACCGACACATCTTTCAGACCGTCTTTCATCAACTCCAAAAACTCTTTTTTACGGAATTCAGGCACGATTCTCATTTTATTTGACTCAATTGCCTGGCGAATATCATCCGAAAAAGCACTGGTCTTGAAATAGTAATTTTCCTCACTCAAACGCTGATACGGAGTTTGGTGATCTGGACAAACCCCATTATTATCGGCAGCTTCTTTATCCGTAACGAAAGCTTCGCACCCCTGACAATACCAGCCTTCATACGAACCTTTGTAAATGTAACCAGCCTCAACGAGTTTCTGCCAAATATATTGCACCGCAGCAACGTGATGCGCGTCAGTTGTTCGAATAAAATCCGTCACTGAGATATTCAGCTCATTAATCATCTTCTTAAAATTGACGTGCGTTTGATCGACGTATTCTTGAGGGGTTTGATTTTGGCTGGCAGCTTTGGCGGCAATTTTATTGCCATGCTCATCTACACCAGCTTGAAAACGAACTTCACGCCCGTTCTGTCTGGAATATCGCGCCCACACGTCTGCCAACATATAATCCATAGCATGCCCAATGTGCGGCAAGCCGTTTACGTAAGGAATAGCAGTAGTGATGTAAGCGTGTTTCTTAGTCATAAAGAAATTATAACAGATTCAACAGAGCGCCGCCACTGGCGTAAATGTCAATCATAGTATGTTATAATAAAAATTGAAACAATACTTAATAGGAGGAGATTGTGAAGAAAATTTTAAAAAGCTTAGTGGCGGCAATGATCGTAAGCGCCACCATAGTCACAGCAAGCACACCTACAATAACCCATGCAGCAGGCGGAGATTGGCGCAAAGACTCAATCGGATGGTGGTATAGAAATTCGGACGGCAGCTACCCAAAGAGCAAATGGGAGAGGATTGGCGACAAATGGTACTACTTCGATGGGCGCGGATATATCATTCACAGTAAATGGGAATATATAAACGGACATTGGTATTACTTTAATACCAGCGGTCATATGACAGAAAACACCTGGAAGATGATCGGAGACAAGTGGTACTACTTCGACACTAAAGGTCACATGCTACACGACCAGTGGGTCGGCGACTACTACGTCGGTAAAAATGGCGATATGTTAAAGAATACCGTCACACCAGACAACTATGTAGTTGGAAGCGACGGAAAATGGGACAAGAGGTTTTCAAGAGAATTAGCAGAGAAAGCTAAATATCAAAACCTAGATAACGCCATATACTCTAAGTTTGCAGCTGCACACTTCATTTCAACCTACTACAAACTAGACTACACTGCAGCACTCCAATTACTAGAGATAATATATCCAAATTACAATCCCATCAATAACGCAAAAAGAGCAATAAAATTTTTCATGCCATCAGCCGATATAGATAAAGACCCTCACGCATGGACTTCCAAAAGTCGATTAATGGAAAGATTTACCAATACGGGACCTAAAGGTGATTTTAGATTCTCAAAGGAAGAGGTTGAAAAAGCGCTTGATGAGCTAAACCATGAAATCGACGTTGCTAAGATGTTCCAGATGCAGGCTATAAAGGCTCTAAAAGCCCTAGATTCCTACAACCATACATCAAAAGTAAACTATGAAGATCTTCTCACCTTGCAAGGATTTACTAAAGAAGAAATAGACAATGCCCTTAATACAGTAAAGATTGACTTTGCACATAACGCTCAACTAAAAGCCAGCGATATGCTATCAGGACAGAAACCCACCATCTCAAGAAATTTCATCCTAAGACACTTACAAGGGACCGATAAATTCACTAAGGAAGAGGCAGAAGAAGGTTTACAGCGTCTGAATTATGACTTCAAGATCAGCATACGTAATCTTATTGAGAAAAATTACACCACAAGCAGTAACTATAATGGTATGCTTTCAAAAAAATCCATAATAATCAGTATAGCCCGCGATCAAGAGATGAAGGATTCAGAATCATACATCCGTGAAGTATTAGAAGAATATGATATTAATTACACCGAGCGAGCAAAGCTGCGTGCTATAGATACTCTAAAAAATATAAAATACAGCAGAAGCGATTTAATAAAATCTCTTGTCGACGGATGGGGGTTCACCAAAGAAGAAGCTACCAACGCTGTTAAAGATTTAAAGCACGATAATTTGATAGATTAATTCAGTCTTTTAGCGTAAAGAACGACTCAGTTTAAAACCTCTGAGTCGTTCTTATTTTTTTGATATTGTCACCTGTCTTTAAATAATTATAAATTCCGTCACCCTTTCAGTAGTCTCTTCCAATCTTCAATCGCCAAATCTTCAGCGCGAGCATCTGGTGAAATTCCTGCATTTTTCAGCAATTCTTCCGCCACACTTTTATCAATCCCCAAACCACCACTCAAGCTAGAGCGTAATTTCTTACGCTTAGCAGAAAATCCAGCCTTAACAATGCGGAAAAAATCTCTCTGATCTTCTGAGGTGATTAACGGATTGTCGCGAGTTCTCAAAACCACAACCTGCGAGTCAACTTTTGGCGGTGGCGTAAAAAACTGCCTAGGAACTTCAATATCCAACTCCGCTTCGGCAAAAATCTGAACGCTCACAGACAGAATGCTCATATTCCCAGCCTCTGCCGCGATTCGCTCGGCAACTTCCTTTTGCACCAACAGCACCGCAACGCTCGGCTTATTTTCCGCAGTCATCAATTTTTCAACAATTTTGCTGGTGATGTAATATGGGACATTAGCTACGACTTTGTAATTTTTTGGCAATTGGTTCAGATCAAATTGCAATATATCTTGATTTACGACAGTTAATTTTTTCCCAGGAAATTGCCCTGGTAGTTTTCGCGCCAAATCAGCATCAAACTCTACGGCGGTCACTGAATTAGCCCGAGCCAACAAACGACTAGTCAAGGTGCCCAGCCCCGGTCCAATTTCCAGCACAACATCATCACCCGTCAATTCGGCCGCTTCAGCAATATCCGCCAAAATCTC
>CAUSFG010000031.1:0-8606 GCA_963530815.1 uncultured Candidatus Saccharibacteria bacterium
TGGTAAGACTTAATACAGTCATGAAAAGCGTTAGTAAAATTACAACTAACGTAGATAGTGAAACTGAGTGGTTGTCGCCAACAAAAGTTTTTAGTGAAATATCAGGTTTATTTCGTAAAAAATAATTAAAAAAAAGGAGTAATATATGAAAAAAGTTTTAGCAATTATCGGAGCAGTGGCAGCAGGTTTTACAGCTGGAATTTTGACTGCACCAAAGAGCGGTAAGGAAACAAGGAAAGACTTGAAGGATAAAGCTGTAAAATTGAAAGCCGACACTGAAAAAGTAGCTTGCAAAGCGACCGCTGCAGCTAAAGATAGCGTAGACTCATTGAAAGCTGGCTCTCAGAAAGTTGGAGACGCCGTAGTAGAAACCGCAAAAGATGTTAAGGGTAACGTCGAAAAACGTTTCAAGTAATATTTGACTCTATTCAAGAAGACGTGAGATAATATAAGTGATGAAAAAAGTTACTTTCTATCTCGCGTCTTTTTTGATTGCTTCTAGTTTGTTAGTGACGCCACGAGCAGTTGAGGCTCAGTCGGTTGATGCTACGGCTGATTCTGAGATTATAAAAACACTTGAACGAAATTGTAGTTCCGTAAGAGTTGCTATTAAAAACATCCACACCAATGACGCTCTAACTAGAGTTAATGTTGGACAGAGATATAATTCTATTTCTACCAAACTTATGGCCAGGCTGAATGGTCGATTGGCAATCAATAAGCTGGATAGCTCAAAGTTGGTGAATATTACTAATGAGTTCGAGTCGACGAGACTTAAGTTCAACAGCAATTACAACGATTATGACACCGCGATGACCGATCTTCAGCGCGTAAATTGCTCTAATAGTGTGGCGGACTATTATCAAAAATTGACCGTTGCTCGCGAGGCTCGTAATAAACTTTCTGAGGACGTGAAGATATTGGATGAGTTGTTAGTGAGATATAAAGAAGAAGTGCAAGTTATTAAAAATTCGCTGTCTGGAGGTTCTAATGAATAGGGCTAAGGAATTATTCCGTAGTTATAAATTCGCTACATTTATTGGGCTGACCATTGCAGTTTCGGTTTTACTAGTATCGATTGCGATGTTTATGTATTACAAGACTGACGCTTATCGATTGGATTTGAGTCGCCCAGAATACGTTTCTCGCCGCAATCAAATTAGCAAGGATGCGAATGAAAAAAGTCACGAATTTGACGCGCAAGGCTCAGTAAGTAAGGATACATTGAAGGAATTTTTGGGAATTTATGATAAAGAAGTAGAGAACGTTAATAAGATCAAAGCGTTTTCTAATGATGTGTTGAGCGATAAAGAATTGGGCTTGTCTAATAATTAATCTTTATCTTCTGGTCATTGAGGTTGGGGTCGGCAGGGTCGCCAAAAGAACACCTTCACGATCAAAGTTTTGCAGCAATCGATGTCGCATTTCAGAGGTAACAGACCACTGATCGGATGGCTGAGTTTTTCCGGCAATAATCAATTCCGTCCCTCGTCCAGTAATATCACCAACGGAAACGAATTTAGGCGGATCGATAATTTTCTTTTGCCAAGCCTTTTCTCTAGCCAATTCTTGACCAGTAGCGTTAATGATGTCTGTAACTGCAGAAATGTCGGAACTTGGGTCAATGTAAATGCTGAAGCGCGACATGCTATAGCCCATAGTTTTATTGATAACGTGCTGGATCGTACCATTTGGAACATAATGAACATTACCCTCGGAATCTCGTATAACAGTAGTGCGAGTACCAACTCTTTCGACGGTTCCAGCAGCTCCCATTACGTCAACGACATCGCCAACACGATATTGATTTTCGGCGATGATGAAAATACCAGACAAGAAGTCCTTAACGAGCGATTGAGCGCCAAATCCTAACGCCACACCGATTATACCAGCACTAGCGAATAGCGGCGATAAATCAAATAGGAATAGTTTATTGGCGACAATTGCGGCGACATAGAAAATTATAATAATTTGCCAGAAACTGCGAGTTAATTGGATGAGAGTTTTTTCGCGCTTTTCTATGTCTTTACGGTGCCAGGAACGATGTTTGGCGGTGGAGCGTATAGAATAATGTATAGTCCAAGATAATAAATATTTCCCCAGAAAATAAACAAAAACAGAGCCAATAATAATGCTGACTGTGTCGATAATGCGTTCACTAATTAGCCAGCCAAGGTTGTTGCCATGCAGCCATTGACCTAACGTAGAAGAATCCAAAAACTGTTTTATAAGCTTATCCATTATTGATTTAGTATAATAGAAAATATGAGTTTTGTCGATCCGAATCAATTTATTATCACTAGAAAACGTAAGAAGTATAAATTCGCTTTATTCCATAATTCGCCTCTATGCTTTGAATTTGACGAGTGGATAGAGCGGAAAGTTGATTGTTTGGAAATCGGTGCTGGAACTGGACTATTCAGCGTGGAGCTTGCACTGCGTCATCCTGAAAAGACGTTTTTAGCAATTGACGTGAAAGGTGATCGATTACAAAAGGGCGCGAAAATTGCTGAAGAAAAAGGGCTGGAGAATGTGTTTTTTGTTCGGGCGCGGGCTGACCAAATAGACCAATTAGTGGAGCAGAATTCTTTGGAACAAATTTGGGTAACATTTCCTGATCCGTTCCCGAGGAAGCATAGCACTGGGCGTCGCTTGACTCATCCTAATTTTTTGAAGAAGTATTCTTCATTGCTAAAATCGGACGGGTCTTTATTAATCAAACACGACGATCACAATTTTTTCTGTTGGAGCTTGGAGCAATTGGTGGCAGAAAAATGGCAAATTAAAGAGTTGAGTTTTGATCTTCATGAATCCGCGCTAAGTGACGAATATAAAATAATGACGACTTACGAACAAAGGTGGACTGACGAAGGAAAAACTATTAATTTCGTAAGAGTTACGCGCTAATAAATGAAAGGAATATTATGCAATTTAACGATTATTCAACGAAAGCAATTTCTACCTTAACAGATAAAGATTCTCATAAATATGGCGACGTTGACGCGAGGTTGATGGCACAGATATTGGGATTAAGTGGCGAATCTGGTGAAGTCGTGGAGAAATTTAAGAAAATCCTGCGTGATAAAAATGGGGAAATTTCAGATGAAGACCGTAATGCAATAATAAAAGAGCTCGGTGATGTGCTTTGGTATGTCAATTCTATAGCGCATTTGCTTGGTTGTAGCTTAGAGGAAGTGGCTCGCAGGAATAATGATAAACTGCTCAGTCGCCAGAGTCGGGGGAAGATTCACGGCAGCGGCGATGATCGCTAATTTTTAGCTAATTGCTCGCGAATCCATCCGTCGATTGTGCCAGCGCCCATACACAGGACGAGCTTTCCAGAGTTCCTTGCTGCGGTTATTTCTTGCCATAAACTGTCATCTAATTCGGCAAAATGAACTTTTTCTTTGTCGATATTTTTGGCAAGTTGTTGCGGCGTTAAAGTTGGCAAATCTGGATTTTCCCTAGTTAAATAAGTTGGCAGCCAGTGAATTTCATTGGCATCACGGAAAATATCATCAGTGTATTGATCAATTATCTCGTACTGGCGAACATTTTGGTGTGGCTGATAAACCAGGACTACATCATTTGACAACTCCTTAGCCATCTGTAGTGTCGCTCGGATTTCAACCGGGTGATGTCCATAGTCAGAGTATAGATTTTCGGCGAGCTTTTCAAAACGTCGTCCTGATCCGGGGAAGGAGTTTATTGCTTGGCATATTTCTGACCCCTCCGCGTCCACTCCGATATTCTTCAAAGCTTCGATCACCAAAGTAGCGTTTTTTCGGTTGTGTTCGCCAGGCAGAGTAATGTTTTTATTGGAATCGTGCAAGATTGTTAGATTTTTTTCATCAAATATGGCGGAATTTTCTTGCCACGCGATAACTTTTTTAGATTTTTCACCGAATTCACGAAAGGCATCTAAGTAAGATTCTTTTGTTGGATATGTGTCTGGATGGTCGTAGTCAACAGATGTGATGAGGCTAATTTCTGGAGAAAAATGCAAAAAGTTGCGATCGAATTCATCACATTCGTATACGAAAAATTGGCTATCTTTATCAAATGTTCCGCTTGGTCCAAAACTTAAAGTCGAACCTACTGAATAGCTGACAGGAATTTGCAATTGCTCCATTGTCCAGACTAGCAAGCTTGTTGTTGTGGTTTTCCCGTGGGTACCAGCGACTGCGATAAGTTTCAGGTTTTTATCGGCGATTATTTGCGCCAGCAATTCGTCGCGCTTGCTGGTTTTTATGCCTAATTTTCGCGCCAAGACTAGTTCTGGGTGATTTTCTGGCAAAGCAGCGGTGTAAATAAACCAATCAAATGGTGATTTATCGTGCTCTGATTGCAAGAACGCGCCAGATTGGTCAAAAGAAATAGGAATTCCGGCTGACTCTAATTCGTTTGTGATGAGACTTGGTGATTTGTCGGAGCCGCAAACGTCATATCCAGCCTCTAAGGCAATTCTACTCAGCGGTCCGATGCCAACGCCGCCGATTCCTGAAAAATAAATTCGCATACAAATATTATACCACCGTAGCGGTAGTAATATTCACGTCATTGGGATAATTTGCTATACTAAAATCATAGAGAAGGCGGTGGGATGGCTATAGATAAGAAGAAAACCAAGTTCAGAATTAAGCGACTCAGTCAGATTAAGACTTGGCAGCTAGTTATTTTATTGATTATGTCTGGTTTTATTTCGGCAACTTTTTTGAGGCTGAATAATGTTGGTATGGTCGAGCGACGAGAATCTGTAGAAAATGCAGATAAGGCTGGAGATATAGTCAATCTTCAGCAGCGACTATACGATTTGCAGCGTTATGTATCTACGCATATGAACGCTGATCCGGGGAAGATTGCGCTGGATCATACGTATAAACAGATGTATGACCGGAAGCTGAAAGAGTTCGAGGAGGAGATAAAAAATCAGTCTAACAATGACACTGTGTCGAAGGTTAGGGCTGTCTGTGATGCTAGGGCACAGCAAGGTGGTTACGGTCGATTTACGACACAGGCGGATCCGAGGTATATCAATTGTATTAACGAGGAGTGGGCGAAATATCCTGCCGCGAAAGCCACCAACTTGCAGTTTGAAGCGCCTTCAACTGAGCCGTATTATCACACTTTCGTCTCGCCGATATGGTCAGCTGATTACGCGGGGTGGTCTTTGCTGGTGACGATATTCATTGCCATGATTATCATAATGAGGTTGGTTGTTCTGGGGATGTTAAAGTTGATGCTTAGGCGACGAAATAAGCTTTTTTAGCTTGACAGGGGTGATATAGAGATAGTAATCTATATAGGTATATCATTAATAGGAGGTATATAACCAAATGGCTTATAAACATACCAACTCAAAGGGCATCACATATTACTTGCACAAGACTGACGTAACTTTGCGCGGCGGCAAGACTCAAACTATTTACTTCTTTGCTAAGGTTGAGAAGAATGAAAAGGGTACACCATGTGATCTACCAGAAGATCGTATTGTGAAAGAAAACCCACGCAACGGCTTTTTGACAATTTCTAAGAAAAAATAGTCCTTTGCTTGCACCATAAGCGCGTTTGGTGATATAGTAGAACCAAACAAACAGGTGCCATAACTCCTCTGTAAAAAGCAGGGGAGTTTTTTGTGGGGTTGATTATTTGTGGATATTGTGGTATAATGTGCTTATGACACAAAAAGAAGGTCCGTCAGTTGAGGCTAATATGAAGTATGAGTTAACTCCTGATCAGGAAGAAGAGCTCGATCGTATTGTTGACACTACTGGGTGTTCTTATTATTACGCTAAAAGATTGATGGGGCTACCAGTCGAAGACCCAAAAGAGGTTGGAAATCTTATCAAGAGGGTGCCTTCACCTAGAGAAGTTGGCAAAAAGTCTGTGCAAGGATTTTTCTGCGGCGATTGTTGTAGGTATATAGAACCGGGTAAAGAGTGTTCACATGTAAGAGTTGGTAGTCGTGGTGGGCGGTATGCTAGTGATAGTAGTAAATATTAAAGAAAAAGCCACCTGAGACGGATTTTTCTTGGTGGCCCAAGTGCATCTACATTGGAATCATATCTGTAGCGAGATTCTGAGCTGAAGACGCTTAATGGAGGCGACCACCCCTTCAATAAAGATACCCACCGCCATTAAAGTATATCGTAACAGAATGTGTTAATATCAATAAATTATCCTCTTGACTACTTTTTACGTTATCCAGCCTGATAAATTCATAAATCAGCACTAAATGTCGCGGTTGGGTTAGACTAAGATTGTCACAAAGGGCTAATTGAGGTCGCTTATTTAGGAGATTGACGATATAATCAAAATAATGAAGAAAAACTCTCAAGCACAGCTCCAGGGTATGTTACTCGGCTTAGCTATTGGCGACGCTCTCGGTGCTCCTATCGAACACGATTACACAAGTGATGAGATTGTTGGTCGTATAGAAGAATTGCGTCATATGCATGATGAAGCACACTTTCCTCGTGGCGTCTGGACAGACGACACTTCTATGGCATTATGTTTAGCAGATAGCTTGCTAGAGTGTGGCGGCTATGATTCGTGGAACGTTATGGATAAGTATTGCAAATGGCAATCAGAGGGCTACCGCTCGTATTTTGATTATGGCGAGGGTATCGGCATGCAGACGCTTATCATGCTGGATATGTACGCTAGCGGTTACGCTATTGTTCACAAAACGATGAATCGGAGCGATGGTGCTGGCAATGGTGTCGTAATGCGCCTCGCACCAGTCGTGATAGCTGCCTACGGCAAACGAGATGTTCGTGACGTGATACGACTTGCTCAAGTCTCTGCTAGAGAAACGCATTACTCCTATGAGGCCGAAGCTGCTGCTGAAGTATTTGCTGCCATACTACATAACGCTATCCACCTAAAAGACAAAACAGATATTATAGACGTTAGTAAACATAGTACCGGCGTACACTACGACCAGCTGCTGAACAAGCTAAAAGAGAGAGTTGAGACGGATAAGCTCAAAAACAAGCCAGGTTATGTCGTATACACTCTACAGATAGCTTTATGGGGTTTTATGAGCTATGACACATTTGAGGATGGAATGTTAGCAGTTATGTGCCTAGGTGGCGACGTTGATACGACCATGGCAGTGTATGGGCAATTAGCTGGTGCATACTATGGACTTGATGCAATACCGGACGAATGGCGGCGTGATGTTTATCAAGGGAATGATATTATTGAACTAGCGGATAAACTAGCCGCAATGGACGATTGCTCTGTCCTGCATACACGGTTTGAGGAAGATGTAACTTAATACAAATCATGAGGAGAATGACCATATGAACAAAACAACATTAGAAACCGCTCAGCAACTACTAGCCACAAAAGAGTTTAGCTACAAGGATATTAACCCAAGCGAAAGAGGAATATTCCTAGCGGCGCTTATTGAGAATGGTAAAGTCGCCAAAGAAGGAACTAACCACTACTCAAATATCCCCAAAGGAACGCTGATTAGCGAGTGGTATTTACGGCATAAGTTAGGACTAGGTGGAGTGATTAAGCACGACCTATACACTTCGCTTGAACTATGGGAGTTAGATGATAAGCGATATCAAATTATCTATTATAAAACCTTTGGCTTAGGTAATTATGCTGAAACAAAATCAGAATTCTATGACGATAAAGACTCTGCTCGGGCTCGCCTTGACGAAGAATCTCGTAAGCTTGAAACAGAAGTATCTCTCCTTAAGAGATAAATCCTAGAATCATCTTTTATCAAGATAGGTCATGCTAGGTACTGATACTTTTTGTGTTTGGATTGTTGTATGAAAAACAGATCTAATAAATGCGTATGATGACGATAAGGTAATGATAGCCGACAAGCTACGGCGACTAGAGTGTCAGCAAGCAATACGAGAGACCGATATTGATGTTGCTCTTGAGATTTGCGAGATGTAGATAGACAATGGGTACTGGCTTCGCCGAGCGCTAGGACAAGGTTCCAAAACATATTATTCCCACAGGGGGTTGATATATGACTATAAAAACCATAGGTTTGGAATCAGTGAAATCAGTGTATTTTACAGAATACTACCAACCAAAAAAGGCTCTCCAGAGCCTGAAAAACCTTTCTTGGTGGCGGGGGTAGGATTTGAACCTACGACCTTTTGGTTATGAGCCAAACGAGCTACCAGGCTGCTCTACCCCGCGATACATAATTATGATATCAGCTTAACGTGATAATTGCAACACCTTAGTGTTTATGGCTATTGCCGCCAAATAGAAAGTTCATCCATTGCTGGAAATTGCTATCTGTTCGCTTCGCGCTCGACGCAAGTTTTTGGGCAGGCGTGGCGCTTTCGAAAGATTGGGTGATGAGTTGTTTTTCTCCGGGTAAACCTTTTCCTGTGCGCTGTCTAATGGTCAATTCTTGATACTCTTCGCTTTGATAATATTTCGATTCGTATTCCAGCAAGGCGACTTGCAATTTTTCTATTTCCACTTGCTGGCGTTTGTTATCGATAGACCGTTGCAATTCGTAGTTTTTTTGCATTGATTCAATGGAGCCCCAAGCCCAACTCATAGCAGTTAAAATCGCAGCAGCAATAACGACATTATTTAAGTTCAAATAGTCGTGC
>CAUSFG010000032.1:0-8497 GCA_963530815.1 uncultured Candidatus Saccharibacteria bacterium
AATCTATCTGGTGGAGCTGCCGGGTACTGCCCCCGGGTCCAACTGGTATCACAACATTCGTCTACGAGCATAGGCTTATCTAAATTTATTTAATAACGCTACTCGGATTTAAAATAAACCAAGAAAACCGAGTTCCGTTACGTAGTAAAAGTCCTACATATCCGCTACTTCCAAATATATAGCAAGCAACATAGATATAACACCCTTAGATATTGACTGTTGCCACAATACAAGGATGATCGCTAAAAATTAGGCAGCGATTGGCGCAAAGGCCATCTTAGGAGCGAAAGCGCTCGCTACGAATGACTTTGCTTTTGCAACAAAGTTTGCATCTAAAAAATATACGTTACGCGTATCGTCGGCTCGCAGAATGTCATGATAAGGTCCAATTGTCTAAAGCTATATCAGCCCCACATATCGATTCATATTATATCTCTATCTCATTCAAAAATCTACATGCTTATGTTTTAATAGATTCATGATTAGTAGAGTTATTTCAGCTACACCCTACGGATTTAGTGGACAAATCATCGAAGTTGAGGGAGATATGTCAAAAGGGCTTCCTAGTCTACAAATCGTCGGAATGGGTAATAAGGCCATCGATGAGTCTAGAGATCGGGTACGTAGTGCAATAAAAAACTCTTCCCTAGATTTTCCGAAAGGAAAAATAATCATCAACTTAGCACCGGCAGAGTTACCAAAAGACGGATCTCACTTTGATCTCCCCATTGCCTTATCTATTTTATGCATCAGTGGCACGCTCAACCAAGGCGACATAAACGATGCGGTTTTTGCAGGTGAATTAGCACTAGACGGCAGTCTACGTCCAATACGATCAGCAATTATTACAGCCGAAGTAGCCAAAAACCAAAAAATTAAATCGGTATACGTGCCAGCCCAAAACGCCGAACAAGCAGCACTAGTGACTGGAGTTGATGTATTTCCAGTAGAAAACCTAAAATCACTCTTCTTACATCTCAAAAAAGAAAAGATCATTAAGCCAATAGACAGATCATCAATAAAAAATATATCTCGCAATCATAAAAATACTCCAATCATCGACGACATCTACGGACAAGAACAAGCAAAAAGAGCGATTCAAATAGCCGTTGCCGGAAGACATAATATTTTATTGTCCGGTCCTCCGGGATCAGGAAAAACTATGTTGGCAAAATCTCTGAAGAATCTATTACCAGCCCTATCAGAGGATGAAATAGTAGAAGTGACAAAACTTCACAGTCTTGGAGAGCACACTATAATAAACAATCCCATAGTAGATAGACCGTTCAGATCACCACACCACACCGCAAGTAGAGCATCTATTATTGGCGGAGGATCAAAAGTGCAGCCAGGAGAAATCAGTTTAGCTCATAGAGGTGTCCTATTTCTCGATGAGCTACTCGAATATCCACGCACTGTGCTTGAATCACTTCGTCAACCCTTAGAAGATCACGAAATTACCGTCAGTCGTGCAAATGGTAAATTCAACTTCCCTGCCAATTTCTTATTAGTAGCCACAATGAATCCTTGCCCTTGTGGATTTCTTGGAGATCCAGAAAAAACTTGCATATGCTCACAAAATCAAATTCTCAATTATCAAAAAAGATTATCAGGGCCGTTACTTGATCGAATAGATCTAACAGTGTCGGTTTCACGAGTCCCCCATGAAAAATTATTAACTAATAAAATGTCGACAAAATCACAACAAGAGACATTTTTATCTGAGATACATAAAGCCTACTCTATCCAGAAAGACAGATATAAGTGTAGTTACAAATACAACAATGATATTTCAAGCAATACTGTTGATAAAATTACATCAATCTCAGAATCTGCAAAAACCTTCTTGACGAACGCAGCCAGAAAGCTAGACTTAAGCACTCGCAGCTATTTTAAAGTTATAAAAGTTTCTCGCACTATCGCAGATTTAGAAGGATCCGCGTCCATAGAAATTCCACATATAGCAGAAAGCCTACAATACAGACAGATTAGCATAGGTTAATTATTATCCTTGAAAATAACAGACATCTCTGTTACAATAGCAACTGAGTTAATCTAAAATTGCTTCAAAAAGGAGAGCCAGAGATTAATAAATCAATCCGTATCAACGGAGCAATCCGTGCAAGAGAACTGCGGATAATTGGTCCTGATGGCGAGCAGCTAGGAATCATGTCCCTTAAAGAGGCTTTAAGTAAGGCCAACGACATGAATCTTGACCTAGTTGAAATATCACCGGGAGCCAATCCGCCAGTTGCTAAAATCATTGACTGGGGTAAATACCAGTACCAAAAAATGAAGGATCAACAGAAGAATCGGCGCCAAGCCAAATCTGGAGACCTAAAGCAGATGCGCTTTGGTCTAAAGATAGGAGCTGGAGACCTAGAGGTTAAGCTGAAGAAGATCCGTAAATTTTTAGAGGGCGGACATAAAGTTCGTATACAAGTGGTCTACAAAGGTCGCGAAATGGCCCATAAAGAGATCGGCTACGAATTGATCGACAAAATCATGGAGCACCTTAGTGAGGATGCAATATTAGAGCAAAAACCTCAGATGGCTGGTCGCAATCTGAGCGTAGTAATAAGGAGTAAATAATGCCAAAGCTAAAGACCCACAAAGGCACTGCGAAGCGTATCAAGCTGACCAGCACCGGAAAATTGACCCGCCAGCGCGCATTTGGCGGCCACTTGTTGGCTAAAAAGTCAAAAAGTCGTAAGCGCGCAATCAACACAACAGCAACAGTAACTGGTTCGATGGCCAAAAACGCCCGTCGAGCAATGGGAGTATAGTTATGCGAGTAAAACGAGGAGTTGCCGCACGCGCTAAGCACAAAAAAATCTTAAAAGCAGCTGAGGGAATGCAGCATAATCGCACCAGAAGTTTTCGTCTTGCAAAACAAGGTGTTATTAGAGCTCTGCAGTACGCCTACCGCGATCGTCGAAACAAGAAGCGCGATCTACGCGGTCTATGGATTACTCGAATCAATGCAGCCGCTCGACAAGAAGGCACAACTTACGGCAAGCTTATAGCTTCTATGAAATCTAAAAACATTGAGATTGATAGAAAAATATTAGCAGAATTGGCAGTTAACGAGCCAAAAGCTTTCGCTGAAATAGTAAAAGCAAGTCTATAATAGGACAAATCTACCAATATAAAACACCCTGACATTATGCAGGGTGTTTTATTCATAGTCTGCCTATAAGCCGGGTTCTGTCTAGGGCAATCATCTATCTAGTTTGCTTGTTGCCAAACAAATCAAGCGGTTATCGATCTGCGGACGGATAATCCTATTTGCAAATCTCCTTGCAGCCGACAGGGTTTACCTCTCGTCTATGTCGCCATAGACGACTGTGGGCTCTTACCCCACTCGTTTCACCTTTTCCCTCGTATATAAAATACGAAGGTAGTTTTGTCTCTGTGGCACTTTCCCTAGAGTTGCCTCCGGTCGCCGTTAACGACTGTCGTATCCTTCGCTGCCCGGACTTTCCTCTTAAGTACAACTTAAGCGATTGCCTAACAGACTACATGATATATTATAGCACTAAACCCCAGACTTGTCTGTGGGCGCTAGATATTCCCCGCATAAATGCAAGGTGGGTGCTCGCAACTTATTGCCACGACAATAAATCATTAAAGCTCCCTATCATATGATGTTAGGAAAATCATACGCGCCCACGGATAAATCCAGGGTATGGTCTTATTATACACCAAATATGTTCATAAATACACGCAAAATTGCCTGAATATAGCCCGACATAACCTGCCCAATTACATCAGAAAACAGCACAACTATAATCATCACTAGAAGAATGCCGTTCTGCTCAATTTTCTGCATAACGCCCCTGATGCTATCTGGCGCTACGGCGTATAGTATTCTAGACCCGTCCAGAGGTGGAATTGGTAGCATATTAAAAACAAAAAAGCCCAGGTTCACCGATACAGCAGTAGAAATAATCAGTCCAAATATCGTAGACTGTACTGCCCCGGTATTATTAATAACGCCGCTAAACACTCCGACGCCAAACACAATAAAGGCGATTATTAAATTAGTAATTGGGCCAGAAAGAGCGACAAGAGCCGCCCCCCAATCGCCAAAACGGACTCTATTTGGATTAAATGGAACAGGTTTAGCTCCTCCAAAAACTGGAGCATGCAGTATCACCATAATCAAAGGAAGCAAAATAGTCATTACAGGATCGATATGTCTTATGGGATTAAGCGTCAATCTCCCCTCTTCTTTTGCGGTATTATCGCCCAATGCATATCCCATAAAAGCGTGCATAGCCTCGTGAATGGTCATAGACAATAATATAACAATCAAAACTACTATTATTTCTAAAATCATAAGTGTTATTATAGCATCAATACACGATCTTGACTAATTACACAAATGCCGCTACAATAATAAGGATTGTTATTAATAATAAAGTAAAGAGAGTGGAAATGGCATCACGATGTGATTTAACAGGCAAAGGCAAGCAGTATGGCAACAACGTCAGCTTCTCCCTGCGCCGCACTAAGCGCGTTTTCAAACCAAACCTTCAGAAGAAGACTTTTGTTGTTGACGGTCAAAAAATTACCATGACTTTAAGCACAAAAGCTATTCGCACCCTGAAGAAAAAAGGTATTTTGGGCGCAACTGCTGATAAGTAATCGCTAAATCAAATTTTAATAAAATAACTCCGATTGTATTATCGGAGTTATTTTTAATTCAATGAGAAGACTCTAACTTTTCGATATTTGAACAACCGTTAAATTATCTGGTAGGTCCGTTATTTTCTTTAACTTCCATTTTGGACCAGCCTCAACAACTGGAGCTCCTAGGTTTTTTACAAACTCATCCACGCCATCCTGTGGAAACTCATAATGCAAAGTAGTGTCATTGTAATGCACTGGAATCACCACCTTAGGGTCTAATTGACGAATTATTGAAGTTGCCCCCATTGCGTCTAATGTATATCCATTTCCACCGACAGGTAATATTGCAAAATCAACAACACCTATATTCTCAAGCTGATCATCAGTTAGTTTATTCTCAATATTACCAACGACCACTCCCTTAGCTTCACCAACCGTAATTTTATATATTGTAGATTTTTTAACATCATCTGCGGTGTCGATATGTCGGCGCGCTGGAATTCCTAGCAATGAGACGTCTCCGACTTCATATTCACCTGGACCAGAAAATAGCAGTCTTGGTGTAGAATCCACAACAGCAAACCGATCCTCTGTAACCACCTCTACGTCATTATCCACAGAAACATTTTTTCCTCCGACAATCTCTAAATTCGGATCAAATACCACACGAAGTTTCTTTGTGGTAATAATAACAGCATTTGCTCCTTTATACTCTATTTCAAACATACCTACTCCTTTCTCATTATATTTTCCGTATCTACTAATACAGAGTGCTTGTTTCTTACGATATCCATTATAAACCTATCTTTGACACTCATCCTATAGTAGAAATCATCATAAGATATTACGGCATAATTTATTTCTATTTTTCTATCTTTTTCGATTTTTTTAACAAGATTTTTTATAGTTACGGCAGACATATCATCGCCGACCAATAGCAAATCAACAGCAGAGCTTGATCCGACTACTAATTTCCCCGAAATAATAGCCAATCTTAAACCTCTCATTCTCCCTAAAGAATCTTTCCAGGAAACGCTGTTCGCAGCACCCGTACCGTCTTCTGCATTTTTATCTGAGAATATAGCTGCAAGCGGCTTAATGTAAGGATAGTCTTCATTTACGCTATAGTACAGTTTATTATCAATAGCATCTTGCTGTACTATACCTACAGATACCATATTAGCTAGCTCTCGACGGACGGAGTTTATCTGCTCATCGATCATCCTAGTAATTTCTCTCACATAAAATGACTTTTCTGGATTATTCAGAAAAAGATGCAATAATTTTACCCTAGTTTTTGAACCAAATAATGAATCAATCATTGTACTATAATTGTAACATATTTTTTACTTACTATCTAATACTCGAGATAAATATTGTTCACACGAATGAACATCTCCCCATTCAATAAATGGGTTTCGTCTAAACCACGTCAACTGACGTTTCACCAAGTTTACATCACTAACAATAAACTCCCGAATAGCCTGATCTTCATCTATTTCTTTCTCGATTAATTTCTTAATAATAGGATAAACATTACCCGTCATAGCCTCATTGCACCACCCGGTATTATTGGCTAATCCTATTGTTTCTTCTACAACACCATCCTTGAACATTTTTTTTGCTCTATCTGTAATCCTCCGTTTTAGTAGTTGTTTATCTGTAGTAATTCCGACAACGACAGTATTATTCAATGGAGCCTCCAGTCCAGACGGCTTTTTATCGGCTCGCTCAATAGCCCTAATTAGATATCTTTTATTTTTACTATTCTCTGGCAATACTACATCATGATTAGCACAGTATTGCCGAAGTTCAGATATCGTCATTTCTTGTAAGTTGGCTCTCTTTTCTTTGCTGTATTTAGCTCCAAACTGAAAATCAAATATAACAGAATCAATATACAACCCTGTTCCACCAACAAGAAATGGAATATTTCCCCGACTTCGGATTTCTTTAATCTTTCGACAGGCATAGTCCTTAAATTGCGATACACTGAAAGAATCTCCTGGATCTACTAAGTCAAAACCCCAATGAGACACTCCTTGCTGCTCACCCAAAGAAGGCTTAGCTGTCCCGATATTCATACCACGATAGACAGTCCTACTGTCGGCGCAAACTATCTCTCCTCTATACTTCTTTGCTAATTGTATGGCTAATGATGTTTTGCCACTAGCAGTAGGACCAATAATTACAATTAGCGGTAGATGATTTTCATCAGCACCATTATCCAATTTTATAAACCTATCCAATTAGCTCAACCCTACAAAGATTTTATATACTCAGCAAGCTGTTCCAACGATATTTTTTCTTCGCCAGATTGCGTGCGAACACTAACCTCGTCAGCTTCCATATCTTTTGGTCCTACGATAAGTTGAACAGGTATCTTCATAGAGGTAGCTTCCCTAATCTTCTTGCCTAATGATTCATTTCTAGAGTCTATTGTAAATCTTACATCGTTATATCTAACCGGCTTCATGAGGGCAATGTCTGATAATATAGTTGTTATTTTATCAACATATTCTAACACTGTGTCGTTAATCGTCAAAATACGAACTTGTTCCGGAGCTGCCCAAAACGGAAACCATCCGCCAGTATGCTCTATAAACACACTTAAGAATCGCTCAATTGAACCCAATAAGGCGCAGTGAATCATAACTGGTGTTGTAAAATTACCATCAGCATCCGCATACTCCAAACCGAACCTTTGTGGTTGCACGAAATCTAGCTGCACAGTTGCAACTTGATGTTCGCGGCCGATTGCATCTGTTGCCATAAAGTCAATCTTTGGACCATAAAATGCCGCCTCACCCTCTTGTTCAAAATAATCCAAGCCTACTTTCTCAACAGCAGATTTTAACTGGTTCTGTGCGGAATCCCATAAGCTAAGGTCGCCTAAATACGAATCGGACTCGTCACGATAGCTTAATCTAACCCTGAGCTTCATATCGATCGATCCATACAGCTCACGAGCGGCAGATAATAAATTATTAATCTCATCCTCAATCTGATCAGTACGACAAAATATATGACTATCATCCTGAGTTAATGAGCGCACACGATTTAACCCGCCTAGCTCACCAGTTTTTTCGTCACGATAATCTGTTGTCGTTTCCAAGTATCTTACTGGCATGTCACGATAACTTCGCGGTCGTGAGGCAAAAATTTGCGTATGATGCGGACAATTCATGGGCTTAAGAGCCATCTCATCACTAGTTTCTTGGCTTTTAACTAAAAATAACTCTTCTCCAAACTTAGCCCAATGACCTGATGTTTCATATAGATCCTTTTTCGTAATATGAGGAGTCCAAACCTTTTCAAAGCCGAACTTCTGTCTCAGCTGGTTCGAATATCGAGCCACTATGTCTCGTAAAATCGTACCGCGAGGAGTAAACAAAGGTAAGCCAATTCCTACCAGAGGAGAGGTCGTATATAGATCAAGCTCCTTGCCTAATTTGCGATGATCTCGCTGTTTTGCAATTTCCAATCTATTCAGATATTCATCCAGCTCTTCCTGCGTAGCAAACGCTACACCATATATTCGCTGCATTTGTGGATTATTCTCATTGCCTCGCCAATATGCTCCAGCCGTCTTAGTAAGTTTAAATGCGCCAACTTTTCCAGTACTATCCACATGTCCACCTCTACACAAATCAGTGTAATCACCCTGAGAATACAAAGAAACAGTCTCGACTTTACTGTCGCCATCAGACACAGATCCCATTTTTTCTCCAGCTAATTCGCTAGCAACGGTAGTACCGGATCTTTTGAGGTCATTCAGCAATTCCATTTTAAAGGTCTGATCTCCCTTTATAGCCCAATCAATAGCCTCTTCTACTGACACATCGCGCCTCTCAAACGGATA
>CAUSFG010000033.1:0-8429 GCA_963530815.1 uncultured Candidatus Saccharibacteria bacterium
AGAAGATTTTGTGTCGTCGCCGTAGCTGGAGACTGCCATGAAATCAATTTCCATATAGCAATCCATCGCTTGTATCAAGTCGATCATAAACGGTGCCGCGCCGCGTAAAATACCCACGATGACAGGATTTTTATCGTGATAATCCTCGGTCAATTTTTTCCCAAGTTTCTGAACTGCCGTTTTTATTTCTTCGTTCGTAAATAGAATTTTCTCAATATCTTTATCCATCTTTTTATTTTAACAGATAATTGGGTGCTGAAAAATGGTACAATAAAATATATGCAACCGCTAAAAAAGAAAATTGGTGAGTTAGAAAAAGAAATTGAACAGGCTAAAAAAGCGCTGAAGTTTTCTGATTTGGAGCAGAAATTGGCGGAGCTGGATGATCAATTGAATCAGCCGGAAATTTGGAATAATCCTGATTACGCCCAAGAATTAACGAAACAAGCCGCCAGCCTTCGTCAGACCGTCGAGCCTTGGCAGACTTTGACGGTGCAGGTTGGCGATATGGTGGAGCTGATGGAGCTTGGTGATGACGATTTGTTGCCAGAATTCCAAGCGCAAGTTGCGGCAATTGAGAAGAGTTTTGATAGACATAAAACCGATTTGCTATTCTCTGGCGAATATGACAACCGTTCGGCAATTATGCGTATTTCTGCTGGAGTTGGCGGACTGGACGCTCAGGATTTTGCGGCGATGTTGGAGAGAATGTATTTGCGTTGGGCGGAAAAATCTGGAATGAAAGTTGATACGCTGGAACGCTCGACAAATGATGACGCTGGAATTAAAACGGTCGTTTTGGAGATTTCTGGATCTTTTGCTTATGGAAAATTGCGGTCGGAAAATGGCGTGCATCGTTTGGTGAGATTAAGTCCGTTTAACGCCGACAATTTGCGCCAGACTAGTTTTGCGCTTGTCGAGGTTTTGCCGAAAATTGACGCGCCCGATGAAATATCAATTGACCCGAATGATTTAAGAATTGATGTCTATCGTTCGGGTGGCAAGGGCGGTCAAGGTGTGAATACGACGGATTCGGCGGTTCGGGTGACGCATGAGCCGACAGGGATTACGGTGGCTATTCAGAATGAGCGTTCACAGATTCAGAATAAAGAAACGGCGTTGAAGATTCTGCGGTCAAAATTGCTAGCGATGAAATTAGAGCAACACGCCGAGACTTTGTCTGATCTCAGGGCTGGCGAATCGGCAAACTGGGGTAGCCAAATTAGAAATTACGTTTTGCACCCGTATACTCTAGTTAAAGATACGCGCACAAAGCACGAAAATCGCAACGCTCAAGGTGTTTTGGACGGCGATATTGACGAATTTATCACGGTATATTTAGAACAAAATGCTAATTCTAAAAATATTTAGCTTATGGTATAATACTATTAATGATTCTGTTAGATAGGGTAACGAAGAACTACGGAAAAAATAATAAGCCGGCGCTGAATCGAGCAAGCATTCATGTTGGCGCTGGTGAATTTGTGATTATTGTTGGTACGTCGGGTGCCGGCAAATCGACACTTTTGAAGCTTTTGACTAGGGAAGAAAAGCCAAGCTCTGGAAAAATTGTGGTTGGCGGAATTGATTATGACAATTTGAAGGACAAACATATTCCGCTGTTGCGTCGGAAAATTGGCGTGGTTTTTCAGGATTTTAAGTTGCTTCCGAATCGAACGGTGTTTGAAAATGTGGCGTTTGCACTGGAAATTGCTGGAATGACAAATCGGGAAATTAAGGCAACCGTGCCGAAGGTGATCGAGTTGGTTGGTCTTAAGGGGAAGGAAAAGCATTTTCCTCATCAGCTTTCTGGTGGTGAGCGTCAGCGTGTAGCAATTGCGCGTGCGGTGGTGCGTCAGCCGAAGATTCTGATTGCAGATGAGCCGACTGGAAACTTGGACCCGAAGCACAGCTGGGACATTGTTCGCTTGCTGGAAAAGATTAACAAGTATGGCACGACGGTTATTTTGACGACTCACAACGTGGAGATTGTTAATAAATTGAAGCGACGCGTTATTACAATTGATCATGGTAAAATCACCTCTGATCAGGCGAGAGGGAGTTATAAACAGTAATGAAATCAGCTAATAAATCCAATAAAAGCAAAGAAACTATCCGTATACGTCAGCGCCGACGAGGTTGGTTGACGTTTGTCAGAATGTGCCGATATGGTATCAATAACTTTAGTCGTAATGCCTGGCTAACGATTGCTGCGACCGCGGTGATGAGCGTCACGTTGATTATCGTGTTTATAACATTATCAGCGCGTCAAGTTCTAGTTGATACCGTTTCAAATGTCTCCAAGCGTGCCGACATGTCAATTTACTTAAAGGGCGACACGCCAGAAAAAACGCTTAAAACGATTAAATCTCGAATTGAAAAATTAGATAATGTCGATAGTGTTAAGTATATTTCCGCGGAAGAAGCGCGTGAAAAGCAAGCTGAGCAATATAAGGACAATCCAGACACGCTTGAGGCAATTCGCGAGTCTAGTAATGAGATGTCGGCAACGCTTCGTGTTTCCGTAAAGGAACTGAATAATCAGCAATCATTAAATAATTTTGTTAAAACTAATGATTTGTATAAAAAATATAAAGACCCTAATAGGGAGCCGTCATTCTCAGTTTAACGTCAGCAAGCCATTAAAACAGTTGGCAATTGGGTGAGGCTGGCGAGTATTGGCGGGTCAATTGCTACAGTTGTTTTCGTGGTGATTTCGTCGCTTGTGGTCTTTAATACCATTCGTATGGCAATTTTCAACCGCAAGGATGAGATTGAGATGATGAAGTTGATTGGCGCAGAACGCAGTTTCATCAGAGGTCCGTTTATCGTTGAGGCTATAATGTACGGATTTATCGCGGCAATTATCGCAACGGTGGTTGGGTATGGTTTGCTAATTCTTGCACATGATCCGATGGTAAAGTACGGCATTCCTATTGATAATCTTTTGAATCATCTAAAAATGTACGGCGTACTGGTTTTCTTTAGTATGATTCTGGTTGGCGCGGCAATTGGCGTGGCGTCATCTTGGGTGGCAACTCGCAAATATCTTAAGCTGTAAAGTTCTTGACATACTGATTACGCTTATGCTAACATAGACGTATGAAACTACGGTCCACCACACCAGTTTCGGCATCATTAGTCAGCAGAGCGTCTCTGGTGGCGATGTCTGCATTGCTCGCTGGATCGGGCATTTTTGGCTTGGCATCACACGTGTTAGCTCGCGACTATAACGCCGAAATTCAGGCAAAACAACAAGAAGCAGACAACTATAATTCTGAGGCTTCGCGCTTGGGTGAGATGGCTGATAGTTTACAGGCGGAACTTGATAAGATAAACGGACAAATATCAGCTATTCAAGCGCAGATTTCTGATAGCCAAAAGAAGATTAATAGCCTTAATGATCGGATAAAAAAGAACGAAGAGTTAATTAAGCACAATCGTAAAGCGATGGGGCGAATTTTGGCGGATTTGTATGTTGATGATCAGATTTCGCCGCTGGAGATGCTTGCTAGCTCAAAAAATATTAGCGATTACATCGATAAGCAAGAACAGCGTAATTCTTTGAAAACTTCATTGAATGATAAGATCAAAGAAATTAAGTCTTTGCAGAAAAAGCTAGAAGAGAATAAGAAGTCTGTCGAGAATACGCTTCGCGACCAAGAATTGCAGCGCAATGCGATGGCTGCTAAACAATCTGAGAAGGCGAAACTGATTACTGATACGAAAAATGACCAAAATAACTATGCGGCGCTGGCTCAGAAGCGCAATTCTGAGGTAGCGAAGCTCCGAGAAGAGCAGGCTGCAGCCAACCGACGAGCTCTTGGTGGTAGCAATGTCTCTATTCCGGGCGGCGTACCTGGCGGCGGCGGTTATCCTGGCGCCTGGGCGAGCGCTCCACTTGACGCTTATGTCGATCCATGGGGGCTATACACGCGTGAATGCGTGAGCTACGTGGCTTGGAAAATTCATAGTACTGGACGATATGTTCCGCATTTTGGTGGCGCAGGCAACGCAAATCAGTGGCCGTCAACTGCAGCGCGCTATGGTATTTCTAGCGGCTCAACGCCAAAAGCTGGCGCGGCAGCCGTGATGAATATTGGATATTACGGACACGTTATGTATGTTGAATCTGTCAATGGCGATGGAACCATTACTGTTAGTGACTACAACTTTGCCTGGGACGGTTTATATAGGCATTACACACGCTCAGCTTCAGGATTGACATACGTTTACTTCTAATCGGCATAAAGTGATATACAAAAACGCTCGTGTTAAACGGGCGTTTTGTAGTATAATAAGCATATGGTTACGGGAGAGAAAAGACAGCAATTAAGTTGGTTTTTGACGCTTGTTATTGTGGCTATTGTTAGCTTTGTGGCGGGAGCTCGCTCTGATGCGCTGTTTGCTAACGTGGCGTCGGTATTTGGCGTTAGAACTTCAAATAAGACGATTGACTTATCTAGCGTTCAAAAAACATATCAAGAACTGGTTGCTAATTATGACGGAAAATTGGATACTCAAAAGTTAATTTATGGCGCCAATCGTGGGCTAGTTGAAGCAGCTGGGGATCCTCATACGGCGTATATGGATCCTGATGAGACGAAGGAGTTTGACAAGTCATTAAGCGGTCAAATTGGCGGTGGAATTGGTGCGGAGATTGGTCTTAGGAACAATAAGCCGACTATCATAAAACCCCTGGAAAATAGTCCAGCTCAGAAGGCAGGAATTAAGGCTGGCGAGGCGATTGTTAAGGTGAATGACGAGGCTTCTTCTGATTGGTCAGTGGAAAAAGTTGTGAGTAAAATCCGCGGAGAAGTTGGTACGTCTGTTAAATTGACATTATTAAGCGATGGTCAAACGCGTGAGGTGTCGGTTGTGCGTCAGAATATAGTTTCTCCGGCAGTAGAGTCGGAAATTGATGGAGAAATTGGTATTTTGAAAGTTAACCGATTTGGCGATGATACAGTAAGCTTGTCCAGAAAATACGCTTCGGAATTTGTTGAAAAAGGCGTTAAGAAGGTGATTCTGGATCTGCGAAACAACCCGGGTGGAACGGTTGGGGCTGCTCAAGGGCTATTAGGCATCTGGCTGGACAATCAAATAGCTATGACCGAGCGTCGAGGTTCTGAAATTGTTAAAACGCTGCGCACAACTGGAACGCCAATTCTGGGCAACATGAAGACGGTGGTGCTTATTAACGGTAACAGCGCCAGTGCTAGCGAAATTACGGCTGGGGCGCTTCGTGAATACGGAAAAGCCACGCTGGTTGGGCAGAAGAGTTATGGTAAGGGAAGCGTGCAGATCGTGCTTGGACTGCCTGGAGGGTCGCAAATGAAAGTTACTGAAGCCAGATGGTATACACCGAAGGGCAAAAATATAGATAAAACCGGTATAGAACCTGATGTAAAAGTTGATCTTTCGTCGGACGATGTCAATAATAACATAGATCCGCAGATGGATAAGGCGAAGTCGTTATAAAGCTTGTGTTTTTGGGCTGGACAACATAAAATGGAGATAGTATGAACGGACAAAAAAAGAAGATTTTACTAGTTGAGGATGATATGGCTCTGTCTGCGGTTTATAGGTCGCGATTAGAGATTGAAGGGTTTGATGTTAGAGAAGCTAACAATGGAGAAGACGCTCTGTCTGCCACTGTTGAATACCGTCCAGATTTGATTCTTTTGGATGTGATGATGCCAAAGATTAGCGGCTTTGATGTCTTGGATATTCTTCGTAATACGCCAGAAACTGCTAACGTGAGGATTATTATGCTGACGGCGCTTAGTCAGCCGAAGGACAAGGAGCGTGCTGAGAGCTTGGGTGTTGATGATTATTTGGTGAAATCTCAGGTTGTAATTGGCGACGTTGTGGCTCGCGTAAAACATCATTTGGGTATTCAATAGAAGCTAAGCTGAGTAAAAGAAGTCAGCCTCTACGGGGGGTTGACTTTTTTATTATTTTTTGATATAAAATAAACATATGGAAAATCCCCAAAAACCAACACGAAATCACGAACAAGAACCGAAAACATTGGAAGACTATGTAGTTGCAACTTTTCATGTCGATGTTGATCCAGATGATGCAAGGCGTCCACTAACTGTTATTCGCAGTGGTCAAGACGGAGAGGGCGTTGAGTATGACAGAGGTTGGAATCCTATTGGTATGTCGGTCGTGTGTGACACTGATTCTGAGGAGGGTATTGGTCCGATTAAGCTGCTTATGGAAGCATATAAACTGGTTGGAACTGATATTAAAACTGAGTTTGTGCCGTTGGAGGACATTCAGGGTCTAAACGAAGATTATATTAAGTATCTTTATGGAAAAACTCCTAAGGAAATGATTGAAGAAGCTAAGCAGATTTGGCGGCAGAAACATCCGGATAGTATGAGGATTGAGTCTTTGGCTCCAGGGGTAGGCTCAGACTCAGGCGCAGAAACCCCAAGTAATAGCTTGGTTGAAGATAATACCTCTGATCATGAGAAGTCTTTAGTGGATGAAGTTAGTCCTGCAATGGGGAATCTAGCCGTTAAGACTGTCGAAGTTTCGCCAGTGAAAACGAATGAGGTTGGTGCTAATTCATCAGCTTTGGTGATGACTAAAGAAATTATGGAGTCGATTGGGGCAATTAAAGTCAATGACTCAGTAGATTTTCCAGCGGTTAGGGCTATTGGAATTAAAAAGCCAGTGGAGATAGATAAGGTAGGTATTAATCCAGCAGATTTGGTGGCAACCGAACCAGTTAAAAAGCTGGTAGAGGCGGATAAGGCAAGCGCTGATTTAGTAGATTTGCCAGCAGCTAAATCGGTTGAAAACCCAGTGGTTGAAAAGTCGATGGAGACGAATGAAGCCAATGTCGACATATTACCCGAGGGCTTTAAGGATGCGATTAACGAGTTTAAACGACTTACCAAAGATAATAATAATCAGTTTGCTGATGTGGCTAGGAATTTAATGGGCAGCCTTAGCGAGTTTAGGGAGTCAATTACAAGGACTCCTACGGCTATAAAGGACCCTAGAATTACAGAATTTACAACAAATGCATTACTGAGGATTAGCGAGTTTGAAGCTTCTAGGGTTGAGATTTTGAATAGTTTCATTGATGAAGGTTTTAGTAAAGAGATGTTTGTCGATAGTAAAAAAGATCCAGCTAAGTCGACCGGCATTTTAGTGAAAAAGCTTGCGGGTTTAGGCGAAATACTGAGAGGTGTGTATGTGGGGCATTCTGGCAGGGACAGTTTAGTGCAAGCGATTGATAAAATTATTGTGGATTTATCTACAGTTAGTAGAGATCGTTGGAATATTTTGGACGCTGTCAATAAGATCAAGTCTGTTTGGGGAGATGATAAAAGTTAGATGTAATTAAAATAACTCCGCATTGACCGGAGTTATTTTAATAAAAAGTCTTTACCGATTAAAGAACAACAACTTGCGTTCGGCGTTCTGATTTACCAGTAAACTTGGTTTTCTTAACTGACTTAAAGCCAACTACGCCATCTTTTGCAGCGTGGATGGTGAAATTGCGGCTAACATATGTGCCGTCACCAGCGATCTTTGTGGCACCAGTTTGGCGAACTAGAACTTCTCCAGCGGAAACTTTTTGACCGCCAAATCGCTTAACGCCAAGACGTTGACCAGCATTGTTGTGGATGTTCTTACTAGAACCACCAGCTTTAACCTTTGACATTCTTTACTCCTTATAGTTTCTATAAAACAATCTGTTCTAGTTTATCGAAAATGAAGCCAGTTGTCAAGCGGTTTTGGCTATATCTGCGGGTTTTAATATCAATATTTCTCTGGCAACAACTTGATCTTCACGGTAATATAAGAGATTTTTATCGATGATTTGCTGGTATCCAAGTTTTTTAAGATTTTTTATCAGAGGCAAGTGAGCGAATTTACCTTCGCGATTTTGCCATGCTGGAACGGCTATACAAAGTGTCGTGTCTGGGCGAATTTGCGAGCGGATATTTTGCAGAAAATCGCTAATTATGTGATTACAATTTCCGACTACTTCGTGAAGTTTTTCTGGGCTAGGTGGTGCGGAAAACGGCTGACCTAAATATGTTTCGCAAACAATTCGAGAAATCCGCTCCTTCTGTTCATTCGTCAATTTTACAGAGGTAGCGTCAGCCTGATGTGCTTGCCAGAAAGTGTTTGTCGAAAAAGTTTTTTCTACCCAGTTCATATTTTCGGTCGTGTAAGATATCATCTTGTCGCTCAAATCACTGCCATAAGCATTCACGCCGATAAGCGCAGCTTCTTGTAATACCGTTCCTGTGCCACAAAACGGATCCCAGAGGTAATCGTTAGGTTTTGCGCCAGAAAGGTTAATCATAATTTGTGCAAGCTTGGGCGGAAGCATTCCCACGAAGGCATCGCGCTTTGGTCGTCCGCGGTCGCGCTGAGTATACGAATTGATATTTTGA
>CAUSFG010000034.1:0-8294 GCA_963530815.1 uncultured Candidatus Saccharibacteria bacterium
TTAGCTCGGGCAATGGGCGGACGAATCGCTGAGCAATTGATTTACGGCGATGACGGAATCACCACTGGCGCTGGTTCGGATTTGCGAAAAGCGACTGAAATTGCCCGTGATATGGTGATTGAGCAAGGAATGGGCAAGGGCTTGCGCGATCAAGTATTCCACGAAGATAACGGCGGCTTGATGTTCGATAAAATGACTAGAGAGCGTCCGTATTCTGATGAAACTGCGAAGATGATTGATGAGGAAGTCGCGCAATTGATTACCGAAGCTAAACATCGTGCAATGTTGGTGTTGAAAGAGAATCGTTCGTTCCTTGATAAGTTGGCCGAGGCTCTACTGAAGGAAGAAACTCTGGAAGAATCTGAGGTTGACGAGATTCTTAAAGGCACTAAGTTACCAAAAGAAGCTAAACTGCATTCGTAAAATACTATGGGGCGCGTTCGTAGTACAGTTACGAAGATAAATCAGCGGCTCAATGTGAAATTGGCTGCTACGATCCTGGCGGGCTCGACGTTATTGTCGAGCTTGCTGGGGTTTTTCCGTGATCGTCTACTTAATTCCGCCTACATGCCAAGTGAAAACGGAGCGCTGGCGGGATACCCGGTTCGACTAGACGCTTATACGGCGGCTTTTATGGTGCCAGATTTTATGTTTGCAGTGCTGGTTTCTGGTGCGCTTAGTGTGACGTTCATTCCAGTTTTTAATGAGCGCTGGGTCAAGGGCAATAAGCAGTCTGCTTGGCAAATTAGCTCTAGTATGATCAATTTTATGGCGCTAATAACCATGGCGGCGTCGGTGTTGATTATTATTTTCGCTGATCCGTTGATGAAGTATTTAATCGCGCCTGGTCTGAGTGAATCTGGTCATGCTTTGGCGGTTAGTATGATGCAGGTAATCGCAGTGAATCCGTTTATCTTTGCGGTTGCAGCGGTGATTGCTAGTATTCAGCAAGCGGTCGGGCGATTTATGTTCTGTGCGCTGGCGCCAATGCTGTATAACGTTGGTATTATTATCGGTACAGTGTGGTTTACCGGCGGCGTCAATTTATTCGGCTGGCAGATTTTTGACGGCGGCATTATGGGCGTGGCGTTGGGTGTGGTTTTGGGATCATTTTTACAATTGATCGTCAGTGCGGTTGGCTTGGCTGGACTTGGGTTTGATTACAATTTCAAAATCTATTGGCGAAATAAGGGATTTAGGAAAGTTTTATCTTTATTGCCGGCGCGTTCTGTCGATCAAGGAATGGATTATGTGGTTAGCTTGGTCGAGGTTAATTTGGCTTCGCGCCTGGTCGATGGAACGGTTAGGGCGTACCAGCAGGCTTTAACTCTTCATATGATGCCGATCAATCTTATTGGTGTGGCGATTTCAAATGCCGCCTTTCCGCAATTAACTGAGCATTTGGGTGAAGGTCGAAATGATCTATTTCAAAAAGACCTGCGTTCCCTGCTGAGAATTATTTTTTGGATGGCACTTCCGGTGTCAGTGGTGATTTTCTTTACCAGGGGATACGTTGTGCATTTTATTCGCAATGGTGGCAATCAACTGATCGCGGGAATTTTGGGCTGTCTGGTCGTGGCGATTTTGTTCCGAACTATTTACCATATGGCCGCGCGAGCATTTTACGCCCGCCAAGATACGAAAACTCCGCTGTATATTTCAATTTTCTCGATTACTTTGAATATTATTTTAGCAATTGTTCTATCGATGGTCTTGAAAATGGGTGCATATGGATTGGCTTGGGCTCAATCGACAGTGGCGGTTTTGGAAGTGGTTGTTCTTTTGGCGGTTATGAATCATCAAATGCCAAAATTATTCGACATGACGTTTGTGCGAGCGATTTTTAAGATGATGATTGCGGGTACTATTACGGGCGTGGTTTGTTATATTGCCGTGCTGATTATGCCGTTTCGTTATCATGACGATAGTTTCTTTAGTGCTTTTCCGAAATTTGTTATCATTTCATTGGTTAGTTTTGGCGCGTATGCCGCGGCTTCGAAGTGGCTAAAATTGCCAGAAATTGACCCGATTCTTGCACGATTGAAAAAAGTGTTATTTGGACGATTGGAGTTTAAGGGCTAATGGAAAATATTCGGAATTTTTGTATTATTGCTCACATTGATCACGGCAAATCTACGCTGGCCGATCGAATGATGGAGATGACTGGGACGGTAGAAAAGCGCGAAATGAAATCGCAGTTGCTGGACTCGATGGATTTGGAGCGGGAAAAAGGCATTACTATTAAGTTGGCGCCGGTGCGAATGCGATATAAAAATGTCGATCTGAATTTGATTGACACTCCGGGGCATGTCGATTTTAGCTATGAAGTTTCGCGTAGTTTGCAGGCTTGCGAGGGCGCGATATTAGTGGTTGATGCCAGCCAGGGAATTCAGGCGCAAACACTATCGAACGTTTACTTGGCGATGGAGCAGGATTTGACGATTATTCCGGTTCTGAATAAGGTTGATCTTCCGGCCGCCGACATACCGCGCGTATCCAGGCAAGTTATTAATTTGTTGGGCTGCGATGAGAGCGAGATTATTCATATTTCTGCTAAAACTGGTCAAAACGTAGATAAGGTTTTGGATGCGGTTGTTGATAAAATTCCAGCACCAACTGGCGAGGTTGATGATCCGACTAGGGCACTGATTTTTGATAGCTATTATGACGATTATCGCGGCGTGATTTTATACGTGCGGGTGGTTGATGGGCGAATTAAAAAGGGCGAGTCTATCCGAATGATGGCGACTGGCGCAAATGGACTAGCTCTGGAAGTTGGTCATCTTAACCCAGCCATGCAGCCCGACCCTTCGCTTGAAACTGGCGAAATTGGCTATATTGTGAGAAACCTGAAGACGACACGCGAGGCGCGGGTTGGCGATACGGTAACACTGGGGAGATATTTTAATTAAGATTAAAAAGGGAAACCACGAATCTACAAACAATAAGCTTAACTGAATTTTTTTGGCGTTGGTTCGTAGTATTGACGCGTATGATTGCTGAAATCAGTTTCCTTACCAGATTTGGCATAGCATTTATTCGACAAAACTCATTAAGTCTCTTAATAAAGAAATCAAACGTCAAACGAAATAGAAGGTTCTTTTTCCTAACGAGGAGGCTCTGGAACGTTACTTAGTTACTTTGTTTGAAGACTCTACTAGAGTGTTTACACAAAATTATTGACAGCATCTTTTCCTTTATAATATAATAAAACCTCATGAGGTATTATATGTCTAAACAAAAAATTAATCGCTTTGTCGGATCTATTGGAGCTTTTATTGGGATCCTTGTCTTTATTGCATATATTCCACAAATTATCGCTAACTTACAAGGAGAAAAAGCTCAACCATTCCAACCACTATTCGCAGCAGTTTCTTGTTTAATTTGGGTAATCTATGGTTGGACAAAAGAACCTAAAAAAGACTGGATCCTCATCATTCCCAATGCAGCGGGAGTGATATTAGGCGGTTTAACTTTTATTACTTCTTTATAAAAGTTATATAAACAAAACCAGCAACTTCATAAAAAAGTTGCTGGTAGAGATTTTGGACTAGCAGGGAGCGATTTACTGTGCGTTTATACAAGAACGCTGAACTGATATAATAATACATAGTTATGACTGAAAAAATTACCGTCCAACCACTTCCAGGTTATAAAGAAGTTAAGCCGTTTGTTTATGCGGGTTTTTTCCCGGTATCCAATGAAGACTATAACGACCTGAAAGAGGCAATTGAAAAGTTGAGCCTGAGCGATTCGGCGCTGCAATTCGAGCCGGAGAATTCGCCGGTTTTGGGCTATGGTGTGCGAATTGGATTTTTGGGTCTGCTTCATATGGACATCATTCGCGAGCGATTGGAGCGTGAGTATAATTTGGATTTAATTGTGACCAATCCGAGTACTGATTATCAAGTTGGTCTGACGAATGGCGAGGAGCTGGATATCAAATCCGCCAGTGAATTGCCCGACCCGGCGCAGATAAAAGAGATTCGCGAGCCGTGGATTGACGGTGAAATTGTTGTGCCACAGGATTACATCGGTGCGGTGATTCAGTTGATCGTGAGTAAGCGTGGTCGCCAGAAAAACCTGAGTTACATTGACGAGCGGGCGCTGATTTCATTTGCGGCGCCACTCGCGAATTTATTGACGGATTTTTATGACCAATTGAAATCTATTACCAGCGGCTACGGTTCGTTTAATTATGAATTGTCGGATTATCAAGTGGAAGATTTGGTGCGCGTCGATTTTTATGTAGCGGGCGAAATGGTTGATTCGTTGAGCGTAATGTGTCATCGGTCGGAATCACAGCATTTGGGGCGTGAGATTGTTAAGAAATTGAAGGAAGTCGTGCCACGTCAGAGTTTTGAGGTTTCATTGCAAGCGGCAATTGGCGGTAAATTTATTGCCAGGGAAAATATCGGCGCTTATCGAAAAGACGTTACGGGCTATCTTTACGGCGGCGATGTCAGTCGTAAAAAGAAGCTTCTTGCCAAGCAGGCGCGCGGTAAAAAACGAATGAAACGCTTTGGTAAAGTCGACATACCGAGCGAAGCATTTATGGTGATGCTAAAAAGGGATTAGTCATGAAAAAACCTATTGTTTATATTGATATGGATGGCGTTTTGGCGGATTTCAAATCTGCTTTAACGAAGATATCGTCCGAGTTGATTGATGAGTTTGCTGGCCAGCACGATAATATTCCAGGAATTTTTTCTTTGATGGATCCAGTGCCTGGAGCTATCGAGGCGGTTTACGTCCTGAAAGACAAATACGATTTATACATTTTATCTTCTTCTCCGTGGAAAAATCCGACAGCTTTGGGCGATAAGTTGGCGTGGGTGAAAAAGTATTTTGGCGGCGAAGGTTCGGATAATGTTTTCTTTCGTAAGGTTATTTTTTCGTCAGCAAAGAATTTGAGTCGAGGCGATATTTTGATTGACGATCGGACAGCGAACGGTGCGGGCGAGTTTCCTGGTCGGCTTATTCGTTTTGGAAGTTCTGAATTTCCCAATTGGCAATCTGTGCTTGATGAGTTATTATAGGTAAATATTATGCCAAGTATTGAAGATCTTATTACAAATTATCAGCCAACTGAATCGACAATTGAGTTGGTCAAAAGTACGAAAATTGCGCTGCTTGCGGGAATTTCTGGTGCGGGCAAAGACACGATAAAAAAACAATTACTGAAGTCCCCAGAGTTTCGCGATATTGTTTCTCACACTACGCGTGCGCCACGCACAAATAACGGATGTGCCGAGCAAGATGGGATTGATTATCACTTTATTGATTCGCAAACTGCCGAAAATATGCTACAAAATAATGAATTTATCGAGGCGAAGTTTGTTCACGGTACAGTTTATGGGACATCGGTGGCTGAGCTGAAATTAGCGCATGATCAGAACCGCGTGGCAATTACCGACATTGACGTTCAGGGCGTGGAGGAATATGAGCGACTGGCGCCAGATAGCATTGCGATTTTTATTGTGCCGCCAAATAGCCAAACTTGGATTGAGCGATTAAAAAAGCGTTACGCAACCGAAGAAGATTTTCAAGCGGAGTGGCCGAAGCGTCATGCCTCGGCGATAAAAGAGTTGGCTTATGCGCTTGAAGTTCCGTATTATCACGTGATTATCAATGACGATTTGGAGCGAGCAATTCGAGTGACCGAGGAAATTATTTTGCGCGGCGACGTGTTTAAGCGTCAAGATGACGAGGCACGTTTGGTAGCTCGAAATCTCCTCAATGATATAATTAATCTATGAGTTCAGTAAAAACTCCAAAAAAAATAGCAGCCAGGCAAGATCGTTCCTCGAAGACCTTGACTACATTGTTAGACCAATCCTTCTTTATCTTTGCAGGTTTGGCGTCGTTTTGGTTGGCGTGGTTGGTACTTAGAGAAGGTTGGGCGACGGGCGGCTGGTGGCTGGTTGGCTTATTCTTTGTTGTGTGGATAATTGTGGCATATTTGGCGTTGCCTAGGCTCCATCGAATTTTGAGCAATATGTACGTGCCGAACTATTTTATAGGCAGGACGCGAACGGCGGACGGAGTATTAAGCGACCCTGTTAATTTGAGCGTGCGCGGCTCGGAAGAAAAGCTCCATAAAGCAATGACTGAGGCTGGCTGGGTTCTGGCAGATGACATAACTCCAAGGTCAGCTTGGAAAATGGTGCTTACGGTGCTGAGCGGTCGTAGCTATCCAAATGCGCCAGTGTCGCCGGCATTTTTGTTTGGTAGGCGACAGGACTTTGCCTATCAGCAGGAAGTTGACGGTAACCCAAGACGTCGTCATCATGTTAGGTTTTGGCGCTGCCCAAATGGCTGGCTTCTTCCTGGCGGTCATCGAGTTGATTGGTTGGCGGCTGGTACGTATGATAAGAGTGTTGGCTTTTCTCTGTTTACTTTTCAGTTCACGCATAAGATTGACGAGAATATTGATATTGAACGAGATTATATCATTGAGTCGGTTAAAAGTAACAATAAAAATGTTAGAGTGACGATATTAAAGGATTTTTCAACGGGCTATCATTCGCGCAACGGTTTCGGAGACTCTATCCGCACTGATGGCGATTTGCCGATTTTGGAAGTCAGTTGGATAAAGGCTGAAGATAATGTCGCGACTTCGACGCGACTCGGAGTGATTATGGACGGCACAATTTATGATCGTCATCCGCGAAATCACGAAACTCTATTGGAAGAGCTTTGGGGTCGCCGACCACCGCAGATTTTAATTGGCGGCGGACTAATGATTCTGGCGTCGTTGTTCACAATCGGGCAAATGCTGGTGGACTTTTCTAGCTGGCCGACGACTTTGGTGCAGGTTGCGAATATTGACGGAATTGATATAAATGCTGCGAATACCATGTTGTCAATGATGGCTGGCTTTAATGTTCTGCTGGTCGTGGCGGAAATCGTGCTGGTTGGGCTGTTGCTTCGAGGGAGTAGTCGGGCGCGAATCTCGCTACTTTCTGTGGCGACACTAGCCATTGTCACCGAATCTTTATCCGTGACAATTGGGCGAATTAATGCGTCGATTATGCTGCTTTTGATCTCGATTGGCGTGCATATTATGATCATGATGTTGTTCTCTTCAGATGCGGCGCGCTACTTTACGGAAAGACGATAAGGCTTGGCACTCTGCTTGTATGAGTGCTAGATTTGCGATATAATTGGACTATGACCGAACGTCAACAAGCAATCCTTGTCGCTATTATCGAGCAATACGCTGAAATTGCGGCGCCAGTTGGTAGTGTAACGCTAGCCAAACTGTTTGGCGTGAGCAGCGCCACGATTCGCAGTGAAATGGCAAAACTTGAGGAGATGGGATTTATTGAGGCGCCCCACACGAGCGCAGGTCGAATTCCGACGGACAAGGGATATCGTTTTTATGTCAATGGAATCACGGCAGCGCAAATGACGGAATTGCCGAGCGGTATTGATAGTAGTACGAAAGCAATTGAGGCGCACGTCAATTCAAATGTTGATACTTCAGACAAAGCGATTCGTCGAGCGGTTGATGGTTTGGTGGAAATGACTGGCAATTTTGGTTTTGCGTCGTTTGGTTCGAGTTTGTATATGAACGGAATGACTCAGTTATTCAGTCAGCCAGAGTTTGGTGACGGCGATCACGTTCAGGCGGTTGCTAAATTGATTGACAATATCGAACCGTGGCTGCGTGAGGCGGCGCCGGATGAGCCGTTAAATGTGTTTATTGGTAGCGAAAATCCAATTGGCAAAAGCAGTGGTGCTACGTTGATTATAAGTAAATTTAAGTCATCGTCTGGTGGCGATAATTACATCGGTGTGATTGGTCCGACGCGACAAAATTATCGTCGAACGATGGAACTGGTGCGTCGTACGGGCGCGATGCTAGAAGAAGTCTTGTAGTGGCTAAAAGGAGGAAAAAATGACGAAGAATAAAAAAGCTGAAGATTTAGAGAAAGAAATTGCTGAGCTGACGTCGGATCTACAGCGGACTCGAGCGGATTTTGAGAATTATCGTAAGCGCGTGGAGGCGGAAAAACAATCAGCACATGAGATGGGTCAAACTAAGTCGGTGATGAAATTATTGCCAGTTATTGATACAATTGAGCGAGCTGTTGCCAACGTCCCAGAGGAACTCCAAGATAATGCGTGGGTTAAGGGTGTAGCTGGTTTAGGTAAGCAACTAGATAAGCAATTGAAGGAGATTGGTTTGGAAAAAATTGACGCCAAACCTGGAACTTTATTTAATCCTGAATTTCATCAGGCTGTTCAATTTGACGAATCGACGGATGGCGATAAGGAAGTTATTGCCG
>CAUSFG010000035.1:0-8275 GCA_963530815.1 uncultured Candidatus Saccharibacteria bacterium
ACGGGTTGAGCCGAAACGTGCTCGACCAGTTCCCTTTTGCTTCCATGGTTTCTTACCACCACCAGAAACTTCGCCGCGCTGCTTGGTTGTAGCGCTAGCTAGGCGTGCGTTTGCCAAGTAGCTGTCGTATGCCAATTTCAACAATTCGTGATTTGGCACTTCCACAGCAAAAATGTCTTTAGGAAGTTTGGTTGAATCTGCCATTACTTGTTACCTCCTAAAATAATCAGCCCCTTTCGTGGTCCAGGAACAGCGCCCTTAACCCCGATTAGATTGGTCTCTGGATCAACATATGCCACTTCCAAGTTCTTAACAGTAACACGCTCGTGACCCATGTGGCCAGCCATCGTCTTACCCTTGAAAACTTTTTGTGGATACATCGAGCCAATTGAACCTGGCTTACGAGTATTACCTTTACCACCGTGCGTCTTGCGGTGACGCTTAAAGTTGTGGCGTTTAATGGTTCCAGCGAAACCTTTACCTTTGCTGGTTCCGGTCGCATCGACAGAATCGCCGACTTCGAACGCGGAAACGTTGATTTCATCGCCAACTTTGAGACCTTCAGGGATCTCGTCGACGCGGAATTCCCGAATGTGCTTCGGGGTCACTTGGGCTGGCTTCACGTGTCCAGCCACGGCCTTGCTCAGGTTCTTACCCTCTCCATAAGCGACCTGTACCGCATTGTAACCGTCGGTTTCGACAGTCTTCACCTGAGTCACAGTGACAGGGCCGGCTTGGATCAGCGTCACCGGAATGGCTTTGCCGTCTTCAGCCAAGAGCTGGGTCATACCAAGTTTGGTACCGAGAAGTGTTTTCACTTTTCCTCACTCCCACTTAAATACTCCTGATGACGTGCGGTTTCTGGGTTCTGAGAGAACGTTAAATGTAAACATCCGCTCATAACCAGACCTGCTCATTCACCAAGGAGAACAGTTGATATTACGCGTAATAGAAATTACCTCGTAATTATAGCACATGAAGCTATAGACTGTCAACGAGTCCGACTAGGGTCAGCCCTCTGAGGAATCTGATTTTTTATAAATAGTTGCTAAGTTTGTATCAAGAGCGCATACTTTACCTGTTCCCATAACTTGAGCGCCAACCAACACTGCTATTTCTGTGTCTGTGTCTGCGAAATATTTTTCTGCTAAATAATCAAGCGCGTTTAGTCCGCTTGGGTAACATAAATCTGGAAAGGCTTGGCGCAGCTCTGCTAGACTTCCTTTAGTGAGCTCGGCCTTCTCTCTAATACGTGTAAGCTTTGCTGATAGATCTAGTAATGTATAGCCATCTTGTCGCAGTGATTCTGCGTCTCTCTCGATCCGCCGAGTAGCCTCTTCCAAGTCATCCCCGAACATTTTCTTATAGGCGGCTTCCAGGGCAGCTTCTTGTTCGCGCTTTTTTCTGTCTGCTCGCCGTTGCTTGATTACACGTTCGGATTGTTTAAGAAGCTTTTCTAATTTCTCTTCGCGCTCCTTATCAGTTAAGGCAAAAAACTCTTCACTTTTAGATTTCTTACTCTCGTAATCATCTATGCTCCCGCATGATATAGCTCCTCGGACGCTCGCTTTGCTAAAGCCAAGACACTCCAGTATAGCTAGCCTACCTAAGTTTGAAGCTCCAAGCTGAAGATATTCACAAAGAAGGCTGTCCTCATCTAGTTCGTCGTCGAGCACTTGACGGCGCAGAGTAAGGATCGTCCCTTCAGTTACTTTAGCGTGCCTATTTATCAAGCGATCTCTATTTTCTTTAGCAATCATCCCTGACTTTATACATTTATCTACCACCTGTGTTGTTTTTTGCCTACTGAGGCGTCTTGCCTCTGCCTCTACTAACATACGAGATGTAGTCGTTATGATTTTATAGCCGGGATCTTCCCGTAAATTGTCAGCATTGCCGAAGACAGCCAAGGCTTCTCTCTGTTGAGTATTCAACTCCTCTTCTGGTGGAATTATAGACCAAGTATCTGGACGTAGTTTGTCAAAATACTCTACAACCTCTGGATCTGATGGCAGATCCGGCCCATAATTAACCTTTATATCAGCAGCTTTAATACCGTCTAAAATAGTTGGGATCGACGAAGAGTTAGATCTAGTGTTTTCCATGTTTTTATTATACTAAAAAATAGCTAAAATGTCAATCATAGTATTTACATTAATAGCAGAGATTATTAATATATCCCTTAATATTTCGTAAGCATAAGCTAAATCATCACGCCAACCGGCGTAAACGAGGTCAGAATTGCCATGAAAATTATCGTGACGTACCAAATTTTCCGGTTGAATTGATATTTCTCAATCTTTAATACCAGCAGCAACGCAATAAATAGCCCGACAGGAATAGCCTGGACAACCAAACCGCCAACTTCAACTGGATTTTTTAGACGAAGCCACAGCGCACTTAATATCACAAAAACCACCAATTTCAAGAAAAATGAACCGTCATTGTCATAAATGCGTTCGCGCCCTTTGCGACTAAATAGCTCGCTAGACTTCGAGCGGTTGCGAGCATAAGTACGAGTTTTTTGTTTTGTCATAAGCTAAATGAAATTATAGCATAAAAAATCCGCCCCATTCAAGAGGCGGAAATTTTATATATCGTTAAATTACATACGAATTTCAGCATCAACGCCAGCTGGCAAATTCAAGTTCTGCAAGCTGTCAATCGTCTTTGGTGTAGCGTTCGTAATGTCAATCAGACGCTTATGGACGCGGCGCTCGTAAGATTCACCACCAGTTTTGTAAACGTGCGGACTCTTTACGACGGTGTAAGTGCTGCGTCGAGTTGGCAAAGGCACTGGACCAGCCACGTTAGCACCTGTGCGAATTGCGGTGTCGATAATTTGTTTTGCTGATTGGTCGATGACTTTGTGGTCATAAGCCTTCAGACGAATACGGATTTTAATTCCTGTATCTTGAGCCATAGCTCCTCCTCTTATGTGCAATCTCGTAACCTCTAATTGCCCTATTTAGAGTCAATCGAGTTCTCGAGATAAATTATTATTAACTATGCGATTATATCAGCAATTTTCCGCTTTATCAAGATGAGAAATCATTTCCGCAATAATTCCAGCGGATTTATTCAGCGATTCTTTTTCTCGCTCGGTAAGCGGATAGCCTGCCAAAATCTTCACGCCGTCGCTACTGATTGTCGATGGCAATCCAAGTACAACATTATTCAGTCCATATTCACCCTCAGCTAAAGAACAGACGGGATAAACCGTGTGCGTCGATTTTCGGAGCGCCGAAACAATCTTAGATACAACAAACCCAATTGCAAAATATGTCGATTTCTTTGTTTCAATCACTCGATAAGCTCGGTCGCGAACCTTCTGCTCAATTCCATCAATCATCTCCTCTGTAAAACCAGGATATTCCTTAATTGGCACTTCACCAATTTGCGCCGTCTCAATTGTCGAAAACGACGAATCGCCATGCTCACCCAAAATATAAGCGTCAACCGCTTTACTATCGACATTGAACGCATCCGCCAAGTACGACTTCATTCGCGAAGTATCAAGCGTCGTACCCGTCCCAAACACGCGATTTTTCGGTAAACCAGATTCCTTAAGCGCCACGTAAGTCAGAACATCAACCGGATTACTGACAATCACCAAATATGGCTTCGCGCCATTAGCCATAATATTCTTCACAATATCACGCATAATTTTCGCATTAACGTCAATCAGCTCCAACCGAGTCTGACCAGGAAGTTGCGGCGCACCCGCGGTAATCACAACGATGTCATCGTCATTGATATCAGAATAATTTCCCGTATGAACCACGACATTTCTGTCAATTCCCATCGCGTCATTAATGTCAGCCGCTTGACCCCAAGCTAAATCCTCATTACGGTCAATCAACACAATCTCTTCGATAACACTACGCAACGCGCACGCATAAGCCGCCGTCGCACCGACCATTCCGCCTCCGCCAACAATTAGCAATTTCTGTTTATTCACCAAAATCTCCTTTTTCTGTTTTATATTAGATGTCTTTATTCTGCCATAAACATTACCGCTTTGTCAATTAACTCCTTCTTGCGACATCAAAAAATCCCCCGAATTTTCGGGGGACTTAATTAGGCTTGTGCTATCAAGATTATTTGTTAATCTTTGTAACAACACCAGCACCAACTGTACGGCCACCTTCGCGAATAGCAAAGTTCAAACCTTGCTCCATAGCGATTGGTGCAAGCAACTTAACCTTGAAGGTTACAGTGTCGCCTGGCATGACCATTTCTTTGTCAGCTGGCAATTCAACTTCACCAGTAACGTCAGTTGTGCGGAAGTAGAACTGTGGCTTGTAGCCCTTTGAGAATGGAGTGTGGCGACCGCCTTCTTCCTTCTTCAAGATATAAACTTCAGCTTCAAACTCAGTATGTGGAGTAATTGTGCCTGGCTTTGCCAAAACTTGACCACGCTCAATGTCGCTGCGCTCAATACCACGTAGCAAGACACCTGCGTTGTCACCTGCTTGACCTTGGTCAAGAGATTTCTTGAAGGCCTCAATACCAGTTACAACTGACTTCTGAGTTGGCTTCAAACCAACGATTTCAACTTCGTCGTTCAATTTAACAACACCCTGCTCGATACGACCAGTTGCTACTGTACCACGACCCTTAATTGAGAAGACGTCCTCAATTGGCATAATGAATGGTTTGTCCATGTCACGTGCTGGCTCTGGAATGTAGCTGTCCATTGCGTCAACCAATTCCATAATAGCGTCTTCATATTTCTCTTCACCTTCAAGAGCCTTAAGAGCAGAACCCTTGATGATTGGAGCGTCTTTGTCGAAGCCGTTCTTTTCAAGAAGTTCGCGAACTTCTTCTTCGATCAGCTCAACCATTTCTTCGTCAGCCATGTCCATCTTGTTCAAGAAGACAACAATCTTTGGCACACCAACCTGCTTTGCAAGCAAAACGTGCTCACGAGTCTGAGGCATTGGGCCGTCAGTTGCAGCGATAACCAATACTGCACCGTCAACCTGAGCAGCACCGGTGATCATGTTCTTGACGTAGTCAGCGTGTCCTGGCATGTCAACGTGTGCATAGTGACGATTCTTTGATTCATACTCTTGGTGTGAAGACGCGATAGTAATACCACGTTGCTTCTCTTCTGGTGCGTTGTCGATCTGGTCGTACGCAACAGGTTTGTTAACTGCGCTTGGTAGGCGCTTTGCCAACACTGCAGTAATCGCAGCAGTCAGCGTAGTCTTACCGTGGTCAACGTGGCCCATTGTACCAACGTTAACGTGCGGTTTGCTTCGGTCAAATGCATCTGCCATTTGTAGAAGTTCTCCTTATTTAATTATTATTTCACGCGGGTATGACCAATTAAAGGCTCCACGGCGTATGCGCTTAATTATAGCGGGTTTTATAATATTTCGCAAGGAAATCGTCTCTGATTTTATAAAATGCGCCGTTCGGGAGGTTTAGGTGAATAGGACTAGCGTAAATAGCGTCACGAAACGTCCTGTTCAGTGCGTCGTGACAAGCCGATGATATCGCGAGTGCGCACCAGATAGAACATATCATTTTCACGGTCGCCTATCATCAGCATTGGCTCGCCAAAACTCAGCGGTAAGTCCGTGACTTTTTGGATGTTTCCATCTAGACTTGGCGGTTCATTTAGTTCTGGGTTCCACACCGTTAGACGATCCGCGCGCACGGTAAACGGCTCAGCGTCCTTATCATCTCCGACTTCTTGCAACGGAACGTCGCTCCACGAAACAACGTTCAACAAATCACTTGGTAAACAACGATACGCCATGACCGTACATTCGCCCTCAAACTCATGCGGATTGTCGATTAGCCCCAGTACACTGTGTACCTCATCGTCATATTGTTTTAGTATCTCAAGCTGCTCTTCTAGAGAAAACTGATAGAATGCCTCCTCAAACACGCCTCCAGCGTCCTCAGCAATGTTATGCAACTCATCAACGGCAAATTCTAGATCTTCCGCGTCATTATCCAAGTTTTCAAACCGTAATAATTTGTCACGACTAGGTATCACATAGACATTCCGCGACTGACTACTCAGCTGATCAAACACCGTCGCTTCAACCACTGCGTGAACTGACCTATCGTATTCGACAAAGTTCGTCTCACCGAGGGAAACTCTATCGCTGTCGATAAATTCAGGTTTCAACCTACCATCTGCGCTATCTGGCGCCAACACAAAACCCGACAAGCTGACGGCATCAAGCTCACCAACATACGGCAATGCATTATTTAGCGTCTGGACATGTTCGCGCAGTGCATCCGGAAGATAAGCTTCCTCAGTGTATGAAAGATCAGTCGCCAACTGCCACGCCAACTGCTGGAACTCCTCAGTAAAGACTGTTTCAAACAAATCAGCACCGTCCTCAAACCCTTCTTCATCAGTTGGCATGATATCCACTACGTCTTTCACATCAACCCGAAACAGTACTGACTGATCTTCTTTGTCGAACATTTCCAGAACTGGGCGATTACCACGCCAGGTGAAAATTGGTAGGTCAGCAAATAGGACTTGAGTATCTGTGTCAACATCAACACCGTATTCATTAGCTCCGACCCTCCGAGCGTATGCCCTACACTCCACCCGCACCCCAGTACCGCAAATTATTTCATCTAGCACCGTGTTCAAATCACCTATCAGCTCTCGCCTGGACGCAGCGTCTTGAATATCATTAGCCTTGACGACTTCTTCGGTCTTGTCAACATAATGACGCAGTTTGCGGACATGACGTGGTACACGGCTGGTGTCGGGCAATAGCTCTGCTGTTACGATCGCTTGCCGGTCAATTGGAAAATAATAGTCCATTGCCGTATCATTCTGTACCGTACGCACACATAAAGCCGCCATCTCCTTGGTATACGTGGCAAATGGCGCTGATTCATCAGGGTCAATTTCTAGTGACGTCACCACGTCCGCCACACCCTCAACAGCCTGTAGACCGTGCGAGCCGTCTTCAGTTTGGGCATAACCAATAACCCTCACTCGCTCACCTTCAATTTCGTCCGTGCGCATCACTCGCTCGATATTGCCCAATGCTGCAGCCTCTTTATCACTGCCAAGCTGTATATTAGCCATGGCAATTTCCTGCCAATCATCCGTCGACAATCGACCCAAGAGATTGACACCGGTCTCTACTTGTGGTGATTTCATATAGTTGTATCGTATACCTCTCCAGCCTAAACTTCAAGCATAATCATCGCTCCATGCGGTATACTATAACCATGAGCAAGAAAACCCTGGTTGAGCTTGATCCGTGGCTGGCGCCGCATGAACCCGTCATCAAGGCGCGCGAGGCGTATATTTCGTCGACGCTGCGGAGGGTGCTGGATGGTAAATCGCCGGCAGATTTCGCACTAGGCTTTCATCATTTTGGATTGCATCAGACGGCGGCGGGCTGGATGTTTCGTGAATGGGCACCGAATGCTACGCGCATCGTGATAGTTGGCGATTTTTCTGAGTGGCAGGAGCGTGAGGAGTTTGCCTTGCAGCCCGGTGAGCATGGTGAATGGAGTGTTGATTTGCCGAGAGACGCGCTGCACCACGGTCAGAAATATAAGCTGCGCGTCTATTGGCCAAATGGTGACGGTTGGCGCTTGCCGTCATATGCTACTTACGTCGTCCAAGATGATGATTCGGTGGATTTTTCGGCCGTCGTTTGGCAGCCTGATGAGCCATATCAGTGGCAACATGACGTTCCGCCTGCGCCGCGCGTACCGCTAATTTACGAAGCGCATATTGGCATGAGCAGCGAAGAGGAAAAAGTCGCCAGTTTCAATGAATTTACCGCGGGCGTCCTACCGCGCATCAAACAATCTGGCTATAATACCATCCAGCTAATGGCTATCGCCGAACACCCGTACTATGGTAGTTTCGGCTATCACGTCAGCAATTTTTTTGCGGTGTCATCACGCTTTGGCACGCCCGATGATTTCAAGCGGCTGGTTGACGAGGCACACGGACTGGGGCTACGCGTCATCATTGACATCGTCCATGCTCATGCCACCAAAAATGAGGTCGAGGGCCTCGGTAATTTCGCGGGTGATCCAACGCAATATTTCAAAGCTCACGACCATCCAGCCTGGGATTCGCGGTTGTTTGATTATGGCAAACCGGAAGTGCTGCACTTTTTGGCCAGCAATTGCCGCTGGTGGTTAGATGAGTACCGTGTTGACGGTTTTCGGTTTGATGGCGTGACCAGCATGCTATATCACGACCACGGATTGGGCAAAAGTTTCACCAGTTATGATGATTATTTTGGCGACGATGTTGATAAAG
>CAUSFG010000036.1:0-8135 GCA_963530815.1 uncultured Candidatus Saccharibacteria bacterium
ATATTTTTATTGTTAATTTGAGGGACAGATGATCCATCCGATAAAGAGCCTAGGTCAATCATCTCGAAATACGTTATTAGGTAATCTGACACCAAACTCCCATTAGAGAACACACCCATCACATTTAAATCAGCACATACCGGCAATGTCGTCATTCGTTTTTTGTTTGTTCTAATGGCGCCACCTCTTTTTGGTAATAATATACTTCCAACAGGAAATAAACCTTTGCCAGCGGTTTTGCCGGTTACCGACCTGGACGAAGTCGTGATATACCTTTCGTTGCCTGGATAATTCATATCTCCAACCTTTACGTACGGAATATTTCCACCCTCATTTTCTTTGTTCGCGGGTAAAGAAGTCCCGCTTTTTAAAGTGCAACATTCACCAATAGTAGCTTTCTTCCACCCCATAGGGTTTGCTTCTTGATCTCCAAACATCTCGACAAATCGGGCTTTGACTAGCTCGTCCAGTTTTTCAATTTGGCGTCGTTCTTTTTCAATTCTTAAAGCAAGCTCATCGAATAGATTGACTATCTTATCCTGACTAGGCAGTGGCGGTATTTTAGTAATTTCAATATTGTCAATGTAGCCCTTACTCGTATGTTTTAATCCGGCGCCCTTAAATCCAGCCTCTAAAACATCCATATTCGCGAGAAAGAAATAGTATAGATATTTTGCTCTGATTTTCTCATTAGGAATCAACGTAAGGCAGTCGGTAGATGTAGAAAATTTTCCGTCATAATAATGGAGAGTAGCGCTTCCTCCGGTCCCCATTACTATAGCTTTACAATCATATAAATACTCGTCACAACGACGGCTTTCATCTGGACTTGATGTGTAAAACTGGTACTTCCCATTAGGATTTGCATCGCCTGCCTTTATTTTAGACTTTGGAGCATACGTGTAATAATCAGATATTTTCATACCTACAAATCCGGATTTGTTTCGTTTAATAATTTTTCAAGTTCAGCCAGACTTTCTGAAGCTTCACGATCTAATTTCTTAATCTCAGCTATAATTTCTGACGTTGGTGGATATTCAACTTTCTTGTATTCCACTTCTTTGTATTTATTAATCGTTAGGTCATAGCCGTTTTTAACTATCTCTTTTTTATCTACGAAGAAGGATTGCTCGGTACGTTTACGATCTTTCTCGCTATCAAGGTTTTTAAATCTTGCTAAAATATCTGGGATATCACTGGTCTTGAGCTTTGAGCGTTTGTCATCAAGACTGTATCCGTCTATTTTCATGTCGTAAAACCAAACTTTGTCGGTTCTTTCATTACTTGAGTTAGTAAATACTAAAATCGCTGTAGAAACACCAGCATATGGCTTAAACACGCCCGAAGGCATAGAAATCACAGCTTGAAGCTTCTTATTCTCGACAATTTCTTTCCTGAGTGCTTTGGGTGCAGAGCTACTGCCGAACAGAACACCATCAGGAACAATTACAGCCGCTCGACCATTCGGCTTTAGGTGGGAAGCGATATAATCAACAAACAGAAGCTCAGTGCGGTTAGAAGTGATGCCGAACTTCTTGTGTGGGGTGACACCACCTTTCGGTGTCGCGAATGGCGGATTCGCAATAATCACATCATAACGGTCATCCCAGTAATCTTCTGAGCTGAGAGTATCATGCTCAATAATATGAGGGGATTTAAACCCATGTAGGAACAAGTTTACACGAGCGATACGTGTCATGTTTGGCTCGATATCAAAACCATAGAAGTTACGATGAATTTTCTCAATATCCTCACTATTCAAACGTTCTTTTTCAATGTGTTTCTTCTTAATCCAGCTATATGCAGAGATAAGAAAGCCTGCGGTGCCACAAGCAGGGTCTAGAATTTTATCAGATTTGTCTGGATCAATAAGCTCAACCATCATATCAATGATATGGCGAGGTGTTCGGAACTGACCAAGCTTACCTTGAGACCCCATAGTAGAGAGAAGGTATTCATAAGCGTCACCGATGGAGTCGCCAGAACTCTGCTTAATCTTATCGATTTCGCGAAGAAATAAGTTAAGTGTATTTGAATCAGTAAATCCAAGTGTCGCACCATTAAAAATCTCACGGAATAGTGGAGGAATGTTTGGATTGCGGCTCATATTTTCAAGAGCATTACGATAAAGAATCACACGATCTGCACCGGTAATGGTCGGACTCATTAAGTTATGCCAGCTATATTTCTCGTATTCACCAGAAAAGTAAGTGCGCTTACCGCCGAGCGCGGCAGAATCATCATCCGTATCCGACATAAACTTATAAATGAGTGCATATGAAATTGCATCCACCTGAGCGATCGGACTTGGCAATTTACCCATAAGAATATCACGGGAATTATCAATAATTTGCTTAAAGTGTGTGTAGTCCATTCATTAATCCTTTACTCTTAGTTTTTCTACATTAATATAATCTCTGATATATCCTACGATTTGATTCATTCTATCAATTCCAAGCTTCTTTAGCTGCTCAATAGTGATAGATCCAAAGCCGGCGAGAAGGCTGAAGTCTTTATTATCTATAGCCTCAGACACGCGCCGATCGGTTATATATGCATCAAATAGTTCAAAAGCATCGTTATACGACTCTCCAACCAGCGTTTCACCCAGTCCTCTATCTGAAATAAATTCATTGAACTTTTGCTGAATATATTGAGCTTTAGTCAATGGATCTTTATTGTTCATGATTAGATCCAGAATCTCACGAAGGTCTAGCCTGCGGTCTAGATTGAAGATTTTGCGAATTTTCTCAGGAGTCATATAGAACTTAGGCTTATCTTCGCCGAGTATTTCGGATTTAAGATAGCTTAGCGCCCCATCAATATTGCCATTATTATACAACTTGACGAATTCTTCATTAGACTTCACCTCATCTTGGAAGCTGCGGAACATCTCACGGTCAACGCGCATGCCTTCTTTACCAACAATCGTCTCATCTATTCCACTCAGGGAATCATCCTCATTTAGGTCTATCGTACGGTTTACCACGATCACGGGAGGATCGACATCGATAAGCGGCGGCGTCACTAAAGTGTTTTGCGTTTGCCTGCTCATTGGTACTACCAGCGGCGCATTATAGTCGTATTTTCCTTCGAAGTATTCGCAAACTGCGAAAAAGTCTATAATGCGGAAGTTTTCTTTCTTAATAGTTTTAACTTTCTCGCCATTTTCATAATCTACATATTTGAACGTATGGAGTCGCGTGCCTCGACCTTTCATCTGAATAAAATCAGAAGGGCTAAACACTGGACGCATGAACACGAGATTTAATAAATCAGAGCAATCGTAACCGGTCGTCATCATGCCGACCGTGACGGCAACTCTAGTGCGACTACTTTCGTAATCCGAAAGCCATCTTGTATGTCCGCGCAGATTATTTTCAGAAAAACTAATCGAGAACTGCTGAGCGTCACGAACATTACTCGTAATCTGAATAGCGAAATCAGAATTATATTTGCCGGGGAACTTTTCCATAGCAATTCGGTTAAGCATTTGGACTATTTTTTCTGCGTGTTTTTGGCTAACCGTAAAGATTATGGTTTTACCAATTTCTCCAGATAACGGATCGACCGCCGCGTATTTCATAAAAGTCTCACAGAACACACGATTGGTTTCTTCATTGAAAAATGTTTTCTCGAAATCTCTGATGCCAAAATTCTCATCAACATCTTCGCCGTCAATAACTTTATGGACTGCATAGCCTTCATCTGCGAGTAGTCGTGAGGTAATATTAGTCCTAGCGTCCAAGATGACAGGATTCACTAAAAACGGACCATCAGGATCGTTTACGCCATCTTTTAGGTCGTATCTAAAAGTCGGTTGACCGGATTCGCACCCAAAAGTCCTATAGGTATCTAATAGCTCTCTACGTTCGAATTCTTTTTCTGAATTTTCATCTTGCTTGGTATTCTTTAAAAAATCCTTCGGCGTAGCGGTAAGCCCAATCTTGTACCCAGTGAAATATTCAAAAACAGCTCTCGCGTTGCCACCAATAGAACGATGCGCCTCATCTGAGATAATTAAATTAAAGTCATTCGGACTAAAATCACGATAGCGATTACTCGCCAAAAGAGATTGGACTGTACTAATGACGATATCGGCAGTTTTCCAGTTATCTCTATCTTCTTTCCATACCTTAACCACGTAATCTTTACCAATAGACTGCCTAAAAGACTTCTTGGCCTGATTTTCTAATTCAATGCGATCAACCAAAAAGAGGATTCTCTGAGCGTTTCCTGTCTTTAGAAATAGTTTGATAATAGCAGCGCAAGTTAAAGTTTTTCCGGTGCCAGTCGCCATCTCGAGCAGGAAGCGTTTATTGCCGTTTTGCGCCGATTTTTGAACGGCCTTAATCGCATTTACCTGATACTTGCGAAGGATTTTCAGTTTATTTTTCTCTATAAATTCACTACGAGTATCTTCGTTTATATAATCGGGATGCGTTTTAATTTCAGGCATTTGCGATTCGGCGATATAGGTTCGAGAAATATTCTCGCTTACAAGCGCATCAACATCGGGAACCCATTTCTTTTCATCTTCTAATGAGCTTAGAGTCGGAAAGCTACTAATTGGCTCGGGGTTACCAAATTGCATATCCCACAGATAATGCGTGTTGCCGTTGCTAAGAATTACATACCTTACGTGTAGAGAATTGGCATAATCGCGAGCTTGTTCTTTAGCGGAAAGCGGAGGAATGCTTTCACGTTTAGCTTCAAGGATGGCAATGGGCTTCTGGTTAGAGCCTAGAAGAAGGTAATCGACAAACCCTCGTCTCGTATTTTCAAAATCGTCGCCCAGGTTTTCGATATCTACTTTGTTTTCTACATCGACATTAGCGGGGCCGTCTTCGTTATCCAACAATCTCCACCCGGCATCAGAAAGTAGCATGTTTATCTTTAGTCGCGCTTTAGCTTCCTTTTGTGCCACGTTATTTTCCTTCCGCAAATTAACTTATAAATATCCTTACTATAAGTATACAGTACTTTCGCTATTTCTTGTCGCAAAAGCGGTTAACAACCCCCTTCGTGATGATAAGTCGAAACTTTCTCTGCGTCCAATTCGATCATCTTACCAGACTCATCTATAATCAACAAATCTCAGTTCAGGTCCGCCACCCACTTTAATTTATTGTGTGGTCCACCAAAAACCCTACCTCCTTTTAGATCCTGCAAACTTAGTAAGGTTAAGAGGGGATGCTACAACGGAATAATTACTAATATTTAACTAGGCAATCAGTAGAGTAAGGGTAAAATTAGTAAAATCTGATATGGTACTAGCATTTTCACTTCACCCATGCTATAATTAGTCAAGACGTTTTATAAAATCTAACGAGTAAAGAGATGGCAAAGAAGAATACGAAACGAAAGCTGATTGGTTTGGTGAGTAACTTGAGCAACCACCGAACTTACTATACTACCGTTAACACCCAAAACCGCACCACAAAAGGTCAGGGTAAATTGACACTACGTAAGTACGATCCAATTGCAAAGCAACACGCTACTTACACTGAGACTAAGAAAAACCTTGGTCGTAACGAAGTTAAAGCTCGTAAAAGCTAATTTAACAGGATTATACAGAAACTCCCTCGCATTAAGAGGGAGTTTTTATTTGGCAAGAATGTCTGACTATTTCCTCAATCGAGATTTCATATCACGAATGGTATTTATATAGTAAAGAAAAGCGTCGTATGGCGAATCATACGGGCTAAAATAAGCGTGGACATCGCCGTCGGTGAAATTCTTCGTTCCCATGTAATAGAAGTGGTCTGAAGTTTGCAATTTTCGCCAATCGCTAATTAAACCTTCGTCCTTACTATTCAAGACCCCATCTTCAAGCTCATAGACATATCGCAAAGCTTCTTTCTGCAGACTGTTTCCATTCCAGGCAGTCAAATCCCGCTCGGCGTCCGCCCACGTTACCGGCGACGGCATACTTATTTCACCAGCAGGCGCATTCGCGTCCAGCGCTTCGCTAACGGTACAGAAAGTATTGCCACTAGCACTCAGCCATTTATCAACAAACTTCTCAAAGAAGCCAAAAATCCCAGATTCCGCCCATTGATGTTCACCGAAAGTTTCATAGTCCATAAACAAGTTAAGCAGTGGCGCGTAACGGACAGAATCTTCCACCCACGTATTAAACTTGTCCGCAGTCAACGGCCATTCATTCCATTTTCGATCGCTAAACCTAAACGCCAAATCATCGCTCAATCGATAATTCTTAAGTAGTAATCCAATTTTCTTCGTGCCTCTCGGGCGATATACATAATTCGGACTGCGCCAATTCAGAATTGGATCCCAGCCTTCAGCCAGCACGCCCTTAAAGCCATCCTGCTCAGCCCATTTTGCCAAGTCATCACTATACGCCAACTCCGTGTTTGCCAAAACTCGCGTTTCCGCGCCAAAAATCTCACGAATCTTCCATCGGTGAAGCTCAACTTGACGCTCGAACTCCTTGCGCGAATAGAAAAACGCCAGACTGTGATGATACGGACTTGATAATATTTCTACTTGACCAGTCTTTACCAAGCGCTTGAAACTTTCCAAAACTTCAGGGTTAAGCCTTTCGGCTTGCTCTAAAAACGTTCCACTAAAACTCAGTGAAATCTTAAAATCAGGATATTTTTTCAACAATTTCTCAAGCAAAGCATTCATCGGCAAATACGACTTTTCTGCAACTTTTTGGAATATTTTTTGATTATCCTGATCTGGATTTTGACCGCCAGAGAAATAATTATGCTTCCAGGCCACGTCAAATATACTATACTCGCGTATTCGCCACGGTTGGTGTACGTGTAGATATAAAACTATTCCTTTATTTTTATTCATACCAGCGCTCCTTTGTATAGCTTCAGACATTTTCTAGAGGCGTCCTGCCCGGAAATTCTCGCGTATTCATTCTTAACATTTTTCTTCAAAGATCTCTGTAAGGCAGGTGATTCAGCGATATTAACAATTTCATCCGCCAATTTATTCACGTCCCAATAGTCAAACCGCATAATATTATTCAGAACCTCACCAACGCCAGATTGATGACTAATAAGTAGTGCAGTGTCGTGATGAGCTGCCTCCAGTGCGGTCAGACCAAACGGCTCAGAAATCGAACTCATCACAAAAACATCAATCAAACAGTAAATATCTCGCCACTGTTTTCCGCGCACAAATCCCGTAAAAATCATCTTATCGCTAATACCTAAATCTGCCGCTAGTTCAATCAGTTCATCTCTTTGCTCGCCATTTCCGGATAAAACAAAAACGATTTTCTCATATTTATCAAGCGCCTTCGCTGCAGCTCGCACAAAATACGTTAAACCCTTCTGAACCGTGAGTCGCGTCAACGCACCAACAACCGTATAACCATCCTTTTTCAACTCCTCCAAATACCTGTAAGTGCTGGCGTCATACTCATGCGGCGGCAAATCAGCCAAATCAATCGCGTTATAAACCACCTCAATTTTCTCTGGCGGAATGTGATAATTCTTAACAATTATTTCCTTCGTAATCTCGCTAACGGCGATTATCCGATCAGCCATCAACAAGCCTTGTTGCTCAATTTCGTGAACCAGAGGATTTCCTGACTGCTCGCCAGAACGGTCAAATTCCGTCGCATGAACATGCACAATTAGCGGCGCGCCAGTCATTTCTTTGGCAATTATTCCAGCTTCCATCGTCAACCAGTCGTGCGCGTGAATCGCGTCGGGCTGATGATTTTTCACAAACTTCCGAACGTATTTACCGTAACGCCTCTGTACAGCGCGCATCGGCGAAAGACCGTACTCGTCCTTAGCGTTTTCACGGTCTTCCTCTGAACCGTTATTATACGCACCCAAATCGTGATAATTTGGCGGCAAAGGAGTGGCTGAATAGATATTCATATAGTCAATTCCGGGATGCTCAGCGGTGTAGGGAATGATAAAGTCAATATCAACGCCCTCCAAAGCAAGCGCCTTCGACATCTGATAGCAAGCAACGCCAAGTCCGCCACTATTGTGCGGAGGAAGTTCCCACCCAAGCATTAAAATTTTCATCTCTGAGTTAATTGTAGAACTACGCTTATGTTTTTTCAAGGGATTTTGGGATCTTTTTCACGAGTTTTTTATTTTTCACAATTTTAACATTTGCGACAAAGCTAATTC
>CAUSFG010000037.1:0-8094 GCA_963530815.1 uncultured Candidatus Saccharibacteria bacterium
GCGTATCCGTATGTATTACGAAAATTGGCGTCTTCAACAAAAGGCGTCGATAAGAAAAAACTGAAAAAGATAAATGACGCGCTACTTCGGGCGGACTTGCAAATGAAAACGACTTCTGTAAATCCGTGGCTGCTTGTGGAGGCGGCGCTGGTTGGAATTGGAAAATAAACTAAGGAATAGGGAGGCTGCTGGATTTTATGGATGATATTCGCGTAAAAGAATATATCGCAAATTTAGAAAAAGAATTTTCTTTAATTGAAAATGGCTTCAAAGAGGAAGAAAAAAGAGCCTTAACCGATTATAAATCTAATGATAATGAACATATCAAGAAGTTGGCGTTTTTAGCATATAAATCTGATACATATCAGGTAAGGATGTACGGTGTATTTCTTTTTGGATACTTATCAGAACAAGATGATGTCTTAATATTTATGCGAGATGAAGTTTCCAAAGATGATAATTGGAGAGTTCAGGAAGTATCGGCAAAGGCATTTGATGAATTTTGTAAGCAAACAGGCTATAAAAAATCCCTTCCAGTAATTGATGAATGGTTAAAAAACAATAATCCGAATACGAGGAGAGCAGTAACGGAGGGACTAAGAATATGGACGAGCAGACCATATTTCAAGGAAAATACGAGTGAAGCCATAGAAAGAATTGCCAGCTTGAAGGAAGACGCAAGCGAATATGTTAGAAAATCAGTAGGAAATGCTTTAAGGGATATTAGTAAGAAATTTCCAGAGTTGATTAAAATGGAACTCAGTAGCTGGAAATTAGAGAGCAGAGAAATCAAACAGGTATATAAATTGGCGAGTCGATTAGTCGACTGATGTTAAATAAAAATACGCCAGTTAATTCCGGGGTATTTTATAGTAATCTTTACAGATTATTTTTCAGATTTTTTAGCAGCTGGCTTCTTTGCTGGAGCTTTTTTAGCGGCAGTTTTCTTAGCTGTTGCTGGCTTTGCGGCTGGTTTTTTAGCAGCTTCTAATGTAACACCTGCTTTTTTAGCAATTTTGCTCAATGCGCTCTTTCGGCGAGCAGCAGTGTTTTTCTTAATCAAGCCTTTTTTAACAGCGGTGTCGATTTCGCTTTGTGCTGCAGCAAGAGTTTTTGCGCTTGGTTCTGCAGAGAAAGCTTTAACAGCAGTCTTAATGTCTTTTTTAATGCTGATGTTTCGCTCGCGGCGCTTTAGAGTTTGTTTAGCACGCTTGATGGCGGATTTGATGATTGGCATGTTTCTCCTTTACCTCTATAGATTTGTATCGCTAATCAGGAAGAATTATACAGAAAATAGCATAAATTGTAAAGAGGTGGCTTAAATATTGACTTTATGGTACTGCTTATGGTATAGTGATGCCAAGCGTAATTACAAAAAACAAACATAGGAAAAATCATGTCAAACGGATCAGCAAAGCAAAAAGTAATCCAGAGTATCAAGGATGTAACTAATATTTTAGTGACGGTGAGTTCTAGCCCGTCAGTCGACGAATTGTCGGCAGCATTGGGATTGACGATTTTCCTCAATAAACTGGGGAAGCACGCTACGGCTGTGTTTAGTGGCGACATTCCGCCAGCAATTACGTTCTTGAATCCTGATAAAACGTTTGAGCAAACCGCAGATTCTTTACGCGCTTTTATTATTGCTTTAGATAAAGAGAAGGCTGATCATTTACGCTATAAAGTTGTTGATGACGCGGTGAAGATTTTTATTACGCCATATCGTACGACGATTACCGATAAAGACTTGGAATTTTCACAGGGCGATTATAACGTTGAGTTGGTTCTGGCGCTAAATGTTGAAAATAGTGAAAGTATTGACACGGCTTTGACTGCGCATGGTAAGATTTTGCACGATGCTACGGTCGTGGCTATAACGGCGGGCGACGTAAAGAGTGGTCTGGGTTCCGTTGATTGGCATGAATCTAACGCCAGTGGTGTGAGTGAAATGGTTGTGGAATTGCTTGATGACCTGAAAACGCCGAAGGTAACTCTGGACGAGCAGATGGCGACGGCTTTGCTTACGGGAATTGTGGCGGTAACTGAGAGGTTCAGTAATAGCAATACGTCATCAAAGGTTATGACCACGGCCGCAGAACTTATGGCGGCTGGCGCAAATCAGCAATTGGTGGTTTCAAAGATCGCAGAGAGCGAAGTAGAGGACGAGCCGCAGAAGATTGAAAAGATCGAAGAAAATTCTCCAGAAAAAGAAGAAACTTCAGAGGATAAAACTGAAGAAGCGGAGAAAGATGAGGAAACTGTACACGCGGACGGAACTTTGTCGATTAGCCACGAAAAGAAGGGCGATGTTGATGAAGTAGCTGAACAAACGGCGAAGGAAAAGCAAGAAGAGTCTGCTAGGATTGCCGAAGAGAAATTGGCTAAAATTGAGCCAATAAAGGAGGAGCCGCAAGTTGAGGAAGAAAGGCCAAGTGAAAAAATAGTTTCAAAAGAGGGGCTTTCTTTTGAAGAGACTCCGCTGATGGGTGGCACTCTGAACGCAACGACTACACAGGCCGCCGAGGATAAGATCAGGGAATTGGCTAGCGACCAAAATAAAACCATTTTAACGCACGGTAAATATGTGGGTGATAGTACGCCGTCGTTTGGCGATGCTCCGTTAAATGCGGCTATGGGCGCGTCTGATGAACCACCAAAGATTGATCCGTTCGCGACAACTAATGCCGCTGAGCAAAAATTGTCGACAATACCTGTTGCGCCGCAATCTGAAGAATCAATTATTTCGGCAATTACCAACGACACGAATCAATTGAACGCTCCAGTAGCGCCAGCTCCGAGTCAGCCGATTGCGCCAATCGAGCCAGCAATAACAAATCCTGAAAATAACATTCCAGGTTTCGATTTACCAATGCCACCAGCGATGCCAGATTTCGGCGCTCTGCCACCAATGCCGCCAGCACCTACAGGTGTTGATGTAAGTGGATTGCCACAGATTGCACCACTAGGAGTGGCTCCTGAGCCAGTAGCCGCTCCACAAGCTCTAGCGTCTGCGCCGATCACTGCAATGCCAACTCAGCCAGCTCAAAACGCAGACTTCAATCCAGCGCAATTCCACATCCCAGGACAATAGTTGATGGACGAAGTGATTTTCATAGACAAACCTCAGGGAATGACTAGCTTTGGGGTGGTGGCGCGCTTGCGACGAGTTTTATCTAATCAGGCGGGAAAGAAGGTAAAGGTTGGTCACACGGGTACGCTTGATCCGTTTGCTACTGGGCTAATGATTATCGTGACTGGAAAGAAATGTCGGGAAGCCGAAACTTTCACTAAGTTAGATAAATGGTACGAGGCGGAAATTATTCTGGGCAAGAATAGTTCGACAGGCGACCCAGAAGGCGAAATTACTGATGTGTCTGATTATGAGCCGAGTTTGGAAGAAGTTCAGCGGGTGATTAGCCAATTTGTGGGAAAAATTGAGCAGACGCCGCCGATTTTTAGCGCAATAAAAATTAACGGTGAAAGAGCGTATAAATTAGCGCGCGAAGGTAAACAAGTTGAAACTCCTAAGCGTGTGATAGAAATTTACTCGTTGGAGTTATTGGCATACGAATATCCCAAATTAAAGATCAGAACTCACGTTTCAAGCGGAACTTATATCCGAACATTAGCGGTGGACATTGGCGAGGAATTGGGGACAGGCGCGTATTGTGAGAATCTGCGTCGTACGAAAATTGCTGACTATTCTATTGATCAGGCAAAGACTCTGGCGGACTTCGGAATTACTAGCTAATTGCAAAAAACAGAGAAGCTTGGTATAATTACAGAGCTATGATTAGCAAAGAAAATAAAGCGAAAGCAATTGCTTTGACTCAGGTCAATAAAAACGACGTCGGTAGCCCACAAGCTCAGGTGTCAGTTTTGACGGCTCGTATCAAAGAAGTCACAGAGCATTTGAAGGCGAATAAGCACGACTTCATGGCTCGTCGCGGCTTGATCCAAATGGTTGGTAAGCGCAAGCGTTTGCTGAAATATTTGGAGCGAACTGATTTTGAGAGTTACAAAGCAGTTGTTGCCAAATTAGGTTTGCGTAAATAATTTACGTTAAAAACTGCTTAAATCCCCTTTGATGAAAAGGGGATTTTTGTTGTTCTGGCTATTTTTTCAATTTGGCGATAATCACATCTCGTCCGTCGTTTGCGCCACCCAAAGTGCAGGAATAAAGAGTTAATTGCGGCTGATCTGTGCGCTGTTCGATTTCTACGGCATCTGGTTTAACGCTTTGTTTTTCGCTGATGACGTAATTGTAACGCACGCCGTTATAGTCAATGATAATTTCATCGCCGACAGTCAATTTATCAATATTATAAAAAGGCGATTTTCTGAGCGTCTGCTGGGGAGTTAGGCCCATAATAAAACGGTGCGCAGATAAGACAAAATTGCCGCCATCTTTTGGGTTGCCGTTTTCTGGTTTACGCCACCACGCACCATGTTCCATTGTCTCGGCGCCGCCAGTACTATAAGGTAAATTTATGTCGATTTTCGGTATGTAAAGTCGATTTTCGGTAATTTTATTCTTAGTTTTAGTGATGAGCTGAGTGGTCTGGTTGTCTTTTGGATTGATGTTTTGCGACAAAATAAGGGGCGTGCTGATGATAGCAAGCAAATAAACTCCGCCAAGAATCATTAAGATTGCGGTTATAGTTAAGATATAGCTTTTCCAGCTTTTCTGGCGATTTTTTACTGAATCTAGCTGAAGTGACATGAGTAAATTATATCACACCATCTGTTAATAAGGTTATGTTAAGTGCGCTCGCGACTGGCGTTTGGGCTGAGGTTTTAGTATAATATAAGGAGCAATTTGTAACGCGGAAGTGATAGAGATGAGACGACTAAATTGCCAAGTAATTTCATCCCTGTTACTACCGCAAGAAAGGAGCTCTTTATGAGTATTATCAATCCAAGCGGCAAGGAGATTTTTAGTGTTACCACTGATTTTTGTGGTCGGCCGCTGACTTTAGAGGTGAATCGCGTCGGTTTTAGGACGACTGGTAGCGTTTTGGTGCGTTATGGCGACACTGTAGTTTTGGGCAGCGCTCAGGTTAGTCCGCGTCCAGTGCAATTGGATTATTTTCCATTGTCGATTGATTATGAGGAAAAATTTTATGCAGCGGGTAAGATTTCTGGCAGTCGATTTATCAAGCGCGAAGGGCGCCCAAGCGATGAAGCTGTGTTGATTGGGCGATTGATTGATCGTCCGATTCGTCCGCTGTTCCCGAAGGGTTATCGCCAGGAAATTCAAGTTGTTGCAACTGTTTTGAGTATGGATCCGAGTTTCCGCCCAGACGTAATCGCGATGATTGCTGCGTCTAGTGCGTTAATGTTAACTGGTACGCCGTTTGACGGTCCAGTGGCTGGTTTGCGCGTGGGTCGAGTCAATGGCGAATTTAAGGCGTTCTTGACTCCAGAAGAGCGTGAAAAGTCGGATCTTGATTTGGTTGTGGCTGGTATTGAAAGCGGTATAACAATGGTCGAGGCTGGTGCTAAAGAAGTTTCGGAAGACGTTATCGTTGACGCTATGGCGTGGGCTCACCAGATGATGCAGCCAGCAATTGCCTTGCAACGCGAATTGGCGGAAAAAGTTGCTCCAGCGCAGCAGGAATACGATTTAATTTTGCCAGACGAATCAATTCAGCAAACAGTTAACGCGTGGGCTGATGGGAAATTTGGCGAGAAAATCCGTCGCCCATATCCAGAGCGCAATGAAATGATTAGCGAAATTCGCGCCGAGTTCCATGAGACGATGGCGGAAAAATTGGGACTGGACGAGGAAGAATATAGCGAAGTTCGTGGCGATTACGACGAAGCGTTTACTTTGGCTTTACATAAAGATGTTCGTCGGGGAATTGTCACCGAACGAGTTCGTCCCGACGGTCGACAATTGACCGAGATTCGTCCGCTCAGCTCGGAAGTTGGATTCTTGCCGCGCGCTCACGGTTCCAGCTTGTTTACGCGTGGTGTAACTCAGGGAATGAATATTGTAACTTTGGCGCCGCTTAGCTATTCGCAATTGATTGACACTATGGAAATTACCGACGGTGAGCGACGTTATATGCATCATTACAATGCGCCGGGCTATACGGTTGGCGAGGTCAAGCGAATGGGCAGTCCAGGCCGACGTGAAATTGGTCACGGATACTTGGCGGAACGTGCTTTGCTTCCAGTTTTGCCAACTGAAGAGGATTTTCCATACGCTATTCGCTCAGTTACTGAGATTATGAGCCAGAACGGTTCAACTTCAATGGCGGCAACTTGTTCTAGCTGCTTGGCGTTGATGGATGCTGGCGTGCCAATTTCGGCTCCAGTGAGTGGAATTGCGATGGGTCTAATGATGGACGGCGATACTCCGTACGTGTTGAGTGATATCGCTGATGCTGAGGACTTTGCTGGTGATATGGACTTTAAGGTAACTGGAACTTCAAAGGGTATTACGGCTCTTCAGATGGATATGAAGGTTCATGGACTACCGGTGGCGATTTTACGTCAAGCGATTGAGCAGAGTAAGGCGGGGCGTGCACATATTTTGGAACATATGCTTAGTGTGCTTCCGGGGCCTCGTAAGTCGCTCAGTCCGTATGCGCCACGAATTGAGAAGATTAAGATTGACCCAGATAAGATTGGCGTGATTATTGGTAAGGGAGGCGAGACGATCAATAAGATTACTTCGGAGACTGGCGCTGAGATTGATATTAAGGAAGATGGTTTGATTACTGTGGCTAGCCCAGATGGCGCGTCGATTGAAAAGGCTATGAACTGGATTAAGAGTCTGGTTGAGGAGCCAGAAGTCGGCAAGATTTACGAAGGTAAAGTTGTCGGCATTAAAGATTTTGGTGCGTTTGTGAATATACTTCCTGGTGTTGACGGAATGGTTCATATTTCGAAATTGGCGGAACATCGAGTTGAAAAAGTGACTGATTTCGTGAAAGAAGGGCAAACTGTTCGCGTGAAAATTACTGGAATTGATGAGCGCGGTAAGATTAATTTGACGATGATTGGTTTATAAATATATAATAGCAAAAGCGTAATTTTAGGAGGAAAATTTATGGATGACGGCAGAAGCAGTAAAAACCAGCAAGCAAAATCATCTCAGGCGCTTGAGTGTCCTAAGTCAACTTCAAGTAGCTTGCATCAGGTTCCGCTAAAAAAGAAGGCTAGCAAGCCCTTGCTGTGGGGGATTATTGTTAGCGTCATTGTGTTTACTGTAGCTGCTGTTGGTGTGGTTTTGTCTATGACAATCTTCGGTAATCCCAGTAAAAGCGACTACAAAGACATGTCTGTTCTAATCTCACAGATGAAACTTCCCAGATTTAATGATATGTCTGAAGGTGTGCGGAAAGGAGGTGACTACGAAGGAGTTGTAAATAAGAATATCGGTTTGACTGATGAGTTTTATGCTAAAATTGGTTCCCACAGGGCTCTTAAAGATAAAGAAGTTAAAGATGCTTACGATAAATACTTGAAAATATGGAACGACGAAGCAAAGCCACATCTTAAAGATGAGGTGATCCTTGCAAAAGAAGATGTCGACAATAAGTGTAATGATCCTAACGTAAAAGAATACTTTGAAAAATCTACAGATGAGGCAGAAAAACATTTTGACTCTGTAATGAAGAGTTGTATGGACTCTTTGGATAAATTATCGAAGTCTGATAGTGTCAGAGTCAAGAAATATGCCGAAGGTCTAAAAAAGTACTATGAAAAGATGAAGCGATACTATGCGCAAGTAGGAGCATTCAGACGAGATTATTTGCAGAAATATGGTCATGCGCCTGCACTACCATCTACAGCTTCACTTAGGCCATATTTTGGTGACTATGAAATAGACAAAAAATTAAAAGATAGCTTTAATAATTTCAAAAGAATATTGGAAGAAAAATCTAAATAGTCTATAATATCGCCATAGTCTAAAAGTTCTCTTTGTAGACTGAATGCGCAGGTGTGGTCGGCTTGACTACTGTATAAATATAGTAATGTCGCAATAAGAATATATTATTTAGGAGAAAATAGCTTATGGATAATAGTAACAACAATAAACCACAGCCTCAAGTGCCGCCTCAGCCGCAATTCCAGCAGGCT
>CAUSFG010000038.1:0-7327 GCA_963530815.1 uncultured Candidatus Saccharibacteria bacterium
GTATCACGAACAGCAACGCCAGCCTGAAGAAGTTCATCGCGAATTCTGTCGGATTCTTCCCAATTTTTCTCCATGCGTGCTTGACGCCGCTGGATAATCAACCTCTTCAAATCGTTAGTAATATCAGGCGTAGACTCAGCCAAATCCAGCCCTAAAATCTCGTCAATCTCATCAATAAACTGCACTAAACTCTGCCGATGAATTTTATCCAGCGGCGTGTGATCCAACTTTGAAAATACTTCATCAATCAATGCTAGTGAGCCTGGAGTATCCAAATCATCGTTCAATTTCTCGACCAACGCCTGACGTCCCGCTAGCAACGAAACTGAATCGTCCTGCTCGTCCTTATCATCGTCATCTTCCAGTGTGTCGTGAGTCTGATGTCTCAGAACCGCATAATCTCGCCAATGATTCAATCGCGCCTGCGCTGCTTCCAGGATTTCCCAGGTAAAATTTCCCTCCGTTTGATAATGCTTGCTGAGAATCGCTAGCTTAAACGCCATCGGACTAAAGCCTTGCGAAATAATATCTTCCAGCGTAATAATATTCCCCAGAGATTTGCTCATCTTTCGGCCGTCGACTTTTATGTGATTATTATGTAGCCAAATCTGAGAAAATTGCTTTCCAGTCAGACTTTCACTCTGAGCAATTTCATTCGTGTGATGAACTGGAATATGATCAATTCCGCCCGCGTGAATATCAATAGAATCCCCAAGTGTTTCACGAGCAATTGTCGAACATTCCAGATGCCAGCCAGGAAAACCGATTCCCCACGGACTGTCCCACTCCATGTCGCGTTTGGCATCTTTTGGCGAAAACTTCCACACGGCGAAGTCAGTAATATTGCGCTTTCCTTCAACGCTCACTCTGGCACCAGCTTCCAGGCCCGCCACGTCCAGCCGCGCTAATTTCCCGTAATCCTTCAAAAGCGACGTGTCAAAATACATGCCGTCGCCGTCGATTTTATATAAAAATCCTTTTTCATCCAGTCCTTTTGCGAAGTCGATTTGTTGCTGAATATAATCCGTCGCCCGCACCAAATAATCTGGTTTTATCAATTTCAACACGTCGTAGGCTTCATGATTGGCTATGGAAATATATCTTTCCGCCACATCCCAGGCAGTCTTCCCTTCACGGCGCGCACCTTTTTCCATTTTGTCTTCGCCGTTATCATCGTCGCTGGTCAAATGTCCAACGTCGGTGATGTTTTGCGTTCGAATAACGGGAATATCTTGCCAGCGTAGCAATCGTACTAACACGTCCCAGTAAATATAGCCAACCCAATTGCCAATGTGTGGCTGCGAATAAACTGTTAGACCACAGGTGTAAAATTTAATCGCTTCTCCGTCAAGTGGTTTCAGTTCATCTTTTCGTCTAGTGAGCGTGTTATAGAGTTTTATCATTAGTTCTATTGTACGGCACTCTGGTCAGTTTTTCAAAATTGGTATAAAAAATAGCCCCAGTTGGGACTTAATAATTTCAAGGAATAGCGACAAGCAGATGAAGATATAAGATTAGATGCCGGGTGTGACATCAGTTCGATATCACCGTCCGCTTATCGCTACCCGTCAGGAGACTTGCTTAGAACAGCTCGTATTCTACCCCTCCGACAAACCTAAAGCCTCCTCCGCTGACTGTTCCAGCGCAGGCTTCATATCGGTCGGAGAAAGAGGCGACGAGTATGGACTTGTCGCCAACTATTGCATGGATCTGCCATCCATGCATAAGAACCTCTTTGTCTTTATACCAGGGCACGTTGTCGGACCTGTAGCAAGTGGCGTCCCCTTTCTGAGTGAAAAGTGTCGCGTCTTCGTGTTTGACTATGATTCCCTCGCCACCGATCACTACCTCTCCTATGTCATCGAAGAGGTGGATAGTTCCTCTTGAAATCATGATTAACTTATCACCCATTTTCAATCTCACGTCTGATCCTTTGATTTTGAGATACGATCCGTCAGGGTTGATGACCATCTCTCCCTTTAACGCGAAGAGGTGGTCATTTCCTACCGTGACATCAAGATCTTCTCCGTCTTTGACGTAAAACCTGCGACCTTCATCGATAGATGTAATGATACCCCTAGAGCCTTTAATGCTTACAAGAGTTCCATCTTCCAGTGAGATTGTCGAAGGATTTTCTTCCTTGGCGGTCATTTTCTTTCCCTTCTATTTCTCGCAGCGACTGTCGCTATCTTTGCCTTTCAACAAAGAACTTCATACGGCCATCTAGCCAGCATGAAACGAGATTTCAATTGTCAATCAATTTTCTATCAACAACCAAAACCTCGCTTCATGCTTAATTTCGTCTTATAATCTTATAATCATCTGCTTGTCAAGGTACGCCTTCGGACAAGGATTTGCTCGACTTGTCAACAAAAGCTGTACTCATTTATATCACTAATAGAATAAAATGTCAATACTATTCTGCTTCTAGTAGAGCCTTATTCGTCGCCGTGACTAATTCCCTTACGATTTCATCATAGTTTTCATATACGCGGAATCCTGCCGCATATGGATGACCGCCGCCACCGAAGTATCCAGCCACGGTATCGGCAATTGGTAAATTACCTCGTAGGCGCGCAGTCAATTTGCCGTCAGGGTAAGTTTTAATAACGCAACTAATCGCCACGCCTTCAACCAGCCTCAACTCATCACCAATCAACGCTCCAGGGTTGTAGGCGTCGCTATATTGCTGAATCTCTTCAAATGGCACATGCACCAACGCTAATTGTCCGTCTAATAAATATTCGATTCGCTCGATCAATTTTCCCTTGTACGCCAAAATTTCTGGCGATTTTTTCATAAATTCGCGTCGTCGTTCTTCAATTTCCGCATTAGACGCGCCCAGTTCTGTAAGTTCTCCCACCGTATGAAAAGTCTGAGCCGTAGTGTTTTGTGTAGTAAGCCCCAGGCTATCGCTCATAATAGCTATCAATAAATCTTCGGCCGCCTGAGGATTTATCTTCCAGTTGGAATGCTTGAACAGTTTGTATAGCAATTCCCCGGTCGCCACGACGGTTTCGGATAACATAATATGATCAAAACTAAGTGTTGATTCGGCTGTGTGATGATCGATAACCAGAGTCGGGTGCGTTTCTAAGAAATGTCGCACTCCAGGAGTTTCTAATACCTTGCTAAGAAGGACATCCGCGCTTGTATCAACAATTATCGCGGCGTCGGCTTGAAACGGAAAGTCGTTCTGCACTTGATCCCAACCGCGAATGTAATGAAGATATTTCGGTATATCTACTGGACAATATAAAGTAACAGTCTTCCCTAGGTCGCTTAAGACTTCTTCTAGCGCCAAGCTTGAACCCAAGCTGTCGCCGTCGGGATTTTCGGCTTGAATAATAACTATATTGTTTGCGGATTGAATGAATTGTTTAGCTGTATCTAGCATATTATTTATTATAACAAATGATTTTTACTCTAATATAATATATATTGTTTTTAATTACATAAGTGGTATAATATGTTGTGGACTATTAAAAATACTGCGCAATCGGAAAAACATAAACATTTTTATAAATTATTATTGACAAAATATAAAGATTGTGCTAGTATGAGGACATAAAGCCTGAAGATAGGGCTGGAAAGAGGAGTTTTTATGAACAAATTTAAGAAAATCGGCATTGCTATCTCTTTGGGATTTGCTATGCTCGGTGGAATCTGGTTGGCATCACCTTCACAGGCTGCCGGCTGTAACAGCTTTAACGTTGTATACTGTGGTACACATTCTATGTCAGAATTGCAAACAGCATACAGTCGTACAGAAATTAAAGAACTATACAAAGAGTGGTACGTTACTGAAACTATGGTTCAGGGCGGATTAAATATGCGCGAAGGTGTAGTTGACGCAAATGGTAATATTACAGTTGACGGTCGTGTTGTAGCTACAAACGCTATAACCGTACAGTCTAAAGCTGGTACTCGTCAGCCTCAGCCACAACGTAGCTACAAGACTTCAAACGGATATACTTACTATCAATACACAACTGGTCAGAGCTTTGTTGACGGACCTAAGAGCTATAATATTTACGCATGGTTTGACAATAACGGTTCATTTATCACTGGTGTGATTAAAGACTGTGGTAACCCAGTTTGGGGTAACCCAACAACACCTCCAGCAAAGCCTGCTCTAACATGTGACGCTTTGCAAGTAACTGAAATTTCTCGTAACACCTTCAAGTTCAGCGTTAAGGCAACTGCCAAGGGTGGCGCATCTATCACCAGCTACACATACAACTTCGGTGATAACAACATCAAGACAACTAACTCATCAGAAATTCAATACACTTACGCAAAAGAAGGCAATTACACAGTTACTATTACTGTAAACGGTAAAGAAACTGGTGAAGTTAAGAGGCAAAACCCTAACTGTCAAAAAACTGTTACGGTTAAACCAGAGCCAAAAATGATCGTTTGTGTAATTGAAGAAGGTGGCAAGAAGTACACTAAGGAGATTAAAAAGGAAGAGTTTAACGAAAAGATTCACAAGACCAACTTGGACGAATGTAAGGAAACTCCTGCTAAGATCACAGTTTGTGTAATTGAAGAAGGTGGCAAGAAGTACACTAAGGAGATTAAAAAGGAAGAGTTTAACGAAAAGATTCACAAGACCAACTTGGACGAATGTAAGGAAACTCCTACTCCTACACCAAACACTCCTTCAACGCCAACACCTAGCCCAGAATTGCCAAAGACTGGTGCAAGTGACGCGATCATGTCAGCACTAGGCCTAGGTGGACTAACTACAGCTACTATCGCTTACATCGCTAGCCGCCGCCAAATGTAATCAGCTAAGCTAGCAACGAAATACCCGCCGAGATGGCGGGTATTTTTTATTGGCAATGAAGCCGTTGAGCCTATAATTGTTTTCGACCTTCTAGTGCGTGCGTCAGTGTGATTTGGTCTGCGTACTCAAGGTCAACGCCGACTGGAATACCTCTAGCTAAGCGTGTGATGGTCGTATTTAATCCAGCTTCTTGGATGTAGCGCTGTAGGAATAGCGCGGTCGACTCGCCCTCAACTGAAGCGTTCGTAGCGATGATAATCTCTTGAACGTCATCTGTTTTTATACGCTCAATTAGTTCTGGGATATGCAATTGCTCTGGTCCAATATTGTCAATTGGTGAAATAACGCCTCCCAGCACGTGGTATGTACCTAGGAATTGTCCTGTTCTTTCTATAGCAACGATGTCTAGCGGCTCCTCGACTGCACAAACGACTTTCTTATTCCTGTTCGAATCTGCGTATAAAGGCGACACGTCGTCATCTGAGTCGATCAACGCAAACGTCTTCGGGCAGGTTTTTACTCGGTCGTGCAATTGGTCTAATGAATGCGCTAATTGCTTTGCGGATTTGGGATTGCGGCGTAAAACCGCGTAGGCATATCTTTCAGCCGTACGCGGTCCAACTCCAGGTAGATTACCAAAATCATCAATTAAAGCAGTTAGAGCTTTTGGTAAAATGTCGATTGACATGACTTTAGAATGGCAAGTTGCCTAGGCCGCCCATCAATGGCTTCATAGTTTCAGCAGCGACTTCCTGAGCCTTTGTCATACCGTCGCGAACTGCGATTTCGATCCAGTGCTCCAACTCTTCGATATTCTCCAAGTCAACCATTTCTGGGTCAATCTTTACAGACTTAATCTTTAATTCGCCAGTGATTTGTACGATCACAGCGCCATCGCCAGCCTCAACTTCGATGATTTCTTTACCTAATTGTTTCTGTGCTTTGCGTAATTGTTGCAGCATTTTTACCTGATCAAACGCCATATTCCTCCTTATTTAACACTTACAATTATACCCTATTTGCGGTCGGATGTGTAGATGCAGAAGCGGTCGCCGTCTTTATGATCATTGACAATTACTGACGACAGGTGTCCAGAGTAAGTCTGCGGAATTTGAGACTTTGCGCTGTGGCTAACGTATAAAGTCTGTCCGACGTTTGCTGGGGCTGCGTGGATAATTGATATCTGGTGATAATTGTGTTTTTTAAGCGCTTCGTAAATCGGCGATTCTTCTTTACTGACCAATAACGAGAATGAATCGGTTGGCGCAGTATTCTTACGGAGTAGAGACAAATCTTTATTGAATCGTGAAGCTGCTTCTGGGAAATAACGATAACCGTCAATATAGCGGAAGCTGCCGCCCACCACCATAACGATAATTAGCATTGATATAAGAACCAGTCCTGTGCCGCGAGCGTATGGATTGCGCGGGAAAAGTCCGTACCACATGTTCATTAGGGATTCCAACCCGACCGCCAAGAGAAAGAATAGCGGGATGATGATTATCGGGGTTAAGCTTGGCTGGAAGATGAGTAGCGCCAATGCTAAGATTAGCCACGACCAAATCATAAACGAGCGAGCGCTGGAGATTTTTTGGAAGCTGCGGAATAATCCTAGTCCGATCAACAACATTGCATTGACGTCCATAATTGGCGTGATTTGGTTTCCTACGACTGAGGGGAAAATGCGGATGTATGTGTAATATAAAGTCCTGAGGTTTGCAGCGATGTCAAAACTTAGGCTGTTAATGCCGATGAGGTTATAAAATAGCGCGTGGGATTTATAGCAAAGAAAACTAATCGCACAACCAATCGTGAATAAAATAGCGGACGGCACAATCCAAGACTTACGGTGTTTTCTGGAGATGAGGAAATAGCGTGGATGCGGATGTAAAAAGGCGATGATCAGAAGCCCCAGATTGATATACCAAAAATACGGAGTGAAGAGGCTGAGCGCCGTGGTAATGGCTAAGCTGATTCGCCAAATGGAAGCGTTCTGGGCTTTTTGGAGAATTAACGTGGCAAAAAGCAAAGTTAGCGCGGTGTAGAAAATGTATAAAATGCCGACAGTTGCGCTTTGACCGATGAATAAGAATTGTCCAGTTGTTGCCATAATTAATAGCGATAGAATCGTTGTGGATGGCTTAAACCAGCGCTTTAAGAGGAAGAAAATTGCGACGGAGCTGGCGATTGAAAGGATTACGGCGGGCGCTTTAATTGTTAATAAACTGACGCCGAATAGCTTAAAGAATAGTAATTGAAGAAGGTGAAATGGAAGATTTGTGACGGCGATTCCCTCGACGCTAAAATTCAAGTGATTTGTCGTATTGACCATGTTGATTTCTGCTTGCGACAAACCTCCTGGCACGTGCAACGCGGAAATTATAATAGCCCCTATATACAACAGCGCCAGCAACGTATAGCCGAAAACGTAGCGCCATCGGTAAAGGAATATATCGGTAACTTTTTGCTTTTTCATTGGTATGATTATAACACAATTCTATTCATGCTTGCGATCCAGACTCATAAAGCGTAGGC
>CAUSFG010000039.1:0-7082 GCA_963530815.1 uncultured Candidatus Saccharibacteria bacterium
ACGCAAAATCTACCAAGAAGAAGCAGCGCCGATCAGTCCCAGCTGGTCAGCTGCACATTCAGGCAACATTTAACAATACTATCGTTACTTTTTCCGACAAGAAGGGTAACGTACTAACCGCTTCATCAGCTGGTGCATGTGGTTTCCGTGGAAGCAAAAAAGGTACAGCCTATGCTTCACAGGTTGCTGCTGAAAAAGCTGCTGAAGCTGCGAAAACTCAATACGGCTTGAAATCTGTTGACGTTTTCGTGAAAGGTGTCGGTTTGGGACGTGACGCCGCTATTCGCGCGGCTAGTGCCTTCGACATCTCAGTAGAAAGCATTAAGGACGTAACTGGCGTGCCTCACGGCGGTGTTCGTCCACGAAAGGCACGGAGGGCATAATTATGGCACGAGATAATTCACCAATTGTCAAGCAAAGCCGCCGCGAAGGTTATGCGCTTCATCCAAAAGCACATAAAATTTTGGCGAAAAAATCTGGCATTCCAGGTCAGCATGCACATGGTCGACAGAATAAGCCAAGCCTATACGCTACACAGCTTCGTGAAAAGCAGAAGGTTCGTCGCTTGTACGGCCTAGTTGAAAAGCAGTTTGCTCGCTTGATGGACGAAGCAACACGTGCTCAAGAAGGTTTGGCGGGCGAAAACTTATTGAAGCTATTAGAGCGCCGTTTGGATAACGTTGTTTATCGTTCTGGATTTGCCGTATCACGTCGCGCAGCTCGTCAACTAGTTAGCCACGGACACTTTGAATTGAATGGCCGACGCGTCGATATTCCATCGATTCGCGTTAAAGCTGGCGATGTCATCACGGTTCGTCCAAAGAGTACCAAGTCAGAGTACTTTACGCGAATTGACGATGTAATCAACAATTCAGTCCAAGGTCCACTAAGTTGGCTAAAAGCTGATAGCAAGAAGCTGAAGATTGAAGTAACTGGTTTGCCAAAGCGCGAGGAAGCAGAAGCCGACATCAACGAGCAATTAATTGTTGAGTATTACTCACGATAAAAGAAGGGTTAGGGAAGAATTATGGCAAAAGCAATTTACAATCCAGCACTCGCGAGCGTTGATGATATTTCAGAAACCAGTGCTACTTTTCTAATCGAGCCACTTCACCCAGGCTACGGTAATACTCTTGGTAACTCATTGCGACGCGTTCTATTGTCAAGCGTTCGCGGTGGCGCGGTTGTAGCTTTCAGGATTGAGGGCGCAACTCACGAGTTTACTACTGTTGAAGGCATCAAAGAAGATGTCGTCGACATTATGTTGAACTTGAAAAACGTTCACCTACGCGTATTTACCGACGATCCAGTTGAGCTACGCATTGAGAAATCTGGCGCTGGCGAAGTAACTGCTGCTGACATTAAAACTAATGCTGACGTTGAAGTTGTTAACCCAGAGCAAGTAATTGCTACAATCGACGACCCAAACAAGCATTTGGTTATGGATTTGGCAGTTGAGGCAGGTTGCGGTTATCAGACAATTGAAGAGTCAAGCGAAAAGCGTTTGCACAGCGATATGATTGCTATCGACGCAATGTACTCACCAGTTCTACGCGTTCGCTACAAAGTCGACTCAACTCGTGTTGGACAGGAGACAAACTTGGACAAATTGGCAATCACTGTTGAAACTAACGGCACAATCACACCTCGTGAGGCGTTTGAAGAAGCAGCAGCGATTCTTGTCAACCAATACACAGCTTTGGCTGGCAACACGATGGTAACTGGCGCGCCAGCACTTGGCGCAGCTAGGGAAGACGAAGAGTCAGAGCTAGCAATGCCAATTGAAGAATTAAACTTAAGCGCCCGCACGACGAACGCGCTAATTAACAATGAAATCCGCACTATTCGCGATTTGGTAACTTTGACTGAGCAAGATTTGCGAGAATTGAAAGGTTTCGGTTCAAAGGCACTAGACGAAGTACGTGACAAGATGGCGGAGTTGGAGTTTTAACTATGCATAGACACGGATATCAAGGGCGCAAGTTCGGCCGCGAGCGTGATCAGCGACGAGCCCTACTCAAAGGTCTGGCTACCAGCTTGGTTGAGTACGGAAAGATCGAGACCACCTTGCCAAAGGCTAAGGAACTGAAGCGTCACATTGAAAAAATCATCACCAAGGCTAAAAAGGGCGACCTAGCTAGCCGACGTCAGGTGATTGCAGCATTGAGCACACGCGCCGCTGCTTACAAACTAGTTGATGAAATCGCACCACAGCTAAGTGGTCGAACCAGCGGACACGTTCGCGTTGAACGAACACGTTTGCGAGTCGGCGACGGCGCTCAAATGGCGATCATCGAGTTTGTTGACGATATTAAACCAATGCCAAAGGAAGGAAAATAAGATGAAGACTTATTCACAAAAACCATCTGAAGTTTCTCGCCGTTGGGTATTGTTTGACGCTAGCGAATTGCCACTTGGACGTTTGGCTACAGAAATTGCCAAGCATTTGACTGGTAAATACAAGCCAACCTACACTCCTCATATTGATGGTGGCGACTACGTAGTTGTTATCAATGCTACACAAACAGTCGTTACTGGATACAAGGAAACTGATAAGTATTACTACCGCCACAGTGGTTTCCCAGGTGGAATTAAGGAAACGCAATTCAAAGAAATGCGCGAACGCCACCCAGAGCGAATTATTGAAGAAGCTGTTAAAGGTATGTTGCCAAAGAACAAATTGCAAGCAGAGCGCCTAAAGCGTCTACGCATTTTTGCTGGCAGCGACCACGCTCACACAGCACAAACACCAGAGAAAGTTGAGGTAAAGTAATATGGCTGCTGATACTTATTTCTACGGCCTAGGACGACGCAAGAGTGCTTCAGCAAGCGTTCGCCTACTTCCTGGCAAAGGCACCATTACAATCAATGGCAAGCCTGCTGCTGAGTACCTGGACGGCAACAAAACCTTACTAGCAGAAGTAACCGACCCACTTGCAATTGTCAGCAAGCAAAAAGAATTCGACGTTACTATTCTAGTTAAAGGTGGCGGTCTGGCTGGTCAAGTTGACGCTATCAAGCTTGGTATTGCAAAGGCTTTGACTGCAGCTCACGCTGACCTGCGTCCAGTTCTGAAGAAGGCCGAGCTATTGAAGCGTGATCCACGCGAGAAAGAGCGCAAGAAGTACGGTCTTCGTTCTGCTCGTAAGCGCGAACAATTCTCTAAGCGTTAGTGCAGAAAAGGCTATCACAAAATACTCCGTTTCACATGCAGGCGGAGTATTTTCATAGTATACTAAAAATATGTTGGACAAGATTATCCATCGCTGGTTACGGATTCCGTATGCATTGAACGTGCATTATTTTTCTCGTCCAGAAAAACCGAAAGCGACGATTTTACTTATTCATGGATTAGGTACATCCTGGAAAACATGGACGCCGCTGGAGCCGTATTTACCGAATGATACGCGAGTTATAGCAATTGATATGCTGGGATTTGGCAATTCGCCCAAGCCTGATTGGAAATCCTACAATGTTCATGACCAAGCCGCAAGCATCGCCGCTACTTTGCGTAGGGAATTTATAAATCACGTTGATATTATCATCGGTCATTCTATGGGCTCGCTGGCTGCCGTAGAACTCGCCAAGCAATATCCGAAATTAAGCAAGTCGCTGATTTTATGTAGTCCGCCAATATATTATCCGAGAGTCGACGAGAAAATTCATCACCCAGAGAAGATTTTGCGTGCGCTTTATGAGTTTTTCAATAGTCATCCGCGCAGCTCGAAACGTTTTTTGCAATTCGCTGATCGGCACAATATTTGGCCTGACGCTGGATTTAAGGCTGACGAGGTTACCTCCGAGTCGTTTTTAATCGCCCTGAACACCGCGATTATCAATCAGACGACAATGAATGACATCACTAAGCTCACTCTTCCGATTGCTATTTTGTCGGGCAAACTTGACCCGCTGATTGTAGAGAGAAACCTGAAGAAATTAGCAAAAGATCACAACAATATCACTCATACGTCAATGGCAACTCAGAGGCATGAAATAACCGATAAATATGCAAAGAAGTTGTCGGAAATTATGAAAGAGTATTTGGCGGGAAAATATTCACTAAAAACGAGTCATCCTATAACAAAGTCTAAACGAGGAAGCTTATGATTGAAATCGAATCCAAATTCAAATTAGCGTCTGATATTACTCGCGATAATCTCATCGCCATACTAAAAAGCCAATTCATCGCGCCCATCTCAAGCAAACGCCAAATTGATACAGTATTTTTATTGCCCGAGCAAGTTGACGCGCCAATTACGCCTGGCTCTAAGATTATGCGAGTGCGCGATGTTCTTAATCCGGAAACTGGTGAGTTAAGGCTAAGCCTGATGACGCTGAAGGTCGAGGGGCAGGCAAAGCTAGTGTCTGATGAATATGAATTTGCGGTTGATGACGGAAATGCGGCGCGCCAAATGCTCACAGCGCTGGGCTGGCAAGAAATCGTTACGGTTGATAAAGTCCGTCTTGAATCAAAAACCAAAGATTACACAATTTGCATTGATGAAGTTGCTATGCTTGGGTTATTTATTGAGTTGGAAGTTTTGACCGAAGATAGTGCCGACGTAAAAAATATTCAGCAGCAAATGTGCAATTTTCTGAAAAACCTGGATATCGACGGCAAATTATGGAAAATTCCGTACGACACAAGCATTAGAAATCTGCAAAATAACGGTTACTTTGATTAAATTTAGGAGGTCTTATGTCGGTTGAAATTAAAAGATCCAAAAAAGACATATCGGCTGTCTTTACGCGTGTGAAAAATAAATTAGAGCTAGTGCTTGCGGATAGTTCGCAAATTCATCATGTCGGCAGTACCGCGGTACTTGGTTTGGATGGTAAAAATATCCTAGATATCCTTATTTCTGCTAAAGATAGCGAACACATGGACGAGCTGCGGGACAAACTGGTAGCAATTGGATATTTTCCTTCATTAAATCCAAGTTCCCGTCAAGGGTATATCTTCCTGGCGTCCCGACAAGAAGAAACTGGCGAGGGCGATATTCATATTCACCTCGCGGTCGCGAATACTGAAACGCACGATAACTTCTTAATTATCAGAGATTATCTAAGGTCTCACAATGACGAAGCTGATCAATATTCAAAGATAAAATATCAATATGCCAAGCAAGCAAATTACGACAGGTCAGCGTATAAAAAACTTAAAGCAGCTTATGTCGATAAGTTATTGCAACGTGCCAGGCAGTGGAAAAATGGCGGCTAATCTCCTCATTCATATTCCGTACGACACAAGCATTAGAAATCTGCAAAGTAACGTTAGTTAGCGTATACTTATCAATATGAAACAAGAGAATAGCCCAATTTATTTCATCACTTCCAATCACAGCAAATTCATTAGTCTTCAAGAACTCCTTCAGCCGCTTGGTGTTGATTTAAGGCAGCTCGATTATGATTTTGACGAAGGACGAGGGCTGGATATTCAGACGATTGCCAAAAGTAAATTATCTCAAGCCAAGAAAGCGTTTCCGAACAAGCGCTTGGTCGTTGACGATCGCGGTTTCTTCATCCCGGCGCTGAAAGGTTTTCCGGGGCCGTTTGTTAAATTGCTGCTGAACAGCTTTAGCTATCCCGGCATTATCAAGTTGATGAAAGGCGAGGCTGATCGTCGAGCTATTTTTTCTTTTGCGGTTGGCTATTTTGACGGCGAAAAAGACCACATTTTCGTAGCCAACGAAGAGGGATTTATCACCGACGAGCCACGCGGTGATAATCTCCATGGCTGGACGGAATTACTGTACATTTATGGACATCCGAGCTTTCCTGGTCGCAGTTTGGCAGAATTGAACGACGAAGAATGGCAGGAATATCTGACGATAATTGAGAAAGTTGACGGGCTTGCGATGCTGCGGGATTATTTAATAGATGCATGAAAGCTGATAATAACCGTATACAACAGGCTATCATTGCTCGCGAAATCATTGATCTCTACCGAGATTCGCAAGACAAAATCGGGACAGCTGTGTCGCTTGATGTATTGTGTTTTGCAATGGCGAGATTGACTGACTGCGATAAAGTTGACTATCCAACAATTGACTGGGATGATTTAGCAAGTAACTTTGATGGCATAGCAACATCCAAGCCAGTGATGCATCAACTATACGAAAGATAGAAAATGATATAGCGTCTACATATAAAAAATCTTTAAAGATTATAAAGCAACAACTAAGCTGAGCTAGGAAGAAAGACTGCCGCTCCTTAATGTCATTTTACTAATCGTAGCCTCTGTGTTCGGTATGGTAATCGGTTTCGCTGTTTGTCTGGCTGAATCGCTGCATATTTATACTAAAATCGGGTTCTTAGCAATGGTAGAATTTATCATTTCGCTGCCAACATGGACAATATTATGGAAAGCAAATCCGATGGCCGTCCTATCTCTCTTATTCTCAATCGGTTTATCTATTTACATCATTTTATGGGTTTGGCGCATATCCAAGCGAGCTGTTTTATAGAATATTTGCGGATTTTAGCAATTAGCGTTATAATCGCTCCATGACTATAAAACGGCAATTCATCAACACCGCCTGGCAAAGCACGCGTTTTCGCCGCGGCTTGTTGAATTGTTCGTAAATTTCTTCTGAAAATACCAACCATGGCTAGAGGCCGCGCGCGGTCTTTTTTATATAACCCAAAGGAGAAATTATGAAGCAAAGAATAATTATCATCGGCGGCATGGGGCCGCAGGCAAGCTTGGAACTACACCGGCGGATGATTCAGCAGGCGCTGGCAGATGGCGCGAAGGATGGCACGGATTTTCCGCATATAGTTCATTTGTCGCTGCCGGTTCCTGATTTTATCGCCAATGAATCGCGGCGCAGCGAAGCCTTGGAAATTATCATAAACGAGCTGAAAAATATTGACGCGTCGATGGACGACGTTATCATAATTGCCTGCAATACTGCGCATTTGTTGCAGCCCGATATTGAACAGCGGCTGAATATTCGCATAACTTCCATGGTAGATGCCGCAATTGATTATATTAAGCCGCCATTATAAAACAATTAGGCTGCTAGCGTCGCCGACAACCATCCGCACTGGACTATATGACAAGCCGTTGAAAGCCGCCG
>CAUSFG010000040.1:0-6809 GCA_963530815.1 uncultured Candidatus Saccharibacteria bacterium
GGAAAAACAGAAGTCGCGCGCAGTTTATGTCGTGAATTATTCGACGACGAGCACGCCATGATTCGAATTGACATGAGCGAATATATGGAACGCCACGCCGTAGCCAGATTGATCGGTTCACCTCCAGGATATGTCGGTTACGATCAAGGCGGTCAATTGACGGAAGCCGTTAGACGACGCCCATATAGCGTAGTTTTGTTTGACGAAATCGAAAAAGCACATCCCGACGTGTTTAACGTGTTATTGCAAGTTTTGGACGACGGGCGATTGACGGACGGACAAGGACGAACGATTGACTTTAGCAACACCATTATCATCATGACCAGCAACGTCGGATCGCAAATGATTATGGACTACACAGGTGATGACATTAGCTCTCTCGACAATCAAATTTTAGAGACACTTCGTAGTCATTTCCGTCCAGAATTCTTAAACCGAATTGACGACATCGTGATTTTTGATCGCATTCACCCTGAATCGATGCGCGCAATTGTTGATGTGCAATTAGAAAAAGTTGTTCGCCAAGTTAAGGATAGCCGCGACATAACACTGGATTTTGACAATAGCGTTCGTGATACGTTGGCGCGAGACGGCTACGACCCAAGTTTCGGCGCTCGACCACTTAAGCGTTTGATTCAAAAACGCGTGCTTGATCCTTTGGCACTCGAACTGATCGACGGGCGAATTCATGACGGAGATACGGTAAAAGTTGCTGCAGTGGATGATCGAATTGCCTTTACGAATATCGTATAATAGATACATGAGCCAAATTCGCAGCGAGCACTTGGAAAATCATACCAACAAAACCTATCAAGAGCGGATGAACCAGACAGCGTCATCTAAATTCGGAGCCATCGAAAAACATCTTGGTGAAAACATTAAATTGCTTGATTTCGGTTCTGGTTTCTCGCCAGAATTCATCAAACAAGTGGTGCAAACAGGAACTCACTACGTGGCCTATGATGTTTCACAAATTGTTCAATCTAGGCTTCGAGAAAATAACATTGATTTTGTCACTAAAGAACAGCTTGAAAACGCCGAAAATGAATTCGACATTATCTACATGTCGAGTGTATTTCACGAGTTGATGAGCTATCTATCCCGACCTGAGCGCACTAAAACGTTCGCAATGCTAGACAGAGCACTCAAGCCCGACGGCGCCATTATCATCCGCGATTGGGGTCCCGGTGAGATGTCAAGCCTAGTCACGTCTATCGAAGTAGCATCCGAAGATATCAACGATGAAGTTTACACATGGATCAAAGCGCTTGTTAAAAATTCAGTGATTAGCATGCCTACTATCGTTTGCGACGACAATGGTAATCCTATCGCTCCGTACGTCTACAAGGCAAATAACCAAACTATTTACGAAATCATGTTTCACGCGGTTTGGGGATTAGATTCACTTGAACGCGAATCAAAAGAATCGTACGTTATCGTGGACCATCTTATTCACAAATGGATTTGCGCGCCACACGGTTACAAAATAACACAGTCGCAGAATGAATTCGATGAAACCTATTTGCCACATTTACAAAAATATTTCAAAATCGATAGTATTCCATGGCCAACAAAGGTTATTTACGAACTAAAAAAGGACATCATAAATAACACACCAGCAAACTTTATAGCACAACTACCACAATGAATTACAACGATAAGCACTACAAACTAACCATCAAATCAGCGCTTTTAGGAGTCGGCAGAATGCTTGGTCTACCGAAATATTTCCTAATAACAATTGTCGCAACCACAGCCTTCGCCGTGATAATTTATTTCGCAATCAACGCCAATTTTTACGGACCGCTGATGATGTCGCGCTTACCAATCCTCGATAAAATCGCGCTGCTCGGCTCGATGATTATAGACATCTTCAAACAAAGTTTCACTTCACTAAATGGCGCGCTGCTTGTAATAGTGTCAATTCTTCAAGGCGTATCGATCGCCGCTGTAATTTTACAGCAAAGAATAATCGCGACAATGAAAAAACTATATCTCGACAAGTCGGACTAAGCGGAATCGCATCAATTGCCGCAACAATTGGACTCGGCTGCGTTCCCTGCGGAACGTCACTAATCTTACCAATTGTAACCATATTTTTCTCAGGAGCTGCCGCCGCCACCGCCGCAAATATCGCCAGCACAATAGTCCTTTTATTGGCTTTGCTACTCAGTTTATTCTCGCTATATAAATCAGGTCAAATTATTTTTATGTACACAGAATTATCTAAACAGGAGAAAATATGAATCGACAAAAATCATCTGGCATAGCGCTTATTTGGGTTCTTTCGGGAATTGTAATCGTGGGAATCGTAGCTTTGTTTATCTATGGAATTGTCAATCGCCCGCCGAATCGTCACATTGGTGACAATAAACCGTGGAACGAAAAAATGTCGCAAGGATCCGCTGACGCGAAAAACGTGTTCATTGATTATACTGACTATTTTTGTTCATTTTGCGCCGAGGTCGAAGCCGCAACCAGCACAGAATTCTTCAAAAATGACTATATTAAATCCGGCAAAGTTCGTTATGAGCATCGCGTAGTAACGTTATTAAAAGAGATGACCAACAATACCGAAACTGGTGCTCACGCTGCGTTTTGTGCTGCTGATCAAGATAAATATTGGCAGTACACCCACGATATCGTCCCACGCATTAAAAGCGATTATTTCGATAAAGGAATTGGCGTAAAAAATGTTGCTGTGCCGAAGAAAATCCCTGCTCTTCCGCTGGAATATTTCCTAACTTCCGCCAAAAACGCCGGCATGAATGAATCGCAATTTTAGGACTGCATGAACAAAAAATCACACCAATAAGAAATTGATGACAATACCCAAAAAGCTCTTTCTCTTGGCGTGAATGGATTGCCATATATGGTTATTAACGACTATCAAACCAGCGGATTCGTCGGTGGAGAAAACGGATTAAGAAGCATTCTTAAAGCCGGCGGTGTCGAATAATTATTTGATTTGTCGCGCGGAATTAAGCAACTCCCGTGATAAAAATAACAAGCACCCGCTTACGATAAACATAACGTTTTTCTATTTATTTCGCTATCCTTGAATAGTTATTCCCACCTAAATAGCTTAATGGCTAAGAAATAAACAGCGAAAGTCCAAGCCGCGATAATACCGAATTGTGGCAAGACTTCCATAAAACTTGCATGTTCGGTCATAATTAACCGGAATCCATCCGTAACTGGAGTCAGAGGAATAAACTGAGCGATACTTCGCAGCCATTCTGGAAATAGATGAAGTGGAAAAAACGTGCCAGATAAAAACATCATCGGGAAAGAGATTAAGTTACTTAATGACGATGACTGATCTTCGTTCTCTGACAACCCAGCAATTAATAACCCCACACCCACAGTCATAAATGCAGACAATACAGACATCATTACAAATAACGCCCAGTCGCCTCGCATATTAAAGTGGAATATCAACGTCCCAGCGACAACCATCATCACCAAACTAAGCAAGGAAATCGTTGTATAATGAATTGCCGTGGAGATGATTAACTGGCCCGAAGTAAATGGCGCCGCACGTAACCGACGATATAAACCACGTTTCTTTTCAGCCGGTATTTGGTTAGATAGACCAAAAATACCCATACTCATCAAGCTGAAAGTCAATAGTCCCGTAAACATGTAGTCAAACGATTTTAATTGCTCATCACCAATCGCTTTACCAACAGCTTTAAGCGGAGCTTCAGGTTGACCCATATGACTATTGATACTATTGGTAATTTGATTCATCACTGCCACCAACGCGCCGCCTGTTTGCTCAGAACCCTTGGAGTAAATAACGTTCATCGTGCCTGTTGGAATAGGATGATTGCCATTATTTTTTATCGCGCCAAAATCACTTGGAAGCTCAATAATACCGTTAAGCTCCGACCGCTTCATCTTTTCACGTGCGTCATTCATATCTTTAACGTCTTTAATTTTTAGAATCGAATCCTTCGAATTTTCTTTGGCATTTTTAACGAAACTTTTGGCAAATTCTGTCTGTGAATTGTTAACGATTGCAATATTAAAACTGGTCGAATCATTACTAAAAACTGACCCAAAAACCAATAGAAAAATCAGCGGAAAAAGAAAGGTGAAAAATAGCGCCATTTTATCTCGAACGAAACGCTTTTGCTGAGCGCGAACTTGCCCGAATATTCCAATCCAATATTTTTTCATATTAATCCCGAATTGCCTTTCCTGTTAAATCAATAAACACGTCCTCTAAGTTAGCCTGCTCGACAACTTGCTCTTTCTTAAAACCGCGCGCCAATAATTGCTGGATGAGATTATGTGGCGTATCAATTGTAATAATCTTACCGCTGTCCATAATCGCCAGACGGTCACACAACAATTCCGCCTCATCCATATAATGCGTCGTCAAAAGAATCGTAATTCCCTCATCGCGGATTTCCTTAATCAAATCCCACAAATTTCTACGCGCCTGCGGATCAAGCCCCGTGGTCGGCTCGTCCAGAAACAACACTTTTGGATTATTCACCAATGTCGAAGCAATCGCAAAACGCTGTTTTTGACCACCAGAAAGCTGCTCGACGTAATTCTTAGCCTTTTCTGTCAACTGAACCTTAGCAAGCAGCGCCTCGGTATCAACTGTCCGACCATATAAACTACCAAACATTTTCAATTGTTCACGCAAAGTCAGTTTGTCATAAAAAGCCGTCGACTGAAGCTGGATACCAATTATATTCTTAATATCCTTAGGTTTCTTAGCGACATCTATGCCGTCAATCGTAGCCACGCCGCCATCAATTGACCTGAGCGCCTCCAGCATTTCCAACGTTGTTGTTTTGCCCGCGCCGTTAGGGCCAAGAATCCCAAATATCTCTCCCTTTTTAACTTCAAACGACACGCCGTCGACCACGTTATTTCCATCATAAGTTTTAACGAGTTTATCGACTTTTACAATTGGCTCGAGTTCCACTCCGTAAATTCCTCTCTGTTGTAAATATAGTAAAGCTAATCTTTATTATATTATCAATAATAACAAAACCAAAATACTAGTGCTATACTTATAGTATGCGCATTCAGAGAAAAAAAGCAAAACCAAAATCTAAAAAACTATTTATTATCATACCGTTTTTGATATTGCTATTTTCGGCGGGGCTATTTGGGATATATTTCCTCAATCAATCACACTCGCGACAAACGACTGCGCCATCTGACGAAAAGTATTATTTTGCCGATTCGAAATATTCTGGCATTCGCTCAAAATTTGTCACCAGAGACAACAAACGGGAAAAAGTTTCAATTGAATATCCGATCACGGAAAATGAAAAAATTAATCGCTTAATTAGCGAGTCGATTGATAAAATTGATCGCGATTTTCAAAATACGGTTTTACTGGCGACAGTGTTTGACAAGCCAATGACTGAAACAATTGGCTATCAAGTCACGCACAACACTTCAGAAGCGCTGTCAATTGTCGTCAATATTAAGCAGGATATGAATGGCGCGCATCCAGCATCAATGACGCAATTTTGGACTTTCGACAAAAAATCTGGCGAAGTTGTTGGCTTAGCTGATTTTACAGAACAGTCCGATGAAGCAGCTGAAGCAATCATGTCCGCTGCCAAAGATAATATTTCTCAGACCATCAAACAACGCCAGCAGCCAGAAATTGACCTGAATGAAATCATAAATAAAGAAGCTTTGTCTAATTTCATCATCACCAATAACGGCAATTCATTGGCTTGGCCACTCGGTCAGGCGTCGCTACTGCCATCATCTTACGGAGAATTGACAATTACCGTGCCAATTTCCTCCGTCTCTAAATATCTGCAAAACCCAACGGCGAGAAAATTCGCTAATATCCCCAAACCTGCAGAAAAACCAAAACCAGAACCCGCAACTCCAACACCTACCGTCGCAAATAAAACAATTGCTCTAACTTTTGATGACGGACCCGGACCATACACCGAAAAACTGTTGGATATATTGGATAAGTACGACGCCAAGGCGACATTTTTCCTAATCGGCAGCAAAGTTTCAGCACGCGCCAACACATTACGCCGTATGCAGTCGCGCGGACATCAATTAGGTAATCATTCTTGGTCACATCCAGAGTTAAATAAGGTTTCAGCAGAGCAACTCGCTAGTGAAATTGACCAGACAAATAACGTCATAAAACAAGCCGTCGGCACCAAACCTAACATCATACGTCCGCCATACGGCGCATTTAATCGGGCGGTTTTGGAGCAATTCCGTCAACGCGGAATGTCGGCAGTTGTTTGGTCTGTCGATACGCGCGACTGGGCTGATCGTAATAGCGAAATCGTCTGCTCAAGGGCTGTCGCTGGCGCTCGCAACGGAGCTGTGATTTTAATGCACGATATTCATCAGACATCCGTGAATGCCGTTCCTTGTATTCTTGACTCACTCAAACAACAAGGATATTCATTCGTAACGGTACAAAATTTAATCGGCGATATGACACCGGGCGCCGTTTATCCGTAAACTTAATCAATCTCAAATATCTTATATTTTGAAGTTGCACCGCGCACTAATTTGACTTTGGACGATGCGACCTTAAAATGTTTTGCCAATAATTTAATAGCCGCCGCGTTGGCTCGACCTTCAATTGCTGGAGCTTTGACATAAACCGTCAATGTGTCGTCATCATTTTTCACAACTTCCTCACGATGGCGAGAGTTTGGTTTAATATGTACGGAGATTTTCATGATTCAATAATCATTACCCTTAAAACGACATCGCCTCCAACTCCCGCGGCAAAATCTCCTGCACTTCTACCGAACCTGCCACCAAGTGGTAACCGTGCAACCTTG
>CAUSFG010000041.1:0-6468 GCA_963530815.1 uncultured Candidatus Saccharibacteria bacterium
CAAAAATCTCGGCAAATTAACGTAATAGAAAGGAAAATTTATGGCAGAGACGCATGTTCCGCTAAAGAATTTTAGAAATATTGGTATTATTGCCCATATTGACGCCGGTAAAACGACGACAACTGAGGGTATTTTGTACCGCACTGGTTTGACACATAAGATCGGTGTGGTTCGTGGTGAAGGTGACGGTGCTACCACCGACTGGATGGCACAGGAGAAAGAGCGTGGTATTACTATTACGTCAGCTGCTGTGACTTGTTTCTGGAAAGATCACAAGATTAACATCATCGACACTCCAGGGCACATTGACTTTACTGCTGAGGTTGAGCGTAGTTTGCGCGTGCTTGACGGTGCAGTTACTGTCTTTGACGGTAAAATGGGTGTTGAGGCTCAGTCCGAAACTGTTTGGCGCCAGGCTAATAAGTATGGCGTGCCACGTATTTGTTTCGTTAATAAGATTAATCAGACCGGTGGTGACTTCTACAAGTCTCTAGAGTCGATCCACAACCGCTTGAGCAAGCAGGCTTTCCCAGTTCACTTGCCAATTGGTTTTGAAAAGACTATCAACGGTGTTGTCGACTTGATTGACATGAAGGCTTACACCTACGACGACTACACAGACCACGAGCTTAAGGTTGGCGAAATTCCAGCTGATATGCTTGAAAAAGCTAAGAACGCACGTTCTCTGTTGGTTGAAAACGCTGTTGAGGCTGATGACGAACTTACTATGAAGTTCTTGGAGCAGGGCGAAGAAGCTATTACCGTTGATGAGCTAAAAATGGCTCTACGCAAGCGCGTTTTGGCTGGTGACTTTTACCTAGTTACCGGTGGTGATGGTCGCGGTGTGATCGTTGAGAAGTTGCTTGACTTGATGGTTGACTTTTTGCCAAGTCCACTAGACGTTGATGAAATTTGGGGTAAGAATCCAAAGACTGGCGACGAAGTTAGCCGCAAGCCATCAGATAAAGAGCCTTTGTCTGCTTTGGCGTTTAAGATTGCTGCCGATCCATTTGTTGGTAAGTTGATCTTCGTTCGTGTCTATTCTGGCGTTTTGAACTCAGGAAGCTACGTTCTTAACACGACAACTGGCGAGAAAGAGCGAATTGGACGAATTGTTCGTATGTTTGCTGACAAGCGTGAAGAAATTAGCAAGGTTGAAGCTGGTGACATCGCCGCTGTGGTTGGCCTGAAATCTACCGCAACTGGTAACACGTTAGCAGACGTAGCTCATCCAATTGCTCTTGAGTCAATTGAATTCCCAGAGCCACCTGTATCAATCGCGGTTGAGCCAAAGTCAAAGGCTGACCAGGAAAAAATGGCGTTGGCATTGCAGCGCTTGGCTGAAGAAGACCCAACTTTCCGAATTCACACTGACGAAGAAACAGGTCAGACAATTATGTCAGGAATGGGCGAGTTGCACCTAGACATTCTTATTGACCGTATGAAGCGCGAATTTAAGGTTGAAGCCAATATTGGTGAACCTCAGGTTGCCTTCCGCGAAAGCATCAAGGGTCGTTCTGAAGTTCAAGGTAAGCACGCCAAGCAGTCTGGTGGTCGTGGTCAATATGGTGACGTTTGGGTTCGCTTTGAGCCAAATGAGACCGGTAAAGGCTTTGAATTCGTTGATGAAATTAAGGGTGGTGTGGTTCCTCAGGAATATCGCCCAGCTGTAATGAAGGGTATTCGTGAAACATTGGAAGGCGGTGTTATTGCTGGCTATCCAGTTGTTGACGTTAAGGCTACGCTTTACGATGGTTCGTACCACGATGTCGACTCCTCAGAATTGGCGTTCTCATTGGCAGGTTCGATAGCTGCTCGTGAAGGTATTAAACAAGCTAACCCAATCTTGCTTGAGCCAGTTATGAAGGTTGAAGTTACTACACCAGAAGACTTCATGGGTGACATCATCGGCGACCTTAACTCACGTCGCGGACGTATCGACGCTATGGAAGACTTGATGGGTGGCGCTAAGTTGATTAAGGCATTTGTGCCATTAGCAAATATGTTCGGCTACACATCAGACATTCGCTCAATGTCTCAGGGTCGCGCCGCTTCAACGATGGAATTAGCTCAATACGAGGAAGTTCCACCAAACGTTGCGCAAGAGATTATCGAAAAGCGAAATAAATAATCTCTACCTCATAAAAAATCCTCGGAGCGAATCCGGGGATTTTTATTTGGCTAATTTTCAGGTTTATAAGTTTGGGATTGTTAGGTTTCGTTTGGCGAGTTCTTCTTTGATTCGTTTGGTCAATTTGCGCGCTTTTGTCGCCTGAATGCTATTTGTGCCATATCTGTTTTCAATGTCTTCCAGTCGTTGGTCTATAGTTATCGGCTTGCCGTCTGGGCTAGTCGTCATGTCCGCCAAGTTTAATATCAGCAATTCGTCCGTCCAATCATCCACGTCAGGATCTCCGTGATTAAATACGGAATTAGCCCAATTGAAGCCAGATAGCTCTAATATCCTGCCGCCTTCATGTTCGTGATCTGCCTGATTTTCAACAAAAGAGTAGGCGAAGTCGTGCACCAGTCCCATTAAAAATAAGCTGCGCGCCATATCTTCTTCCATATTGAAGACTTCGCGAGCCAGGTCGTAAGATTTGTATGCCACTCCGCGCATATGAAATAATCGCGAGTCTGACAAACCAATGAATTTTGGGCTATTTTTCATAATATCTGCGTGTTTCGTCGGAATAAATTGATGAATTGTCGGCGAATTGGGCGGCCGACGATGTTGCCGAATGACGCGCCAATTGCTACCGCTACGCCGATGAGGATTGCTCGCGCTAAGATAGCCAAGGCTGGCAGGAAGTTTGCGCTGTTCGGTGGATATAGGACTACGCCCATTAATCCGTTGTAAAGCGACAACCCTGGGACTAGCGGTACAATTCCCGCCGCGATGATCGCCAGGGAAGGGAATCTCCATAATCTGGAAGTCATAACTGCGACCAACCCAATTGCCGCCGCTGCGATGCCACTCGCTGTTACGATATCAAAGCCAAAACTCATGGCTAATCTTGAAATCCACCAGCCGAAAATTGCGATTAATCCAGAGATGACCATCCCCAAAAATCGAGAATGATTCCTCAAAACGAACGCCGCCGCAATAATTCCAGCGCCCAAATATTGAGTGTGTCCGTCCGCCAATGTCAATCGATCTGGTGTTGCTGGGAAAGTAATACCGAATTTTGTCGCAATGTACAATCCGACCATCACGCCAGCAATTACGCCGCCCGTCGCCATTACGACTTTTAATAATCTGGCGTTGGCGGTCATGTAATATTCGTCGATTGCGTCCTGGAATGCGCCGACAAACATCAGTCCCGCGACTAATAAAACGATGCCGCTGATAACCAACAATGTTGCATTGACGCTTAGCCCCATATAATTGCTACACCAAGCTGCGCCCGCCGCCACCAATGTTACGAAAATCGCCACGAGGGCTTGCGAATAAAACAACGGCGCGCCAATACGCCCCAGCCACCTCAGTACTCCAGTTGCCAGGAATCCGAGCAGAAACGCGATTGACGCCATGAGCAAACTGCCGCCATACAGAATGACGGAACCCGCGCTTACTAATCCGCCCGCCGCGTAAACGACTAGTCGGGAATGTTCGGTGGGTTTTTTGAGTATTTGTTGCAATCGTTCTTCGGCTTCTTCCAGAGAAAGTTGCTTGCGACGAATGTCGAGGGCTAATAATTGCAATGCTTGAATCAATTGATAATTAGGGTCGTCAGGAACGATAACTCGCGCCATCGTCAAAGGCTCATGGCTAACTCCGCGGTCTTGAGAAATTGTCACCAAAGTGTAACTCACGTCCACATGAACAGGTCTGCGGCAATACGTCCGCGTAATTCCTTGTGCCATACGAACCACATCGCGCGCCACCACGCCCATGCTCAGAAGTTGCTCGGCGATTGTCATAGCCAGGCGCAAAGCTCGCATATTCGGCGTCAAACTTTCATCAATTTTCTCCAGATGATGCTCCGGCTCAAAGCTGTAAAGATTAGCGACTCGGGCTAATGATTGCTCAATGAATTTTGGTACTTTTTTCTTCACAATATCTAGTGTAACAAATTTTATGTCAATAGAAATAGCCCGCCAAGAGAACTCTAGCTGAAGTCTAAGCCTCAGCGAACTATTTCTTGACGGGCGGTTAGTCCTTGTCGCTATCACCGTCATCATCGTCGCACTTGGGCGACGACGGCGCGATGACCGCGAGAAAAAGCGGTAGGATACTCATAAACGATGCGAAGCTTCCTAATTCCGCTACTTTCTCCGGGCTCATTACAGTGCCAAGCGGGATGTCTATGATCCCGATATCTTTGAGCGCTCGTGCTGCTATCAATCCGGACAGGGCTGCCCAGGTAATGGAGTGGAACCATGATGGCTTCTCGTCTAGAAGCCATCTCCATATAAGATAGCCTGCAGGTAGTAGTGTAGTCGCCGTGCAGATAACAGACAAGGCGGCTGTAAAGTACGTACTCCCCATAATGAGGAGTATTAAGCTGGCTAGTGCCAGGGCTGCCGTCATAAGTTTGAGTTTCAGCATGATATACTCCTCTGCTTTTTTGAATCATGCAAGGACTACTTTCGTTGACGGGATTGTCAACAAAAGTCTGTATTAATTTATGCCACACTTGTGCAAAAAAAGTCAACACTAGTCAACTTTCTGTAAAATAATGCCCGTTCTGGCTGGCAAGTAAACTTTAAGATTGTGATTGTTATCAGCTGGGGAAGTAAAAAATCGGGAATTATAGTCTATTCGCTCCTGTCCACCTAAGTTCTTATCATCGCTACTTAACGCCAATTTATAAGAGCCAGCTTCTGCGGGTATTGCGTAATCTGAGTGGGATTTATCGGGCGAAAAATTGATAACAAATAAAAAGTCGCCGTGCATAAAACTGACCATATGATCAGATTGGCGAACCGTCAAATGGTGAACATTAGGATTATCAATTTGCCTACTAATCTTCATCAGTGCCGCGTCAAAATCGCTCAACCATTGATATTTTAAGAAGCCGTTGTCGCGTAAATTCCATTGCCGACGAGCGTGCTTAAATGACCAATTGTTGCCTTCGCGCGGAAAATCAATCCATTCCGGATGCCCAAATTCATTGCCCATAAAATTCAAATAACCGCCGCCGTGCAGTCCCGCGGTCATTAGACGAATTAGTTTATGCAGGGCTATTCCGCGTTCGGTCTTAAGATCTGGATCAATTTTATCCATATGCCAATACATATTTTTATCAATCAATCGGAAAATCAGCGTTTTATCACCGACGAGCGCTTGGTCATGACTTTCGGCGTAATTGATGACTTTTTCCTCTGGGCGATGCGAACTCAAAGTGTAAGCTAATTGCCCCAAGTCCCAATCTTCATCATTTTTCTCTTTCAGAGTTTTTATCCATAAATCTGGCGCGCCCATTTGCAAGCGATAATCAAAGCCCAGCCCGCCGTCCTTTGTCGATGCGCCCAGTCCAGGAAAGCCGCTCATTTCCTCTGCAATTGTCGTGGCGTCGGGGCGAACGGTGTGAATGGTTTCATTTGCCAATCTTAAATAAGCGAGCGCATCTTTGTCGACGTTGTCGCGGAAATAATCGTCATAACTAGTGAAACTTTTTCCGAGTCCGTGGTCGTGGTAAATCATACTAGTTACGCCATCAAACCTAAATCCGTCAATGTGATATTCGTCTAGCCACCAACGGCAATTGCTTGCCAGAAAATGCAAAACTTCTGGCTTGCCGTAATCGAATAATCGTGAATCCCATTCTGGGTGATTTGTTGGCTTGAAATATTGTGTCGGATCGCCAGCAAAATTGCCCAGACCTTCGACTTCGTTTTTGGCGGCGTGAGCGTGGACGAGGTCAATGATGACGCGCAGCCCCATTCCGTGCGCCGTGTCGACCAATTTCTTAAAATCGTCGGGCGTGCCAAATCTTGACGAAACCGCGAAAAAGTTGCTGACGTGATAGCCGAAGCTGCCGTAATATGGATGCTCGGCGATTGCCATAAGCTGAATGGTGTTATAGCCGGATTCTTTGATTCGTGGCAAAACATCCGCGGTGAATTCGCTGAAACTGGCGACTTTTTCCTGTTGGCTGCTCATACCAACGTGCGCTTCGTAAATTAGGGGAACTTTCGGCTTGGGCGGGGTTTTATATTGCCAATCATAAGGAGTTTTTGGCGACCACACGACCGCGGAAAAATCGACAGAATTTTCGTCTTGGACGACGTAATTTGCGTATGAAGGCAGCCGCCAGCCGTCGCCGTCAGACCAATAGACACGCAATTTGTATTTTTGTCCGTGACGAAGCGAATTTTCAGGAAGATTTATGCTCCATTCGCCGTTTTTATCGCGATTTAAGGCGAATTCTTCGCGCTCTTTCCAATCTGAAAAATCGCCAACTAAGAACATCCGAGTGGCATTCGGCGCCCATGCTCTAAATGTCCAGACATTCTCCGTTT
>CAUSFG010000042.1:0-6431 GCA_963530815.1 uncultured Candidatus Saccharibacteria bacterium
GTGTGGCGGGAACACGTCAATCATACGGTCAATTGATTGTGCGGCAGAGTTTGTGTGTAGCGTCGCAAACACTAAGTGCCCAGTTTCAGCAATCGTAATCGCTGCTGAAATCGTCTCGAGGTCGCGCATCTCACCAATCAACACAACATCTGGGTCTTGGCGAAGACTCGAGCGTAAAGCTGCAGAGAAGGAATAGGTGTCGTAATGAACTTCACGCTGAACTACCACTGATTTTTTCGACTTGTGAGTAAACTCGATAGGGTCTTCAATGGTGATAATATGCTGTGAGCGCTCAGAATTGATCTTATCAACCAGCGCCGCCAAAGTTGTTGACTTACCAGAACCAGTTGGACCAGTAACCAACACCAAACCGCGAGGAAAATCCGCAAACGTATTAACAACTGGTGGCATACCCAGTTCAGACGCCGACTTAATTTCATTTGGAATCAAACGTAGGGCTGCAGCCAAATTGCCACGCTCATGAAAGGCGTTAACTCGGAATCGTCCCAGTGTACCAAACGCAAACGAAAAGTCGAATTCCTTATCTTTTAGTAAAATCTGCCGCTGATCTTCATCAAGAATCTGGAACACTAGTCTCTCAACTGCAGGCTCGTCCAATGGCTGAGTTCCAGCAGCCGGCATAAGTGCACCGTCAATTCGTAGCATTGGCGGCAAACCAACTTGGATATGAAGGTCTGAAGCTCGCTTCTTAACGACCTCTTCCAGCAAAATCTCAATTCGCAATTCTTGATTATTCATGTTTCCTCCTTTTAAGCGGTATCAGCCGCTACCCTATTAACTTCTTCTATTGTCGTTATTCCATTCAACGCCTTCAGATAACCATCTTGACGCATCGTAATCATCCCTTGTTGAATTGCCGTTCGCTGAATTTCCGCTGAGGTTGCACGCTTAACAATCAAATTCTGAATCTCTTCAGTAATATCCATGACCTCATACAAACCAGCTCGACCAGCATAACCGCGAGGAGTTTGCGGCGTATCTTTTCCTTTTGCCAAGGCAAACGACGCCTGCGTCGCTAGTGGCAAACTTTCATATCCCAAATCTTGCGCGTATTGAGCGACCTGCTCCCTCGTTTGCGGCAATAATCCACCAACCGCCTCGCGGATTGCCTGCGTTTCCAGCGGTGATGATTGATAAATATCTCGACGGCGCGCCACTCGCCTCACCAAACGCTGACCGATAATTGTGTTAACCGTACTGGCAATAAGAAACGGCTCGATCCCCATGTCCAATAAACGCGGCAACACACCAGCGGCGGAATTAGTGTGAAGTGTTGAGAAAACCAAGTGTCCCGTTAAGGCTGCCTGAATAGCCAAATTCGCTGTTTCGTTATCGCGAATCTCACCAACCATCACAATATCTGGGTCTTGACGCAAAATTGAACGCAGCCCAGAGGCAAACGTCAAGCCAACTTCCGCATTCACCTGAATCTGATTGACACCATCCATCTTATACTCAACTGGATCCTCAAGCGTCACAATATTCACGGTGTCATCCTTAATCTCCTTGATCAACGCGTACAAACTCGTTGACTTACCAGAACCAGTTGGACCCGACGTCAAGATCATTCCATTTGGCCGCTTAATTCCCTTACGAATCGTTCTTAATGCGCGCCCAGCGTAGCCCATGTCTTCCAAATTGAAAGAACTTCCACTCTTATCAAGCAGACGAATAACCACTTGCTCGCCCCAAACGACAGGAGAGATAGCGATACGAAGGTCAACTTCTTTACCCGCAACATTAACCGCAAATTGACCATCCTGAGGAATGCGATGCTCGTCAATTTTCAGATTGGAAAGAATCTTAATACGACTAACCAACGCCGGCTCAATACTCTTTGGAAGCTGCATAATCTCACGCAAAACACCGTCAACACGACAACGAATCTTCAAAGCCTTCTCTAATGGTTCAATATGCACGTCGGACGCGTGACTCTTTACCGCGTATTCCAAAATTGTCGACAACGCTCGTGATATTGGTGAATCTTGAACAATTGTTTTAATATTGCCAGCTTCCGACAAAGACTCTTCCTGCGAAGCCTGTGCGGCCACATTGACAGACGACAAGTCAGTCTTATATTGATCTAAGACATGACGAACACTCTCTTCCGAAGCCATAAATACTTTTATTGGACGCTGGATACGATTCGACAAATAGTCCACCGCTTGAACATTATTCGCATCGATCATCGCCACTGCTAGTCGATTCTGAACCTCGGCCAGCGGCACAGCCATAAATCTCTCAGCAACGTCGGACGGTAATAAAGATAAAATATCCTGACTAATAACACTATTCGACAGATTGACGTACGGCACACCCGAAACTTGAGCCACGCCATGAACTAATAGTTCATTATCAAGCAGTCCCTCTTCGCTAAGCAAACTAAATAACGGCTTGCCACTCTCAGAGGCACGCTTTAAGGCATCATCAATGACAGACTTCTCAATAAGCCCCTCGTTTACGAGCAGCTCGATCAACTTATCTTGGATGTCGTCCGTCAGTAAAGCCATTTACACCCCTTCTCTATTTGGCTGCATCTTGACCTACGAATATTTCAACAGTTGGATTTATCGCATTATTATTAAAAATCGCTGGGTTTGGCTTTTCGACGTCAGGTGATATTTCTCGAATAGTCTGTACTTTTGTGCCAGATTCTGGGACTTTTAAGAACGAGATATTAGAGGCGACAATATAACCGATTGCCACACCTACACCCGCGATCAATATTACCATTGCTATGTCTGTTTTCTTCATGACTTAACCACCTTATTCTCTAATTGTATTGTTTGTGCTGGCTCGTAATAAGCAACACCTCGAACCACCAAGCTCAATCTATCCTCATTTCGCTGGATTTCCACGGTCTTTAAATCAATGACTCGAATAGACGCCTCTAACTTAGTTAACAATTCTTTCAATTTTTCAGCTGGACCACTCACTTCCATAGTAAATGATACGGCATTTTCAGATGTTGACCCAGAGCTTTCACTATCAGATCCAGATTGAGCAACGGTCAGATTTTGAATAGTCACACCGGTAGTCGTGTCAATAAATTTATTCTTCAATGAGGCGCCAAGAGCGTCGGCGTTCGCATTATCTGGCAACGCGTCTAATACCGTCTGAAGAGCATTACTTTCACTACTTGATTTTATAGAGTTAAGCGCAGTATTCGTATCCAAAACTCGGATATTCTTCTTCAACTCATCAACTGATGACAGGTTTTTATCTAGACGAGAAATCGTATTTTGCTTCTCCAGAAGAATCTTCGAATGAAATACAATTTGCTGCACCAAAAATATACTCACAACAAGCGCAATTCCAGCCAAAAATGCCGCAGAAGCCACAAAAATAAACATAGTCTTTTTTGACGAATCAATCTGTTGACGCTTGCGTATTGCAACTTCTTTATTATCGGTCGCCATTATTTCTTCTCCTGTTTTTTCGAGTTACTCTTAAACAAGCTATCCGGAATTCCCTGACGTGAATCTGTTACATCAACCTTACCAGTCGGCGTCAATACGGAAACTGTGCCATTATTTGCAGGCGCCAATAATTCTTCCGCGTATTCAAACGAGAATGAGAATTGCAACACTTTTTTACCTTCCGAGTTCTCTCCAAAACTAGTATCGCCATCTTTTATCTCCTTAGTCAGACTAACCTCGGAGCTTTTATCACCGTCAGTAGTCTGGACCTTCGTATTCAAGATGGTTTTCTTTAAGGTCTCTAACGCACTATAGCCATTAACCGCGCTACCCTCCAGAGTAATAGTTTTTGACTCAGGATTAACTTTTATATCCGAAAAACTAACATTATTTGGTGCAACCGGATTAACCGCCGTTACAACATCAAAGACCCTTGAATTAATCTTCTTTCCAGAATGTTGCTCATTGATCTTTGTTAATTGATGTTGAATCGTTACAACCTTATTAAGATCCTCGACCGCCATCAATTTATCGCTTCTATCTTTAATAACTCCACCCTGAACCGCCTCGGCCGCAATCTGGCTACCCAAAATCAACGCCAAAACAACTACTGCCGCAATCGAGGCACCGCCCACCAAGAACGATATCGAAATAACTCGATTACGCATAGCCCGAGTCTTTAATAGCTCGCGCTTAACGTTTGGGAGAAGATTTATCTCAATCATGATATATTACTCCTTTGTGCCAACCCTACGGCAATAGCAAATTCTGAAGCAATCGGTGCCAACTGCTGTTGATCCGACTGAGAAACTTGAACACGCTGCCACGGATCTGCGGTAATTGACTGGACTCCGGTTTTATTCATCACATATCCATCAAGTTGCGGAATAGCTGAGCCAAATCCTGACAATAAAATTCCAGAAACTGCTACGCTTGGATATCGAGTTTGGAAAAACTTTATAGATTTCACCAGCTCTGAAGAAAAATTGTCGAGAGTTGAATCAATAGCCCTTAGCACTTGACCATCTAATTTATCCGGCGCCAAACCAAATTTCAAAATAAATTGACGCGCTTGATCTTCCTGGACACTAAGATTCTGAACCGCCGATCGAACCAAAGATGAAAGCCCCGTCGGAATCATACGAATAAGTCGCGGCGCCCCGTTATAAACGACCGCCAAATCTGTTGAATTTTCGCCCATATTGATAATTAAACGTGCATCCTGAGAATCGGTAGTCGATAAAGAGCGAACCATAGCAATAGCATTCGGCTCTTCAGCAATTACATTGAAACCGAGATTTTCAACTAACTCCAGACGCTCTTCCGCGTAAGACTTCGCTGTACTTGTCAGCAAAATCTCATACTGATTCTGAGCATGCAAACTATCACCCAATAAAGCCCAGTCAACTTCTGCCTCATCCAAAGACATTGGAATATATTGGTCAATTTGATATTTCATCATCGCCTTCAATTCCTGCTCAGAAACCTTTGGCACATCAATAATGGTAGAAAACGTCTTATTTGACGGCAAGCCGACAGCTACATTGGACGTCTTAATTCCAGCTTGCCCAACGGCAGTCATAATAGCCTCGCCCAAGCGTCGCTTAGACTCTGGAGAGTCGCCACTCGTTATCTTAGAATCAACTGGCGTATAACCGTAATGCGACAAACTCCATCCCGTGCCAGTACGAGACAATTGAACCACCCGCACCGCATTCGTATCGATGTCCAGTCCGAAGAATTCGCCCAACCCTTTTGCTAATTTCATAACTAATAATAATTATATACATTAGCGTTTTAATTTGCAAACTTTTAATATCTTGGCGGCAGTTCACGAACATTCATCGTGCTAATCGCGCTAGTGTTTCGATAATTATTGTAAGCCCAAATATAAGTGTCAGCCCTCAAATTGATGATTTCTGCTGGAGTTCCAGGGTGCATATTCGGATCATTCTTTGCAGATGAAGCATGTTTTCCGCCGTACGTTCGCCGCAAGAACAAGCGTCCAGTTTTAATTGGCCCGTTGATTTTCAATTGCTTGCCACAAGAAACATCAGAAACACCACTCAGCCAAGCTACATCGCTAATTACCACGCCACAAGTACTAACATATCCATCTTTCTGAGTAATCAACCAAGCATTCACTTCCCCAACCGAAGGCTCTATAATAATATTCTTCGCGTAGATAATTAGTTGTGGTAATTGGCGCACATCATTCGTATCTGTGTATAACAAATCACCCGAAATCCTGACTACGCCCGAGGACTTTATGACTATACTCTTGCCTACGCTTAATTTTGACCCCGTTAAGGTTACATTTCCAGCGTTATATTCACCCGAAGCTAGACTATTCACATCTACATTGCCAGAAATATTGCCTCTCGTGCCACCAACCGACGGTAAAGTAAAATTATCTGGGACTGAACTGGCGCTACTGAAATTACCAAACTTTGGAGTATTAGCGAAAGTTAATTTGTTATAATCACGTGGATTTACACCCGAGCGACCATTAAACGATGATGATAATCCAGCTCCTGAAGCTGATTCAGCCTCACCATTGGCAATAATTCCATATTCACCCCAAGAGCCATACATATTCTGATAAGTACGATCCATGGTGTAAGATAATGATATGTCACTAATCACCAAACCCATATGAGACGGGTTGGACTTAACGTAAATATCAATCACATTTCCATCTCCATACAAAACAGTACCTGGTTTCATTTCGGCAGTGAATCGAGAACCAGTCGTAAACCCTGGAAGCGCCCAACCTTTATGCTGTACACCACTAGACACACCTCCTGCATTTCCTACAGTATCCATTTCATAGCCGTTTATTTTTACCCTGACATAATTATCGGCAGCACCAGCAAAATTAAGACTCAATTTTTTAGCATTTTTTAACTCATTCAATTTAACATTTTTTAACCTAAAAACATAAGTATTTCCACACTCCAGCATCTCCGCACCAGTAATAAAAAGACATTT
>CAUSFG010000043.1:0-6276 GCA_963530815.1 uncultured Candidatus Saccharibacteria bacterium
CAATTAGCGCGACGCGAATGATATCGTCCGGTGCGGTTTCGGTGGCTGGCGGAATAATTTCGGCAATGCTATCAAGAAGCTCCGAAATGCCAATGCTGTGCTCGGCGGAAGTTTTTATGATGTTTTTAATGCCGAGTCGTTTGAATTCGTCGATAGAAAGAGAACCTTTTAAGTCTGCTTTATTGGCGATTAGAATGACTGGCTTGCCGCTTTTTAGGGCTTTTTTGGCTAATTGGCGATCAGCGTCGGAAGGATATGCGGTGGAGTCTACAGTTACGAGGATTACATCAGCGGCGGCGGAGGCGTCAGCAATTTGGTCCTGAATGGTCGCCTCAAATTCGTCCTCGGCAGTCTTAAGTCCAGCCGTGTCGATGAGCCAAAATTGCGAATAGTCATCTGACAGCGTAGAGTCGACGTTGCGTCTTTTATATGAGACTTTACCAACAACGTTGTCGCGAGTTGTTCCAGCTTCTCTGGCGACGATGGCCGTGCGAGAGCGCGTCAAGCGATTGAATAATGAGCTTTTGCCGACGTTGGCTTGCCCGATGATGGCGACTGTTGGTAATTTAGACATGATTGTATATTATAGCAGTTTTAAGACATTTTGGCGAGCACACTGTTTATATAAGCCTCGCATGGGCGAACTATTTTCAGGAAATCCTCAAAACATCTCAGGCCGCTTTTTGCTATGAATTTCTCGGTCTCTACGACTCGCCTATATCCCTCGTTATCGCTATTATATTTGTGGATGTAGGCCTTTGGAGATTCTTCGTTAATTGGATTTGGGTAAAGTGTTATGTAGTAATTTTCTTTAGGGTTATTTATGCAGTAGTAAACGTTATTGTCGTCATCTTCGAACGCTACGGATATAGGATATTTAAATTTCTTAGTACGTTTCTCAATCTCTTTAATGAGTTCGATGTAAGCGTAGATTTGGTTTTCTAGGAATTTTGGTAAAATGTCGGACTTATCCTTCTCGTAGAACAATCTTTCTATGGTATCCGATCTTTCTTCCTTAAGGTTGCATACGACTGCTCTTAGTTTTTCTGAGGACAAAGGCTTAGATTCGCGCCCTAGCGTTTCCATTTTACAATTATACTTTCTATCAAACTTAGCATAAAAGCTATATTACAATATTTACCGTAAAATGTAAAGAGCTGCGGAGTAAATTATGAATTCGTGAATTTCTCTTCTCGCCATTCGCCTCTCTTGAGGTCGCCGAGCGAATAATTGCCGAAGTTTGTTCTGTGGAGTTTTTTAACAGTGTAGCCTAACGCATCGAAAGTTCGCCGAATTTGACGATTCCTTCCCTCGCTCATTTCGACTATCCAGCGATAATCATCACCTTCGTGTTGTCTTCCTAATGTCAATTGACTGCGTCCGTCAGGAAGCTGCACGCCAAAATCATTGATCATTTGTCGGTGAAGTGGCTGTAGTGGCTGGTCAATCGTGACGAGGTATCGCTTAATTTTATAAAACGACGGATGTGTCATACTGTGAGCAAAATCGCCGTCGTTCGTCATGAGAATCAACCCAGAGCTGTCTTTATCCAGGCGACCAACGGGTTTTAAGTGGTGAAGATTCTTCGGTAGCAATTTGTAGATTGTCGGAACGCCGCCCTGAGAGGCGCGCGAACATAAGTATCCTGTTGGTTTATGTAGGATAATGAGCTGTTTGGACTGTAGTTCTAGCAATTTGCCGTTATAGGAAATTTTATTTGCGTCAGAAATTTGTTGACCCAATCTGGCGGGCTGACCGTCAACGATAATCTTTCCCTTCTCTATCAATTCGTCGGCTTTTCGGCGAGAAATACCCAAGCACAGCGCCACAAATTTATTGAGGCGCCAAGATTCTTGCTTTGTGTCTGGGTTTATCATTGTTGCGGATTTATCGATGGAAATTGTGTCGACTGAGAAGTTTCTGATGGTTGATGCGGGATGCTTTGCTCTTGAGGCTGCACTTGGACTGGAGGTATTGCGCTAGCTTGCTCAATAGGGTTCGGTGTTGGCTGCGGCGTTGGAATTGGTTGCGGCGCTGGAGCTTGCGCTGGCTGAGGTGCTGGAGTTGGTTGAGAAATAGTCTGCGTATTGTCCAATTCTTGCGCCATAAGCTTGGAAATATCTACAGAATTATGAGAGTCGTCAGCTGGCAAAGGTTGAATCACACGATCACCAAGCCCTGACGGTCGTGGTGCGGGCGATGAAAATGGCGCCATAGGCTGCGGCAGAGTTGTCGGCTGAGGCTGAGGTGTTGGAATTGATTGCGGTGCTGGAGCTTGCGCTGGTTGAGGTAGCGGTTGCGGCGCTGGAGCGAATACCTGTTGCGGGTGTTGTTGCGTAAGCGGATTTACTACAGAAGCTGTTGGCGTTGCAGCGGGGGCGGCTGGTTGCGGCGACAATGAAGAAATATCAGGTCTAGTAACTGGCTGCGGCGCTGCTGGAGTTGGCTGAGGTGTTGGAGCGACTGGCTCATATGTATGAGCTGGTTGTGAAACTGGCACTGGATTTGTGCCGACTCCCGGAAGATCTCCCAAGGTTTCGTGAACTGCTCTCACAACGTCCTCTATTCCTACCTGAGATTTCACCAGGTATTTATCAGCACCAAGCTGCTCGCCACGCTTTCTCTGATCCTCTGAGGATAGCGCGGTCATAATAATAACTTTAACGTCTTTTGTTTCTGTCGTTGAGCGTAAAATATCCAGCATATCAAAGCCAGAGATTTTTGGCATCATCACGTCGCTTAAAATTAATCGCGGACGTTCTTTAATTGCCATGGCTAGAGCTTCTTCTCCGTCGCCCGCCGAAACGATATCGTAGCCCTCCGCCAAAAGTCGTACACCGTAAATTTCGCGTAAACTTTTGTCGTCCTCAACCAATAAAATTTTTGTCATATGTTTATACTATACTGAAGTTTTGACAAAAAATCCATAGTTCTTATGGCTATTATTCGCGACCAGGAATTGATAATTGCTGGCGTTTTCGTCGCAATTCTTCCTCAATTTCAGCCAGCGTCGGCTCGGAAGAATTTCTGGCTGGTTGTGGAATTTCTGGCTGGGTCGTCGGGATTGCGGGTGTGGTTGGATCTGGATTTTCTGGAGTTGCGATTGCTACTGGGTCTAAATCGACAATTTCGCTATTATTTTCAGTTGTGGTATCTTCCGCCTTCTCTTCTGCGGCAATTTCAGTTTCTTCTGGAACGGTAGAATCTGGCGTTTTATCTTCGGACTTTTTAGTTTCTGCAGATTCCAAGCGTTGTTTTGCGTCCGAACTATTCATGCGAGGAATTTCCAGATAGAACGTACTTCCCTCTTTATATTTGCTTTCAACTCGCAAGTTTCCAGACATCGCCTCGGCTAAACGACGGCTCAAATATAGCCCCAAGCCAGTTCCGCCAATTTCTCGCGTGTCAGAATTGTCCACCCGATAAAATTTCTGGAATAAATGCGGAATATCTTCGGCTGGAATGCCAATGCCGCTATCTTTCACGCTTACAGAAATCTGTTTATCGTCGCCGGTAATATTGACGACAACTTCGCCCGACGGCGTATACTTGATGGCATTTTCAATCAAATTGCTGACAACTTCCCTAAAATGGTCAGGGTCAATATTGGCATAAAAAATCGGCTGCAATGACTTCTCCTTACCTTCATCAATTATGTCTGGCATAAAGATGTAATTGAGCTGCTTTTCGCTAGCTTTTGTCGCCAAACCGTCAAAAATATCCTTCAAAAATTCGTTTACGTTGATGATCTTCGGGTTGTTTTTCATTCGCCCGTCTTCAACTTTGCTGATATCGAGGAGATCTTGGAATAACCGTCCCAGATGTTGCGCCGATTCGTGAGCCTTGGTGATGAAGTCGCGGGCTTTCTCGTCGATGTGAGCGGTGGCTGGATTTAACGCCAGACCCAAATAGCCCTCAATTGACGCAACTGGCGTACGCATCTCGTGGCTGGCGGTGGAAATGAATTCGGCTTGCTCGCGCTCCTCGGCTTTTTCTTTGGTGATGTCGCGGAAAACTACGATGATTCCTTCGCCGTCCGTGCCGACTGGAGAGCTGACGATTGACACTAAAATGCGTTTTTCGGAGCTGGTCAATAGGAATAATTTATCGTTATGAGTTGGCTGGTTTTTTGATAAAGATTGAGCTATTGGATTTTCGAGGTCTTCTACGTCTTTTCCGTCTGAGGTGACGAGTTTTAAGACGCTTTTCCAGTTAAGCCCGAGTGCGTCGCCTTGGTCCCAGCCGATGATTTGTTGGGCGGATGGGTTTATCAATTCAATGTTGCCGTCTTTGGAAATAGCCAAAACGCCGTCGTCGATGGCATTAATCACTACGTCAGATTTGTTCTCAACCGCGGAAAGTCTATTCTCCAGATTGGACGTATTGTCATCAGTTTTTTGGCGGCGAATCCATAGAACAAGGCTAAAAATCAAAGGCAAAAATCCGAAGAAGAGGTAGCCGATGATGAATTGTATGTTTATTCCCTGTTGAATGCTGGTGGCTATAATCTGCAAAATAACCAAAAGTCCCATTATTCCTAAGATTATTGCGCCGAAAAATCCTGCAAAAATTGCCACGATAATCCACATAACTAGGAATGGTGAAACGACTCCGCCGCTGGTAATTATGGTGGTTGCGGCGACAGCGACGGTTAACAAATACACGAAAATTCCTATTCCAGTTTCGTGTTTTCTGGGAAGCCAAAAACATAAAATCAGCACAATTAAGCTGCCAATTCCTGCTACGCCAGCCGCCAAATCTGAGACAGATAATCCGATTGGCAATTGATAGCCGGTCGGTATAAATCGCGCCCATGCGTATAAAAGAATGATTGTGAAACAACTCAGTAATGCCACTTCACACAATCTCCTTAGCCAAAATCTGGAAATTGCGTGAGGCTTAAAGTAAATCCCGCCCTTTTTCATGCTTTTATTATGGCGAATTTTCAGAAAAATCTCAAGTGATAAATGTGGTATAGTAACTCTATGAATCATGATCAGCATAATGACCAAAGTAACAATCCCAACGTAAGCAATGCGCCAGTCTATGACAGCACAGAGAAAAAGAGAGCCTTTAAGCGTGTTATGCTCTTTTCTTTAATGTTTACCATTATTACGCTAGTAGGAAATTACGTTTCAATGCGAGGATCGACAGGACCGTATAACATACACGTTTCTTTTTTTGATATTAGCCATTTCAAACGCATCGATGATGCTCTCCCCGTTGCTAATTATTTTTATGATTAGGTGGTACAAGAGGGGTTATTATCAGAATATTAACAAGATGGTAAATGATAGTCCAAAAGCGGCAATCCACTCTTCTGTACTGTCGGCAATAATTTTTGCGGCGCTTTGGGTATATGGTAAACTTGTGTCGATAGATATTCTAATACTTTTTCCTGTAATCATCTTCCCTGTTGCGTTATTGACTATCTATTTATTGCCGATAATTGATGTGATATTATATGGATATAATAGGCATAAATAAAAAAATAATGAACTTTAATAATACTGATTCCTTTATTAATTGCGATAGGATAATAATTTGAAAATATAATAGTCAGGAGAATGACTCTATGAATAATGATCAATATAATAATCAAAACAACCTTACGGATAACGCGCCAATCGCTTCACCTGGAGCTGAAGATATGAAGAAGCAATTAACTTTTACGGAAGCTCCAGCTGTTGCAGAGTCCTTGCCTACTGTGAAAGCAGATAAAGAAAGGACCATCGGAATTACAATTGCTTTCGTGACGTTTTGTATTGCATTAGTAAGTGTAATGATAGAAGATGACCCTAATTCTAGGGATGTGATACTTAATGTTATCTATTATATCTTGCCTGAGTTTATACGTATTGCTTTTATAGTCTATAGCTTAGTGTTGTCGATTGTTATGATTAAAATGTGTATATTTAGGCAATATTGGGTAACAGATAGAGTTATGGGAGGGATGACAATTATTCCGTTGACATGTATAGGGATTGCTCTGATGTTCGCATTGATTTACTTTATCTACAATATACAATATACTATACTTGCACTTGGTGGCGCTGTGATGGTTTCGTTTGTTGTGTTTATCCCTTTACTTATTGTTGTGTCTGTAATTTACTGTTCTTGGGCTGTACTGTCTTATCATAAAAAGTCGACGTCTAACATAGAGAAAAAGTAGACAAGCCCTCCCTTTCCATGGTATAATCCATGGAGTTACGGCCCTATCGTCTAGCGGTTAGGACACCAGGTTCTCATCCTGGCAACCCGGGTTCGATTCCCGGT
>CAUSFG010000044.1:0-6250 GCA_963530815.1 uncultured Candidatus Saccharibacteria bacterium
CTGGGTTTCTGGTGGCGAAAAGTATAGTTGCTGTCATTGAGTATGATTATATCAACTATCATAAATATCGAAAAATTGCTAATTTGACGGCATTATAATATCATCGAACCAAGCAATGATGATTTCATCCATATACAAAACAGCCGACAACGACGGACTAATCGCTCATATTTATGAACATTTATTAGCTCAATACGTTTTGAAGTGTCTTCAAGATAATGAGTTCTTTGTTCTGAGCGATATCATACTGTTTGCAAAAACATATGGCGACACTTGTTTTATGGATGCCGAATTATATAGCCCAGAAGCAAAAAAGACATATGACGAAGCATTACGAGAGTTTGATAAATTAGTTATTCCAGAAGATGATATTTTGAGAGCCGCCAACGAGTGCGGGATAGAAATGAATCGAAATATAGTAGAAGTCGACCGAAGTGAACTGAGTAAAAAGCTACGCGAAGTTCAGCTTTCTCCGTGGTGTAAGCAAATTGATATGGCGTACCGTAAAGCTCACGATGAGAGCTCTGTTAATACGCTTTTTCGTACTTCGTATATAAAATACAGTAAAGAGTCTGACGATCTTTTTCGTGAATGCGTTCTGGAGTATTCAATTGATGAAAGTCACATACAAACGCCGGTTGATCAAGCTCTGGCGGCAATTGTTATGCAGATTGTGGCTCTCAATTTCTTGACGGTCGTGCGAGAAAAAATATACAGTGTATGATCGTGGCGATCAGTGGTCGGAGGCGTCAATTTCGGTTGGATACAGAATGTTTCTTGGACTATTGAAGAAAGATGACAAAATAATTAATCAATTGAGCTATGATTTTTTAGAATATATAAAAAGCTTATCGTCGTCCGTCTTTTGTGATAATTTACAAAAAGCTCTTGTTCGATGTTCGGATAATCATAAACAAGTTATATTAAACAGGAGCACGCTAAATGCGATCCTTGGAGGGTGTGTTATTGGTGGCAAAGGTTGGTTGGAGATGGCGGATAGTGCTCGAATAAGGCAAATGATCAATTCAATCGAGCTAGACATATATGAGGTTAATTCGTAGTTTAAAAACCTTGCTTTTTACCCCTAGTCTGTGTTAAAATACTGAAGTTAATATCAAATCACACGAAAGGTGAGTAATGAGTCTGAGTCGAATCGGAAAACTGCCGGTGATTATTCCGGCCGGTGTGACAATCACGGTTGACTCTGGTGATGTGGTCGTTAAAGGACCAAAGGGTGAATTGAAGCAATTCATCACACCAGCAGTTGAGGTGAAAGTCGAAGACGGACAAGTCACGGTACATCCTAAGGACGAGTCCAAAATAGCCCGCAGTCAGCATGGTCTGATGCGCGCGCTAATTAACAACATGGTAATTGGTGTAACCAAAGGCTATGAAAAGCGCCTAGAGGTTAACGGTGTTGGTTTCCGTGTTAGTTCAAGCAACAACGAGCTAGAAATGGCACTTGGATTTTCACATCCAGTCAAATACAAAGCCCCAGAAGGCGTAACTGTTACCAACGAAAAAATGATTATCGTTGTTAGCGGTATCAATAAACAACAAGTCGGCCAAGTTGCAGCGGAAATCCGCGCATTGAAGAAGCCTGAACCATACAAGGGTAAGGGTATCAAGTACGTCGACGAGCAGATTTTGCGTAAAGCAGGAAAGACAGGTAAGTAATCATGGCTGAAAATAAGAAGCTACTCAACCGCGCTCTTCGCAAAAACCGCGTTCGCGCTAAGGTTTCAGGTACGGCAGAGCGTCCACGCTTGACAGTTACTATTAGCAATTTGCACGTTAGCGCGCAATTGATTGACGATGTGGCTGGTAAAACATTGGCTGCAGCAACTACAGTTGGCACAAAAGCGACTGGCACGATGACTGAAAAAAGTGCTGCTATTGGTACTGAAATTGCTAAAAAAGCAAAGAAAATTAAGATTAGCGCAGTAGTGTTTGATCGCAATGGTCGTCAATACGCTGGCCGCCTAAAGGCTTTGGCTGACGCTGCGCGCCAAGAAGGATTGGAGTTTTAGTATGGCAGAGCAAGCTGCAAATACTACCCCACGTGCAGAAGGTCGTCGACCTCGAAATCCACGTGGTGGTCGCCGCGATGACCGGCGAAATGTGCGCGATGACGCACCAAAAGAATTTGAAGAATTGGTAATCAACATTGACCGCGTTTCTCGTGTGGTTAAAGGTGGTCGCCGTTTCCGATTTAAGGCTTTGGTGGTTGTTGGTAACCGCAAAGATAAAGTTGGTGTCGGTGTTGCTAAGGGTGCAGACGTTCAAGCTGCAGTCGCTAAGGCTACATCAGTCGCTAAAAAGCACTTGATTACATTGCCATTAAACGGCGAAACAATCCCACACGACAGCGAAGTTAAATTCTCTGGCGCACGCGTATTGATCAAGCCAGCCGCTCCTGGTACCGGTATTATCGCTGGTGGTGTAGTTCGTCAGATTATCGGCGTAACAGGTGTTCGTAACCTATTGACCAAATCTCTTGGCTCAACTAACAAGGTTAACATTGCTTACGCGACTATCGAAGCTCTAAAGTCATTAGTTCCACGCGATCAATGGCTAAGCGCTCAGCCTGTAAAAAAGGTTGCTAAAAAGGAGGCTAAATAATGAAGTACAATGATCTCCAAGTTTCAGCAAACAAGAATAAAAAGCGCGTTGGTCGCGGTATTGCTGCTGGTCAAGGTAAGACTGCTGGTCGCGGTACTAAAGGCCAGAACGCCCGAACAGGTAAGAAGCTCCGCGTAATGTTCCAGGGTGGTCAGCGTCCACTAGCTCAAGCTGTGCCAAAGGCTCGCGGATTCAAGAGCTTGCGAACTCCAGCACAAGTTGTGTACATGGATCACTTGAATGCATTTGACGGTAAGACCGTTGACAACGCTTTGTTGTTCACTGAAGGCTACATTGCAACTCCATTCCACACGGTTAAGGTGATTGCTCGTGGTGAATTGAAGGCTAAGGTTGACTTGAAAGTACAAGCTGCTTCAGCTTCAGTTATTGCTGCCATCGAAAAAGCTGGTGGCTCATTCGAGAAAGTAGCTACACCTCTACGCCAAAGTGTGAAAGAAGCTGAAGAGAAATAATTTTTCTCAGTAACAATAAATCCCCTTCGAAAGAGAAGGGGATTTTCTTTTGCCCTGATTTTTGGACTATTTTTCGCTACATTCTTGCGGCACGACTAGATAAATAGTCACATTCCTGTCGGCAGTGTCATCGCTACTATCATGATTGGCAATTTTTGGCTCAGAGATAATAATCTTATTCTCAGGAAAACCTTGCGAGACTAGACTTTGCTTGACTTTATCGGCACGCTCCATGGCTAATTTTGTGCCAGCGCTTGTCTTTGAACTTTCATATGTTTGACCGACCAGCTCAATTGAAAATTCCTTTTGACTATTTGATTTGTATAGCGACCCCAGTTTAGCCAGTTCGTCGACAGTAACTCCTTCATATGTATATTGCGTCGAATCTGCATTGAAGAAAACATTTTTAAAATTATATTTACCGTCGCTAAGCGTAAAAGAGCCGTCTTTCATATGGCCATAGCCGGCTTTTCGAAAATCAGCAGACGTCAAACATTTTGAATTTGATTTAGCTAAATTCTGTTCTTTGTCTTCGCTTTTCTTCTCGTCCTTAGGTTTGATCGCCTCTTTGCGCGAAATATTCGTGTCTTTTGAAGGAGCGGTTTTATTTGACACAAGAACAATTGCTAGCACTATTCCGATTGTCGCCAGCACTCCCACAATTGCCAGTGTAACCCATAGCCACAATTTACTTTTCTTTGGTGGATAATTTTGGGGAAATTCTGGGTTTGGTGGTGGCGTAATTGGTGGAGTTGATGGGATTTCAGGTTGCTGTTGCATATAATACCTCGTTTACGTTATGTTATTGACTCAATTATAACGCATACGCTTTTGTGTTTTTAGTATGGAAATATCCGCTAAGGTACTGTATAATTAACAGAGTTAAGAATTGTTAGTGACTATGAGGGGCTAAAACATGAATTGGAGAATAATTTTTCGCTCGCTGAAAAATAAAGATATGCAAAAACGACTATTTATCGTCGTGGGAATAATCGTTGTTTATCGATTATTAGCGCACATTCCAGTGCCATTGGCGGAACCAACGCAGCTGCGTAACGCGATTTCGTCGGTACTTGGGCAATCTGACCTCGGTGGAATTTTGAACTTGCTATCTGGTGGCGCGTTATCGAGCTTCTCTCTGGTGTTGGTTGGGCTTAGTCCATTTATTACCGCTAGTATTATTATTCAGCTTCTGACCAAAGCCATTCCAAGGCTTGAGGAGCTACACAAAGACGGCGAATCTGGACGTCGAAAAATTCAGCAATGGACGCGTGTTATTACTGTGCCACTTGCTATCGTCCAGTCAATTGCTTTCATCTTCATCTTAAGGCAAACTGTTCTTCAAGGTGGCAGTACGACATTGGCCGACCCTACGATGATGGAATGGATCGTTTCAATCACTTCAATGACGGCAGGCTCTGTCCTTCTGATGTGGCTCGGTGAGTTGATCACTGAGCAGGGAATCGGCAACGGTATTTCTATCGTAATCTTTGCTGGTATCATCAGCCAATTGCCACAAATGCTCGCGTCATTAATCTCATCATTGTTCAACACCTCATCTGGCAGCTTAAACGTCTTCAACTGGTTCACTCTCCCTGTAAACCCAGTTATGTTCTGGACGATATTAATCATGTCAATCGCCGGACTTATCGTCCTTTATTTCCTAGTTAAAATCAACGAAGCTCAGCGTGTCATCACAATTAACTACGCAAAGCGCGTTCACGGAAATAGTAATTACGGCGATGTAAAAAGCATTTTGCCGGTTAAATTGATTGCGGCGGGAGTTATTCCAGTCATCTTCGCGGTTGCATTCCTAAGCTTGCCACAATTTGTTGGTCAAGTTATGAAAGCATCTGGTAACGCCGATCTTCTACCGACCGCCAATAAATTGATCACTTGGTTCCAAGCTCCAAACGCGGGCTCATTCACAGGAAGCACCGCTGAAGCGTTTATTTACCCAACGTTATACTTTATTCTGGTTATCGCCTTTACATATTTCTACACTGGAATTGTCTTTAACGCTAACGAAATTGCCGAAAATCTGCAGAAGCAAGGCGGATTTATTGAAGGTGTGCGTCCAGGCGCTCAGACTGAAAAATACCTTATGAGAACTGTCAATCGCTTGATTTTGTTCGGCTCAATTGTCCTAGGAATCGTGGCTATTTTGCCATTCGTTGCGGAATATCTCACGTACAATTTGACAGGTTTGCAAGGTTTGCGTTTGTCAATCGGTGGTACTGGAATCTTGATTATCGTATCTGTTGCCCTTGAAACTCTGCGACAAGTCAACTCGCGTGCGCTGATGGTTACATATGATGACTTTGACCCAGACGAGCTGCTTGATAGCGACAAAAAGAAGAGTAAGAAGCGTCGTTTGTTTAAGAGAAAATAATTGACATTAAAAATCCCCGCCGAAAAGCGGGGAATTCTTTTTGTGAAGGGATTATCGTATTTTGTAATCGTAAGATAGATTGTCGCCAACTTTTTTCTCATTTTGGCAGACTGGCGCAATTTCATTACTAATGTTATTTTCATCAACCATCTTACAACTCGGAATGTTGAACAAATTAAATTGGTTGGTTGGGGAAATCGTTTTCCATCCGCCATCTTTCTTGACTACAAACATTCGTGCCTCAGAATTGCCGCAACCATAGCCCAGCAACAACTGTTTCTCATCTTGGGAATGGGCAATTACCGTAGTTACGCTGTTGTTATCCTTACAGCCTGATTTTTTAGTTTCTGTCTTCAGGAAATAGCGAATCTCTTGTGTGACTGAATCGTTGCGAATAACTAATTTATCTCCTTCAATTCGGAAGCCTAGAGAACCTAAGTTCACGGATCCACCGTCAACATTTTCGACTGTTTGAAACGTCTTGTCGGAAGTTTGGTTGGCGTGTAATAAAATTACGCCAATAACTATCACTATCAAAGTCGTCACCAGACCGATTAGTACCGCGGTCATTATCTCATTCTTCGATTTTGTAACCTTAAAGTTTGCTGGTTTTTTCTTGCTTGCCATAAAAATCCTTATGTTAAATTTGATAACACAATTATAGCACGTAAATTTACGGCGAAAACCCTTGTCAAACTGTGTTTAGTACTGTATAATTGACAACTGTAACTTATGGCGAGTCAAAAGGAAGTCATCAAAATGG
>CAUSFG010000045.1:0-6186 GCA_963530815.1 uncultured Candidatus Saccharibacteria bacterium
ACTTTTGGTCAAGGGATTTTAAGTCCCTCGCGTCTACCAATTCCGCCACTCGCGCTTATTTATATACAATCCAGACGCCCGCGCGCCAGACTACTTATATTATACTATATTCTCTAAGCAAATTGTACAATTTCGCAAAATAAAAAATAGCCCAATGCTCAGGACTATTTATCAAAAAATTGGAGGCACGTACGAGAGTCGAACTCGTCTAAAAGGTTTTGCAGACCTCTGCGTAACCGCTCCGCCAACGCGCCACCGCCTTTATTATATCAGATTTTATAAAACATATCACAAACAACTCATCCAATAATTGCAATATGTTTGGTGCGAGCGAGAAGACTTGAACTTCCACGAGCGCAATGCTCACTAGCCCCTCAAGCTAGCGCGTCTACCAATTCCGCCACGCCCGCATAACCACTTACCATTATACCCGATTACGGGGTTTTGTAAACGGACTTTTTCTCTGTCGCCCAATATTGAACATCGACATAGCGATCGACGGGATTGACGACTTCGGTGCTTGCGTCGAGAGCCTTAACATTCCGAATATGGATATAGTCAAACTTCGGCTGATATAAGGCAATCGCCGGGGCGTCTGCTTGCCAAGTGGCAGTGAACTTCGCGTAACGATCAGCGCGTTGCTTCGCTGAGATTTTAGATCGACCACTCTCCAAAGCATCGTCCGCTATTGCATTATTATAATTGGAGAAATTCAAACCATTGTTGGTTGCCTGTGAAGAATGCCAATAGGCGTAAACATCAGGGTCGCCACCCAAGGAGAGCTCATAAACCAACACATCAAAATTGCGCGGCTGCAAAACTGTCTGAAGAATATTTTGAGTGGCGTCGTTCGGATCGACAACTTTAATATCCGATTCTATGTTCAGCTCGTCATACCAAACTTGAGCCAAGTATCTGGCAGCCTTTTCGTAATTGCTATTCTTTAAAACAACCACGTTGAGTTTTAACTTATCATTTCCCTTCTGACGAACATTGTTCACACTCTTCCAGCCCTCAGCGTCCAGTAGAGATTTCGCTTTCTTGACGTCATAACTAGACGAGTTCGAACTCTTTCCTAGGAATTTGTTAAGCGTTGGGCCAGATAATTCCTCCGTAGACAATGACAAAGATTGGCGCAGCTTGGATGCGTCAACACTGAGCGACAAAGCTTGGCGAACAGCTTTTGATCGCAAGAACTGACTGTTGTTATTAAACAGCGCGTAAACTCCGTTATTCAAAGAATGCGCTTCTGCGGCATACATAGATTTTACCTCGGCGGATTGATCGTTATAAATCAATTCTGGAGTTCCTGTAATTTCTCGCGTACGCAAACTTTTCGCAATATCATCCTGCGTCGGATACGCGTACAACTGGAATCGCTCTAACTTAGGCGTGCCGCCATAATAATTGCTATTCGACTGCAAATATAGCACTTTTTTACTACCATCGCTCGTTACATTCTGCAGCAGCCTAAAGGCGAATGGACCGCTGGATATAGGCGATTTATTAAAATCATGTTCACGTAAATTCGACGGCTTAACGTCTTTTAATATATGCTTAGGGATAATCGGAAATGTCAAAGCGTGGACAAACGGCGAATATGACGACGGCAAGATAAATTTCACCGAATCGTCAGACACTTTCTCGAATTTTATGGATTTCCAGCCAGATATCTCAGCTCCAACTTCTGGATTCGCTAATAGCTTCAACGTAAAAATTACATCGTCCACAGTTAAATCTTGCCCGTCTGACCACTTCAAGCCCTTCTTCAACTTAACCGTATATTCAGTTTCTTTATCGTTCACGCTGACGCTATCCGCCATGTCAGCCTTTATATTGCCCGTTGAGTCATATCGATACAAACTTGAAAATAGCAATTTCGCGGCGGATTTTTCAGCATTGGTTTTTGCGAAAATCGGATTTAGATTTTCCAAAGGACCCAGCACACCCTCAGAATATGATCCGCCAGAAGTGTACGCCATTGTCGTGAAAGAATTGCGAGAAATATGCCACTGCACCGCACTGGCGCCAATCATCACCAATACTAGAATAATCCAGACAGAAACCCGACGTCGCACATTAGATAAGCGATCCAGCCTGGATGTCACGAATTTATGCGCATGACGCAAGCTTCCCTTTTCAATCTTACGCAGACGCTTATTGACATCTTTACTGGAAACTTTTAGCCGCGCAAAACGATTCCATGACGAATTATCCGAGCTCAAATCTATTCTCCTATTTTTGCAATCCCGGCAAAATCATACTTGCCAAAATCGATAGCACAAAAATCACCGCAAAAACAAGAGTTACATCAAACAAGTTTTTATCAAATCCGCGACGAGTAGTGAATAATTCCCCTGACGAACCGAATCCTGCGCCCAAACTTGCGCCTCGTTGTTGCAACAAAATTGCGATAATCATCAGTACGGCAGATCCAAGCGTCACGTACGGTAAAATTGTATCAATTGACATATTACTCCTTTTCTTCCCGCTGCAAAACCAGCGCGCTACTTATAATATAGTTTACCAAACTCAATATAATCCCGGCAATAATTGAATGCGCAAAAGTCATAGAAATCCCTGGCGCCAAAGCGAGCGAGATATAAACCATAAAGCCGTTCACAATTAAGGTGAACAGTCCTAATGTCAATAGAATTGCTGGCAGAGCTAAAATTGTAACGATTGGCTTCAATACACTATTCACTACCGAAAATATCAGCCCAGCTATCATAAATGTCCACGCAGAAGTTGCGCCCGGAGTTTCATTTCCAAGCAGCCGCACCGCAACCCAAATACCTACCGAGTTAAGAATCAGCCGAATTAAAAACGTTGCAAATTGTCTTTTCATTAGTCTTATTATATATAATTTATGCTTTATTGTCGATTGAATGCTTGATTTTAAGATAAGCGCTTAATCAAATCCGCCTTTTTCGAGCCAACTTCCGCCCGCAATTCCGTATAATCCGCCTCGATAATTTTTTTCACACTACCAAACTTCCTCAACAATTTCGCGCGCGTCTTTGGACCAATCCCCGGAATTTCTTCCAGTTGGTTTTTCGTCTGATTTTGACGCTTCAGCGCTGTATGATAGCTCACAGCAAATCGGTGTGACTCGTCACGAATCCGCTGGAAAAGCTTGACGATATCTGTCGTCGCAATAGAACTTTTTGTAAAATTGTCCCGGCTGGAATCATTATCAATAGCAGAGCCTCGTAAGTTCTTTGAGTGCGAGCCGGCGTTGCGCTGAGCAGGATGCAAATTTACCACATACACATCATTGTCTTCGTGAACAGTGACATCCTGATGAATAGATTTTTGCAGTTCCTCGATATATGACATGTCAATTTGTGAGCCAGTTTTATGAATAATAATTTCTTCCTCGCGTTTGGCAATGCTAATAATCGGCAATTTTATTCCGCGCTCATCCCTTGCCTTAATCGCCGCCGAAAGTTGACCCTTTCCGCCGTCAATCAACAACAAATCCGGACGACCCCAGCTTTTGATATTTCGCTCGCCAAGTCGCCTAAAAATCACCTCGTACATATTTCCAGTGTCGTCGTTTTTTTCACCCACCTTAAATTTGCGATATTCCGCACGATTGCTCGCACCATTCGTAAAGACCACCATACTCGCTACAACTTGACGTCCGTTCATATGCGAAATATCATAACCCTCAATTCGCACTGGAATATTTTTCAAGCCAAGTAGTTTTGCTAAATCAGTCAGTGCCTTGTCTTTTGAAATATCCAAAAATTCCTTGTCACCAAACATAACGCGTCGCTGAAGTTCTTGCATGGCGCGCAATTTATTTCTCAGACTTGCCGCCCGCTCAAAATCATGAAGCCCCGCAGCCGTTTTCATATCACGCTCCAGCTCCACAGCAATAGCCTTGCGATTTCCCTTAATATAACTTATCAATTTACGCAAACCAGCTTTATACGCGTCAGAACCATCACTTATTTTCGGACTTAAACCCAACTCCTCGTCCAACTTTGATTGCCCGGGGCGTCTTTGGTGAGTGAGATATGGAAAAATTCGCCTCAAATAGCGCAATGCCTTTTTCAGCGCAAAACCATTGTAAAATGGACCAAAATAATCCGCACCATCATCGGCAGGATTCCGCGTAAAACTGACCGTCGGCCAATCGCTTTTCATATCAATCCGAACATACATCTGAGATTTGTCGTCGCGCAACAGAACATTGTATCGCGGCATATAACGCTTGATCATCTCGCTTTCCAAAAACAGCGCATCAACCTCACTCTCAGTTTCAATCCAATCAGTATCAAAAATCTCCGCCACCAGCGCCATAGTTTTATTATCTCGCCCGCGCGAATCTTGAAAATACTGACGTACGCGGTTTTTAAGAACCGCCGCCTTGCCAACATAAATTACCTCGCCGCTCGCCGACTTATGGAAATAAACGCCGGGCGTTCGCGGCAAAGTTTTCAGCTTAGCTTGCAATGCTTGATTCATTAAATATATTACAATCTAAATACGACAATTATGCAAGCATTCTCCTAGCGATTGACTAGTCTTCCAACCACTTTTTGAGAACTATCGCCTGATTATGTTCTGTGTCTTTGGCGCCATATAACAGTGTAACTGCAGATTGTTCGTTCCAATTGTTCTTTGCTTCGGAGGCCGCAGGATTATTATCTAGCTCCTTCACATAACGGCGAGAAAATTCCGGGAATTTTTCTGGATCATGGTTAAACCATTTACGCAATTCGTCGGTCGGGGCAATTTCTTTACTCCACTCGTCCAATGCAGCTCGTTCTTTACTGATTCCGCGCGGCCACAATCGATCGACCAGTACACGATAACTATCATCTGACGCGGTCGACCCATAAATCCGTTCAATTTTATACTTTGTCATAATTTCATATAACTACAAATTATTGATTAGATCAATAAAAAGCGAAAGCTAACCATTCTTCAATATTTATTCGACGCTACGTAAATATTCCTCCAAAAAATCACTCCACTCGGGCGCATTCTTTTCGTGAAAATAGGCGCGAAGAAAATCAACCATAATTTGATGACGATTCTCTGCTTCTATTCGCCCTGGTTCAGTCAACATCAAACCTTTCAATTTCAGCAGTTTCTCAAAGAAGTGATTAATGAATCCGTCAGTATCATGCGTATTGCCATCAGCGTTATATTCGTGCGCCGCCAGATTGACATTCGGCCAGACTTTAGGGTCAAAAATCCGCTCGCCACGATGACAAACATAAACCAACGCCCGCTCAATGCCGACTGCGCCAATAGCGTCACACATATCAGCGTCAGACATCAATTTCCCCGCCAGCCGCTGCGGCTGCTTGCCATTCAGCCGTTTACTATAACCAATCGCCGCAATATTTTCCAGCACAACCTGACTTAAATCATCAGCTATCTCTGCCTGCGCCATAATATCTACCGCGTTCGTCAATTTTTCCGCCTGCGTTTTACCGACTAATTTATAATCATCAACATCATGCAGCCAAGCTGTCAATAGCACTTCTTGCAGGTTCACCGATTCACTGCATTCGTTAGCAAAACGCTCTGCCAGCAGCGCCACTCGCTCGACATGATCGTCAGCATGCCCCGAGGTATCGCCGCCCAGTAACTGCCGAACTTTAGCCTTTACTATTTCAAGTTGGGCAATTTGTCGATCGTTCATACTCATATTATACATAAAGCAGAGTCGCGTCACAACAACGACTCCCTAACTATAGATTGCAAAACCGACACAACATCTATCTCAAACCATGGATTACGCTTACGCCAGCCAATGTTAAGTGGCGATGGATGAACCAACGGAAAATAATCTGGTAAATATGCGTCGAAATTAGATACAGTTGCCGTTAAGTTACGTTCAACGCGATGGTTCAAATAGTATTTCTGAGCATAAGACCCAACCAGTATAGTCAATCGTACATTCGACATTTGAGCTAACAAACGCGGATGCCATTTTCTAGCAAAGTCCAGACGTGGCGGCAAGTCCACAAGAACAGAGTGAACACCAAGTATGTCAAGTAGCTACATTCGTATGCAGGAACATATCCATGAACTTTTTAACGATAGCTTAAGGTTATCGTTAAAAAGTATTACCTCAACAAACTGGAATTTATGAAGCTGAATTTATTTATTAAAGATTTTATCCATATTTGAATAAAATAAGGGTAAATCCAGATTTTCTTG
>CAUSFG010000046.1:0-6147 GCA_963530815.1 uncultured Candidatus Saccharibacteria bacterium
TCAGCAGCGTGAAAATCAGCGTCATGATCAGGGCGATGGTCAGGCTGCGACGCCGTTTGCGCGTCACAGCCGTCCAGGCTCGTTTGATAATTGTCATCATTCGCCCCTAGTCCACTTCGGTTAGTAATTCTTTTGGCGTTGACTGGGTAATTGGTCGAGAGGCCAAGAGCACCGCAATGATAATCACCGCCATCCCAGCGCCCCACACCGCCAGCAGATCCGTCGGCTGCACACCAACTGTCACCTTGTCCAGCGTCCGCGATGACGTCACCGAGTCAGCGTCAGCGCCAAGCGACGCACCGTTGAGGGAACTGCCAGCTTGACGTGTGGCATTCTGCGCCGCCTGCGATACCACGTGATCACCCATTTGTTGCGCAATCAGCCCGGCGGTAAAGTACGACGCACCGAAACTCAACACCGCGATCATCACTAGCTCAGCGATGTATTGCAACACAATCTTTGACTGCGGCACGCCCGTCGCCAAGAGTACGCCCGCCTCGCGCTTGCGCTCGTTCATCCACAAGTACAGCACCATGCCGATCACCGCGACGCTGACCAGCGCCGTTGCCCACAACATACCGTCGATCAAGCCGTACACGCCGTTCACTGCGCCAGTCACCCCGGCTAGCTCCTGGCTATTCTTATTCAATTGATACTTTTGCCAATTGACTGGCAATTTATTTGCCCGCGCCATTACCTCATCCAGCTGCTTAGTGCCTTTGGTGAAGAACGTGGCATCTTGGTAAATCTCGTTTTGCTCGGTATAGGCATTCAACTGGCGAGTTGTCGTGAGATCAGTCAGGAACAAATTCTCGAACAGCTCCACCTGGTACGTCGTCTGCTTTGGGTTCTTGCCGTTAAATATACCGACGATTTCTACTTCAACCTCGTCTTTGGATGGACGTTCGTTGTCGGTGTCGTATTGGTTAGCCTTCAGTTTAATTTTACTGCCAAGCTTCAGGTTGTTGGCCTTGGCAAAATCTTCGTGCACCAAAATCTTGTGCGAATCGTTCTCGGTGATGTGCCGTCCAGCGATGAGCTTGAGCGACTCAGCCCGGAACTTCTTCTCGGATTCAGATTTATTAACGCCGATGATGGTCGCGGCGTTGCCAAACTGTTTGTCTTTCTCGGCATCATAGCCGCTGCCGCCGCTCGGCAGTGGCACCAGTTTGGTATTGATAAAATCGACCGTGGCGTTCTGGCGCTTGACGTAGTCTGTCACACCCTCCAGATTTTTCACTGCGTCGATGTCTTTATTCGACACCGTTCCCGAGCCGCGGGCGGTCCCTGGATTGGTGCGCGGATTATTGCCCAGCGTGAAGCCGGCCTTGAGCGTTTTGTCCAGCGACTGCGCTGCCGCGTCGGTCGAATGCTTGATGGCAAATCCACTCAGCATAATCGTCGACATACACAGCAAAATCGCCAGCAAAATCAGCGTTTTGAGTTTTTTCCTGGTAATATACAACCAGGCACGTTGCAAAAATGACATAGATCTCCTTTCTTGGTTCTATGTCAGTGTAGCAGGGGTGTGTGAAGGGAATGTGAAATGGATGATGAAATCACGACGGATTATTTTTCACTAATCAAGAGATAAGGACAAAAATATGAATTTAGCACCTTAGAATTGCTTAGTCTGTCATTATACTTCAGGACAAAATGTCTTAATGGATGATGACATTTTTAGGTTGTAATTACCTATTCCTTCTCAAGCGCTGCAACTCGTTTCTTCAAATCATCCAGTTCGGCGCGGAGTTCGCTGGTGCTTGCTGCGGGGCTGCTTGATTCTACCTTTTTATTTTTAGCGTCTTTTTCTTGCTGAGCTTTTTGCTTCTTGCTTGCTTTTACGGCAATGTGCATAGAGATGGCGCTACTTGATACTACGATAATAATACCTATCATAGATACGATGTCTAGGGGTTTGATTTCCATATATATTCCTCTGTTTATGATTTATTGTTAGGTTTATTATACATCCTGCTGTGGTATGCGGCTAGTAGGTTGACGCTAGCTGTGCACTTTAGTTATAATTGGACTATCACCATAGTCAGACAAGCCTAAGGTTTCGACCGAACGCTGTTTCTGACCTTTTTAATATCTCTTTTTTTGATGCGCAATCCCCACTGCTGAACAGTGACGTCTAGTGCATAGCCTTCGGGAAATAAGCCTTCAATCGTCCAGCCGTGTCGCTGCAAACAAGCTATCTGCCACGGCTCAGGAATGAGATGGACATATAGCTTACGACTATAACCAGCTAATAATTGTGGCAAGTTAGCTACCAGTACTTCGAAAACAGTCTCTGATTTCGCTACCAATGGCATGATTTTAATCGGCTGGCCTTTCTTTGGAGTTGCGCCGACAACGCCAACGACCTTTCTATCCTGCTCAGCGATAAAAATAAGCTTATATTTCGTATCGACATTTCGACCTTCACGCCGTCGATAACCAGCAAACAGTGTATCAATCCATGCATTATTAACGCCGTAAAAACTACTGCCCACCTGCGACAAAATCAGCCGTCTCGTCGCAGCGGTATGCTTTTTCTCGTCAAACGGGACGATTGAAATATCTGACAAGCCAGGAGTTGTGCTCTGACTCAGCGGCTTGTATAGCATACACTCGTCGATACCAGGTTTATAATGATCTTGCGCCTTACCAGCCAGATGAAAGCCTTTGCGTAATAGAAACTTGAACGTGGCTTGGTTTTGGGCAGCCACTGTACAGTAGAGTTGCCGAGCGTGGTGTTTGCGAGCAAAATCCTCAGCATGGCGAAGTAACTTACTGCCAATGCCAAATTTACCGCGATATTCTGGCGCAACGATGAGCGGACTAATTTTAACTGTCCCCTGCTTCTTGACAACTAGATGAATCATTCCAGCAGGATGATAATCAACTTCTGCAATAAACATGTATTGCCCGAGTGAAAACTGCCCGACATAATCGACGTTATTATTGATATGCGTAGTAAAAATCCGCTGTGCATGAGCTTGATGATCGCCATAGTAAAATGGTTCAAGCGCTTCTGTCATCAGGCGAAAAACGAAATCAAAATCGCCCGTTTTAGCCTTACGGATAGCCACAGCGGCTAACGATTTCTTACATCGGTGCATGAGCTTATTGTCTTATACCCTATACAATAATACAAGTCATCATTGCTATACATGCGTAATTTATGGCTATAGTTAATCAAATCAGTATAAATTCAATACCGATAACACCGTTTTGTAGCTGCTTGTCAAGCGGATAAAATCCATTCATTTGATTCTCCAGCCATTCAACACTCTCGCCGCCAAACTTACGCGGATCATTATGCGAGAATAAATCATGAAACGTTGCGTAGCGTAGTAAACCAATTACTTTAACATTGGCAGTTTGACTAGAATTGTCTCGATTGGTAAAAATTATTTGGTCGCCTATTTGAATTTTCTGGCGCTTTTCATCGTATAGTCGTGACTCGATGGTTTTATTGCCAGAGGTGATGGCGTTAAAGGGTTCGGTGGCTAAGGTTAATTGATGTGTCGTCATAGTAGGTTATTATAACAGAATTAAATGGCACGCAACTAGTAAGGGCGCGAAGCATCCACCGCCCCGCGCCCTAACCTATCTATTATCCCCGAACGACCTACGCCCCCGGCGCTAGTTTTGGCGCCTCTTTCTTTGGTTCGGTGGCCTTTTCGAATTTGGCGTTCTTGATTTCTTTTTCTAGGACGGAGCCTGCCACGAAGCGGACTTTGGCCTCCTCGATGAGGCCGGGATTGACGTCTTTTTCCTCAAGGACGCCTTTGGATTTGAGTGTGACATGGAAGTAGCCCAGCTCGCCTAAGTGGACGCTGTGCTCTTTAGCCAGCAATGATGCTAATTCCTCGCCCAGGATGGTCAAAACCGCCTGGATATCCGTCTTACTAACAGTGGTAGAATGGCGGGCTATGTTATCGGCGAGCTCGGGGAGGTCGATGCGGCCGGACTCCGACTTGCGGGCATAATATTTAGCTGGTTCGGTTGGTTTGGCTGGATTTTTTAGTTTGACAGATTTATACTTCAATGTCATTTGATTATCCTTTTCGTTAGTTAATTAACGTACTATAGCAAAGTTTTCAAAGTACCACGGTACTTTTTCTAAACCACCACGTTGGTTTTCCAAAACTATCACGGTACTTTTCGAAAAGTACCACGTTGGTTTTAATCTGGCGAGAGTCACCTCTTAAAACCGCAGGCAATAATCCGCAGATTAGTACTTGGAGGTGGCTAAAACACCGCGCTGGCACACTAGCTTATCGCAAGCTATGTCATCTGCCCACCTACTTTCGGATTACAAACATCCCCTTGCTGATGGCAGCGCACGGATGTTGGTTATGGTTTTATTTTAGCATGGGCGGGTGGGAGATTGCTATAGGTTTGCTGCGATTTTTGTAAGATTGCTTGACTTCAGTTCTTATTATTGATATATATCAGCTTCTGCAATCACAGAGGCTGGCGTTTCGCCCGAGTCAATCGGGCTTGAGACGTCCCACTTCGCAGAGAATTACGATTCTCTGCCCGACTCCAGAAGGAGTTATCATGAGCGAGGGAGACATCAGGTGTGGTGACGACTGTATTCTCAGGCGATTGTCCAGCGGACAGCACTATGTCACAACACCAAGTGAGGCTCCCACTGGATCCCAGGTGTATGAGTGCAATTTCGACTCAGACTTGAGGTATCAGATTCTGTCTCACAGTACGGTTGTGATTCACCGCAAGTCTCAGTGCCCGTCCCGCCAGGGGCGATCTAACAGCCCTACTGGAGAGCCTGGGCGATTTGACGGCAGAAGTGCAACAGTGTACCGCTCTCCTGGCACGACTAACGTGATCTACGGTGGCAGAAATGGCAATGTTCCCGGTGACGGACATGGTCATGTTAAAGCGACAGGCGGTCCCACTGGGGAGAGCGTTGTTTTCTGGAGACTTCCCGAGGACGAAGGTGGTCAGACGATCGTCGACAACTCGTGGGATATCACCGGAGGCAACGACCTGCGATGACAGAGCTTAAACTCTGGAGTCATTGACCTGGACAGATCATAAAACTGTCCATATTTCCTAAATTCAAGCTATAATTTAAGACTATGAAAAATAATATCAAATTATCCTTGCCAAAGTTTATAACCGATGCTTTTCCCGTTCTCAAAGACGCAGAGTATATACGATCATTTGCAACGCTTTTCATATTGTATCCGGACACCCAATTCTATTTATTCCAAAGCGCAGGCCACAATTCACTACGTTCATTCATCCTTGTTGCTACGGACTATTCTGATCCGCTCGACCAAAGCTATGAGTTAAAGGAGATGACAGGTAAATACGAGTTTGAGTTTACGCGTATTGTCGCTCCATATAGAAATAATAAGTTTATAGAACTTCGCCAGCATGACGATATGGAGGCAGGTTACGACATACGAGATTCTCATGGACGTTGTTGTTATTTAGCAGAAGCAGCATACAAACCAGACTGGACAGAGTGAAGAGCGATTTATATGAAAAAAGAAGTAAGAAGCTTTCATTCTTCCTAGACATATCTTACGCAATACTTTATTTGTCATTAGTAGACTCCCGATACGCCCCTAAAATCTCCCTCAAACTCACGCTATGACGGAAGTTCATGTCGTCAATCTTATCCAGATCAACCCACTCCGGCGTGCCGTTGGTGTAGGTCTTCTCGCTGTCGGTTATGTTGTCATTATTAATTTGCCCATGCAGCTGGCTGTGGGTGAAGTACAGTTGGATTGACTGGTTAGCTTGCGCCTCGGCGTTGCGCTTAAAAAAAGTAGTTGCCTGGTGAATGATTTTATCTGGCATGATGGTTAGTCCAGTCTCTTCCTTGACTTCGCGGACAATTGATTCCTCAACCGTTTCACCTTTCTCGACACCGCCGCCAATCAAGCTATAACCGTTCCACTGCCGCGTTAATAAAATCTTACCATTCTCAATAATAACTGCGTACACGCCGACGCGAATATTTAGTTCATCAACAGGAACGGTGTATTGACTGCCGAAGACGTCTTTACAGATGATGGATTTGGTCATCTTTGCTCCTTATCGCAGTAACTTTCTAAAATTTGTACTAATCAACCCGCTCGGTAAGTGACATCACCTGATAGCCGTACTGATCAATATCTT
>CAUSFG010000047.1:0-6145 GCA_963530815.1 uncultured Candidatus Saccharibacteria bacterium
GCATTATCAGTCTTAATAATCTTCGCCGTTTTCAAGAACTCTTTTTGTCGGTCCTTAGAATCTGAAATATCGCCTCTGTAAATTGTCATATTTTTGCCATCAGTCAAAACCACGGTGTCTTTATTGAAATAGCGAGAAGTTCGAATTACTGGGGTAGAATTAGTAGCAAAAGTACCAATCACAAACGGTTCTTTCCAATCTCGCCTCCAAATTCCTGCCACTTTTTTACCGTCAATAACAGCCAGGTAGGACAAACGATCGTCGCCGTAAAGCTTGAAAGATTCGACGCCAGTCAAGATTGGGCTGGAAATTGTCGAGCTATCAAGGTCAACTCGCCTCAATTCGCCAGTTTCCTGCAAAGCGTAAACCGTGTGCGCGCCAGTTCCCGCAAAGCCGATTTGCTTAATTCCAAAACCAGTCATCGCTGTTACATCGGTAATTTTCTCTGGATTTTCTCTATCAAAAACCAGCCATTGCACGCCAGTAGTGTTATTTTCCGCTGGATACGAATGTTTCACTAGCGCATAACGAGAATCACGGTCCCATTCCGACACGCTAAATGTATGATTGTCAGAGGACAGGGAATAGCCAGCCAAAACGCTCGTGCTTAATGCGTGTTCCGTGAATTTTTCCTTATCTTTGTTCGTGTCGCGAATGTCGCCAATTGTCAAAGTCGGAGTTTTATCTTTAATGCCAAATCCCATCAAGAAATTGCCAGCTGGCGACAGAGAAACAGATTGCAATGAGTCGAACGTTTTTACTTCGGTAGTTTCGCGTTTTGTCGGAATTAATCTGGCGTAATTCAAATTTGTAACGGTATCGGACTTGATATTCAATGTCTTTTGCCACGGTTCGTATTTATCCAATTTCATCGAAAAAGTGTGTTTACCGGGAAGAACGGTGCTTTTCGTCGGAGTGCGGCGCAGCTCCATATCGTCAACATAAACCAGCGCCCCGCCAGGATGTGATTCATATTGGACAAGTCCAGTTTGCTGCAATTCTTTCGTATTTGGATTAAACGTATAGCCGAGCATTCTAAACGTCAAAAACGTAAGAAGAATTATAAGTGATAATGTCATCAGCGTGTACACAAAGGTCCGCCGCGCGAGCTCTTTAGTGCGATTCTTTTTCTGGTACATAATTACGAAAATTATAACATATTTTTACACTTGAAAAAACCTTAGGCGATTTGTAATATAATATACAGGAATAAACATTAGGGGGATTAATGGCAAGTAAAAACTACGTGGTTATCAATGGACGAGCTTACAATACTATTACCGGAATGGTAATGGATGATATTGATGTGAAAGAAACTGAGATAAAAAAAGAACAATCAATCAGTAAGCGTGGTACATCTGTATCAAATATTCATGCCGCACATGTTCAGAAATCCAGCACGTTGAATCGTCGGCACGTTAAAATGCCACAGCGTACGCCATTGGCAGCCAAACCCCAGAAAGCTCGCGTCGACGTGAAACAACATGTCGCCGTGAAGAAGTTTTCTACGCCAATTGTCAGCAAGCCAGCTCCTCAGAAAATTGCTATTAACCGCCCGGCCGAAACCCACCCCGTTACTCGTCGCGCTCAACAAAGACCTCTTAGCGTTGATACTAAATTGCGAAAAGAGCGCCAGCCTCTGGCTATGAATAACAATCCGCTTGTCGCCGTCGCTCCGCAAAAAATAGAAAAACCAGTCGCAAAAACCGCTCATCAATTGAAAAACGAAGCGATCGAAAAAGCCTTGTCGAATGAAATTATCAGCAATAAAAAAGCACGTCGACGCCAGAAAAAGGGCGGTGCCTTGCGTTGGTTGAATACGTTTTCCGTGGGATTTGCGGTGATGCTACTCGGTGGCTATTTAACATATCTGAGTATGCCAAATATCTCCATAAAAATGGCAGCCGTTCAATCAGGAATTGATGCCAAATATCCAGGCTATAAGCCAGACGGCTACGCGCTGAATGGACCTATCAAATTCAAATCGGGCGAGGTCTCTATGAAATACGCCTACGCCGACGGAAGCTCAGGATACACCATAACCCAGCAAAAAAGCGGCTGGAATTCGTCAGCAGTGAAAGAATTTTTCTCTGAAAAACACAAGAATCCAAACACTACAATGATCGACGGATTGACAATTTATAGCGGCGGGAAAGAAGCGGCTTGGGTGAACGGCGGAATCTTATATCAAATCAGCGGCGACGCAAACCTCTCAAGCAGCCAAATTGAAAAAATTGCCACTAGTCTGTAACTCATCAGATAACGTGCTATAATTTACTCATGACTATTAGAACTCGTTTTGCGCCAAGTCCGACTGGCTATATTCACTTAGGCAACGTTCGCACCGCGCTATACACATACCTTGTCGCCAGGGCGCATCAGGGAGATTTTATCTTACGCATTGAAGACACTGACCAAGCTCGGTTCGTCGAAGGTGCGGAAGAAATGATTTTGGAAACCTTAAATTGGCTAGGACTAAATTGGGATGAAGGACCAACTCTTAACAATCCAAAAGAAGAGTCTGGCAATTTTGGCCCATATCACCAAACAGATCGCCGTGATATTTACATAAAATGGGCGAAGAAAATGATTAGCGAAGGGCTAGCTTACGCTGATCCATACACGCCCGAAGAAGTGCAAATTTTCCGCGACAAAGCCAAGGCTGAAAAACGCGCATTCTTATACCGCGACCATCGTCCAGAAAATCCGCCAGAGTGGCAACTTGGAATGCCGCTGCGCTTCAAAGTTCCGGAAATTAAGCGATATTCTTGGAAAGACGCCGTTATGGGTGAGTTGTCAGCTGGCCCAGAAGCCTTGGATGATTTCATTTTGATCAAGGCAGATGGCCTGCCAACCTACAATTTTGCGCACATCATTGACGATTTTGAGATGCAAGTTACGCACGTCATTCGCGGCTCGGAATATATTGCCAGCACGCCTAAATATCTGTCGCTTTACGAAGCGCTTAAAATTACGCCGCCGATTCTAGCACACGTGCCACACATTATGGCGCCATCGGGAAATAAAAAACTTGGCAAGCGTGACGGCGCTAAAAGCGTAACTGAGTATCGATCAGAGGGAATTTTGCCAGAAGCGATGCTTAATTTCTTAGCACAACTTGGGTGGAATGACGGAACGGAGCAGGAAATTTTCAGTAAAACCGAACTGATTGAAAAGTTCTCGCTTGATCGCGTTCAAAAATCTGGCGCGCGATTTGATGAACAACGACTCATTTGGTTGAACGGTCAATGGATTCGCTCGCTTAGCTTGAACGATCTTTATTCTCGCTGTCAACCGTTCTGGGGCGAAGAAGCCAAAAACGCCGACGAATCTTATAAAAAGCGCGTTCTGGAATTGGCGCAAGATCGTTTGAAGACATTGCAAGATTTGCCAAAATTAACGAGCTATTTCTTCGTCGAGCCTGAAATTGACGCGGAATTGATTGATGGAAATAAGCAACTTCGCAAATTGACCGACGACGAGCGACGAGATTTATTGTCAATTGCTCGCCAAGAATTCGAGAAAATTACAGATTGGACGCCAGAAACAATTCAGAATTGCCTTAATGAATTGCTGGAAACGACGGGGCAGAAGCCGGGGATTTTGTTCAGCCTGGTGAGAATTGTGACGACGTGGGCGCCGTTTAGCCCGCAACTTAACGACACGCTGGCGCTAATTGGCAAGGAAAAAACTCTGCAAAGAATCGATAATTATCTACAAAAATAGTTTATTCGTGCGCCGAAAATGCTATACTAAGCATAAGCATGAATGTTGAAAAAATAGATAAATCAGGACAAAAAAAGAACGCTCGCTGGGAGTCGTTCAAAGAATGGGTAAAAAAGCATATTCTGGCGATTGTGCTCGTGGTGAGTGCGATGGTTATTGCTGGAGTTTTCATAATTGCAATTCACTCAATAAAATACGAGCAGACTGCTAGCGTGGATCTGAAATTGCCAGCCAAAAAACCCGCGCCGAAGAAGTTTTATTCGCCATTGACTGGAATGGAAATCGCGAACGAAGCCGCCGCGAAGTTGCCTGTAACTGGCGTGATGATTGAGAATAGTCCAGCCGCCAGACCGCAGTCAGGACTGAAGAAAGCTGGCGTGGTTTATGAAGCTGTAGCGGAAGGCGGAATTACTAGGTTTTTGGCTCTGTACCAGGGAGAAAAGCCGGCGCTAATTGGTCCAGTGCGAAGCTTGAGATTATACTATTTGAGCTGGGCGGCGCCATATCAAGCATCAATCGCGCATGTTGGCGGAAGCCCCAACGCTTTATCTCAAGTCAGAAACGGCAATTATCGCGACATCGACCAGTTCTTTAACGACGGATCATATTGGCGATCTCGCGACCGCTACGCGCCACACAACGTCTACACTTCAGGAGAGAAGCTTGACCAATTGAACAGCGCAAAAGGCTATAACAATTCCGAATTCACCAGCTTCGCGCGAGCAGACGGCAAGCCCGTCGAATCACCAAACACCACATCTGTAAACATAAACCTCAGCGGGTCGCTCTACAACACATCATACGCTTACGACAAGGCATCGAATTCTTACCTCAGGAGCATGGCTGGCGCGCCACATACAGATAGGGAAGATGGGCAAATTGCTCCAAATACCGTTGTGGCTATGGAAGTTGGCGTTGAAGCTCGGGCTCAAAATTACGATGGCTACGAAGATGTCAAAACGACAGGATCCGGCAAAGCCTACATTTTCCAAAACGGCACAGTCGCCACCGCCACTTGGTCAAAAGCGGACATAAATTCGCCGCTTAAATTGACAGACGAATCCGGAAAAGATATTGCCTTAAATCGCGGACAAACATGGATTGCAGCCTTCACACCAGGAAGAGGAAGTGTTTCATGGCAATAGATCCGGCATCTAAAACCCTGCGCGAGTACAAACAATATTATTACCGAAAAGTCATATTAGTCTTACTGTCAGCGAGCGCCTGCATCATATTGGGACTGGGAATCGCACTCCACTTCACGGCAATTTCTATATTCCAGCTAAATTTCTGGATTATCATTTTAATTACCGCTCTTTTACAAATCCTATTTTCAATTTCTATCGTTAAGATCATCGCTGCGCCGCTTAATAAAATTCTGGCGGCACTTTCTCACAAAATTGGCGAACCGACCACCGACACTCCGCCAAATCCTAACGATAAACGCTACGAAAAAACTGGATTTAAGACGGCGCTTCAGGCAATTTATGGCGATTATCAACCAGAACAAAAACCAGCTAGCGACAACGACAAGCCAAAAATTCCGCTCACTCAAGCTCTAAATCAAGCCAGCACTGGCGTCGTGATTCTTAATTCTAATCAGAAAATTATCTTCGCCAATTCCGCTGCCCCGATTTCCAGGAACGCAAAAGGCGAGGATTTTCTGGCGCTTGATTTTCTAAACGAACCGAGCATTTCCGATTGGCTTCACGAAATCACCAATGAGAAAATTAAAGCCGAGCGCCGTTGGCAGCGCATTAGCACCAACCCCGACATCATCCAAAAAACGCGGATTTTTGATATCGTGGTTTCATTCGAGAAAGGCGCCGCCGCCGAAACTGTCATTTTTCTCATAGATAAGTCTGACAATTATCTACCCGAAGAAGAGGACCTTAATTTTATTTCGTTCGCTGCTCACGAACTCCGCGGACCGATTACGGTTATTCGTGGATATCTGGACATTATCAACGAAGAGTTTGCTGGGCGCCTACAGGGTGACGAAAGGCAACTTCTTGATAGGTTGGTGGTTTCGTCCAACCGCTTGTCTAGCTACATTGACAACATTCTTAATGTTGCCAGATACGATAGGCACCACTTGAAGGTTTATCTGCTGGAAGACACTGTCGCTAATATTTACGCCTCGATTGCTGATGATATGCAACTTCGTGCCTCGACTCAACACAGAATGCTCAGCGTCAATATTCCAGACGACCTGCCGACAGTAGCCGCTGATCACGGAAGTATCGGGGAAGTGATTGGTAATCTAATTGACAATGCCATCAAATACAGCTTTGAGGGCGGGTCCGTAACCGTTTCCGCAGAGCAAAAAGGTGACTTCGTGGAAGTGTCCGTCGCCGATAACGGGATTGGAATGCCGGCGAATGTCGTAGACAATTTGTTTCACAAGTTCTATCGATCG
>CAUSFG010000048.1:0-6094 GCA_963530815.1 uncultured Candidatus Saccharibacteria bacterium
AAAACTTTTGTTGGTGACAACCACTCAGTTGCACTAGCTACGTTAGTTGTAATTTTACTAACGCTTTTCATGACTGTATTAAGTCTTACCAACAAGGCGATGACTACCGCCAGTAGCGTTACGATAATAACCGACAACAATCCTACGATGATTGATAATAAAACGATGGCTGTTTGGATATCTTCCACGCTTTACCTTTCTGCAAAAGTTTATATTTGTTATGTTTATTTTAGCATGCTTGTTAAATTGTTTGTATTAGATAATCTAACTATTTCACTATAGCATAAGCTTATTAAATTGTCAATAGAGATGTCTGCTAATCGTTAATAATATGATAAACTGGTATGGTTATGCGAGATTTTTTCAAACGATACATACCGGAATTTGTTTATGGCGCGGTCGACGGCACAGTAACGACATTTGCAGTCGTGGCGGCTTCAGCTGGAGCTGGAATATCCAGTTCAGTCATTCTTATATTAGGAATTGCTAATTTAATAGCCGACGGATTCTCAATGGGCTCTAGCGCATATTTGGCAGCCAGCGCTGAACACGAAGAATCTGTGCGCGACAGCCAAAAACGCTCATCTCCAAAGATCATAGGCACAGTAACATTCTTAGCTTTCGTGGTGGTCGGCAGCGTGCCAGTATTGCCATATTTGATTGACGTAATTGCAAACTTAAAAGCGCCAAACGCGGTATTATTCTATGTTAGCTCGGCGCTAACTGCGGCAACGTTCTTAGCAATCGGCTTTATCAAAGGCAAAGTCAGCAAACAATCACCTTGGCAATCTGCAGGCATCACACTTCTCCTTGGGGCAATTGCGGCAGGATTAGCCTACTTTGCAGGCGACATTTTGTCGGCGTGGCTTGGTATTAGGATTTAGTATATTGTTCTTGTGTTTTGGTTTGGGTGGTTATTTGCATGGTACTGCAAGTACTGACGGTATGACGCGTTGTCATTCATAAGAAAAATCTCCTTTCGAGACAAAAGGAGATTTGGGGTTTGTGCTATATACTAACTGTTATCTTGAAATACAAAAATGCTGAACTGCGTATGTTTTGCTATTGTCACTACTGCGACTGACGCCAAGTCCAATTTTCGTATAATCTGGGTTTTGTATCGCTTTGCGGTGTGGTTCTGAGTTCATCCACCAGTTAAAAGCATCTCTGCTTGTTGACTCGAAATCAGCCCAGTAAAAATTTTCACTAACCGTATGACAACCAGCTTTACTCATTAGGTTTGCCATTTCTGATGAATACCAATTATCTGTACCTGGTATATTATGCTGTTTATATCCCTTGGCTAACATATCGTCAGATTTTAGCTGCGCACTCATGTGTATATTTTCGTCGTTCGTTAATGACGCCACCCCGATCCGTGCGCGTTCAATATTAACCAATTCCAAGATTTCGCCAGCATCTACAGGACCAACATCATACTTGCTCTTTGGTTGCTCCTGTTTTTGCTCCTGAGCTACTTCAGTAACTGCTTGAGCGTTTAGACGGGTCTTTAGCCATAAACCACCACCAGCGCCTGCTATAAGCAGTAAAACAGCGATGACTATAACCTTTTTCATACCCTCACACTAGCACAACCAAAACGGTAGATCAATATTGCAAATATTCTACAAACCCAATTCGCGTAGCTGAGCGGGATCAACAACTGATGGTGAATTCATCATCACATCCACGCCAGAGCCATTCTTTGGAAACGCCAGAGTCTCACGAACGTTTTGCTCATCGGTCAATTCCATCAAAATACGATCAACTCCAAAAGCGCATCCTGCATGAGGCGGAGCGCCGTATTTGAAAGCGCCAAGCATAGCACCAAACTTCTCTTCAACATAAGATTCACTGAAGCCCAGCAGACCGAACACTTTGTACAATACCGCTGGATTATGGTTGCGAACGCCGCCAGAGCAAATCTCATAGCCGTTCATCACCATATCAAATTGATCAGCAACAATGGATAATTTTTCGGCGTCAGTTTCAGCAGACTCCAGAGCTTGCAAACCGCCCTTTGGCATACTGAACGGATTATGTCCAAAGTCAAGCTTCTTACTACGCTCATCCCATTCGTAAAACGGAAAATCAATAATCCAAGCAAACGCCACGACCGATGGGTCCTTAAGATTAAAGTGCGAGGCAAATTCATTACGCAAGCGCCCCAATACCGCGTTAACAACCGAGCGAGAATCAGCACCAAAGAACACTGCATCGCCATCAACCGCACCAGTTTTCTGCTGGATATCAGCTAATTCCTTCTCACTCAAGAATTTCGCAATTGGAGATTTTGCTTCGCCGTCTTGATATGTGATGTATGCCAAACCGCCGGCGCCTTCACTCTTAGCGATGTTGGTAAAATTGTCAATTTGCTTGCGACTCAAACTTGCACCATTTTTTACGCAAATAGCCTTAATGCATTCAGCATTTTTAAATACACCAAACTCAGTCTCCGAGAATACGTCCGTCAGTTCTATCAATTCCATACCAAATCGCAAATCCGGCTTATCAGAACCGTAAGTTTCCATAGCGTCGCGATACGAAATTCGTGGAATTGAACTGCCATCACCAACTGCCAAATCACTCAAATCCAACAATTTTTTACCAGCAAAATCAGTCGCCAATTGCTTCATCAAAGGCTCAACTTCAGTGCGAACTTCTTCGCCATTTTCGGCAAAACTCATCTCCAAATCAAGCTGATAAAACTCGCCGTACAAGCGATCAGCCCTTGGATCTTCGTCGCGGAAACAAGCAGCCAACTGATAATAACGTGGCACACCGCCAACCATCAGCAGCTGCTTAAACTGCTGTGGGGCTTGTGGCAAAGCGTAAAACTTCCCTTCCTGTAAACGACTCGGAATCAGAAAATCGCGTGCGCCTTCAGGGCTTGAATTAGCTAAAATTGGCGTTTGAATTTCAATAAAATCTCGATTGTCCATATATTCATGGATTCGACGATACATTTCGGCGCGCTTTTTAAGCATGTTTTGCATTTTTGGACGACGCAAATCAAGATAACGATATTTGAATCTTAGCTCTTCGCCGGCTTGATTATCCTCGGCAAATGGCTGAATTGGCAAAGTCTCAGCTCGGTTCAAAATCTCCAAATTGTCCACAACAATTTCCACATCACCACTGGCAATATTCGGATTTTTCAGACCTTCACCACGCTCCGCAACTACACCACAAGCACGAACCACAAACTCATCTCGCAAGCTTTCCGCCAAAGAAAAAGCATCTTTTTTATCAGGGTTAATAACCAACTGAACCAAACCTGTGTGGTCGCGCAAATCAATAAAAATCAATCCGCCATGATCACGCCTGGAATGAACCCAGCCCGCAACTGTAATATTTTCACCAACTTTTTTAGAAGTTTCTACCGCCAAAATTCTATTTTTCATATCTGTTATTATAGCATAATCTGGGCAAATTCCCAGAATTAAACGTCACGGCGAGTTTTTGTGGGCAAATTATTTTTCTGCGGATTAGCCGTGGCAGCCTTACGAATATCTCCATAAACATCATATTCGTCAATGATTTTCTGACCTAATAACGCTTCAATTACGTCTTCTAAGCTCAGTAGACCAACTGTTTCTCGAAACTCATTTACAACAATAAACAAGTGATGCTGCGTTTTCAAAAATGCAGCCAAGGCGTGCTGTAGAGTTTGATTTTCGCGAATATAATAGACATCTTTGCTCATGACTGTTTCCGCACGATGAGATTTTGCTTTGCGATCAATCGTCAACAAATCCTGAATTCTCAACATGCCAACAACATGGTCGATGTCGCCGTCAATGACAGGAAATCTGCTATACCCTTTTTTATGAAGATCATCAAGCACTAGCGGCCCGAGAAGTTCATTCATGGGTACCGATTCAATCATGCTTCGCGGCGTCATAATTTCCTCGACCTTCATATCGTTGAACTTCAGTCCGTTAGTAATAAGCTTTTTCTCAGAAGATGAAATCGCCCCGCCGGATTGAGCCACCATTTCCAGCAATTCTTCTTTCGATTCAATCACCCGACTATCACCAACCACTGGCGACACCGAACGGATCAGCGACAAAATTACTTGATGTCGCTCAATTGTCGTTAAAATTAGCGGTTCATATTTTTCATAAAGTTGCTGTGAGTATTTCTGCCACAAGCCAATTCGCGCGACGGCTCCGATTTCTAGAGCTATTATAATTGACAAAAAGAGTCCAGTCACCCAATTGAACAAATAAACGCTAATAACACTTAAAATTACCAAACATAAAGAAGCCACGGCGCGCTGCAATGAAATAATATCTCGTAAAAATTCTCTTTGTCGCAAAAGAATCTTGGCCTTTTCATCGCCTAGCCCACTTCTCCGCCGTAGCTCAAATTGGCTATGCGAAGACGTTTTCGGCTGAACTCCCAGCACTATCAGCAAAACAGCCAAAGTAACCAAATATCCAAAAATTAGCACAATCGTCATAGTTTTATTGTACCGCATTCCGTGCTATACTTACTAGAGTAAATGGAGGTAAAATGAATAAGAAAAGCTGGATAATTTTTGCAATTATTGTAGTGGCAATTGTTGGCGGAATGGTTTATATTTCGACACAAAATCGACTAAACATTAGCGACATCAACAACGATCAGCTGAACACGGCTATCAGCGCAGAATCAAGAAATGGCAATATCGCGGATCATGAAATTGGTAGCAAAGACGCCAAAGTAACAATTATCGAATACGCCGACTATCAATGCCCTGGCTGTGGCACCGCTGCACCAAAAGCTGAAGCGCTAGCTAAAAAATACAAAGATCACGTTCGATTAATTTTCCGCAATTTCCCAATTGCCAGCTCACACCCTAACGCACGCGCTGCCGCTGCCGTGGCTGAAGCTGCTGGTTTACAGGGTAAATTCTGGGAAATGAATGAGCTTCTATACGCAAATCAGGACGCTTGGAAAAATGCCAACACTACAGAACGCGACAACATTTTCAAATCTTATGCTGAACAATTAAAGCTTAATATTGATCAATATAAAACCGATATCGCCAGTAACAGGGTTAAAAATAAAATCGACTTCGATATGGCTCTCGGCCGCAAACACGGCGTTGCCGCAACACCAACTTTCTACATAAATGGAAAAAACACCGAGATGGACAGCTCTGGCTCAATCGAATCATCAGTTAAGGAAGCCTTGAAAAAAGCTGGCGTTGAAGTAAAAGATTAACACATTTTCATACAAACCAAAATCCCGCTCCGGTGCCTTGGAGCGGGATTTGTTTATAGTCGTCCCTATTCTATCGTTGGAGCGACCGCACTACTTTTTTATTGTGCTATGTATGTTTGCCATTCGGCAGGCACCACATCCACCGCGATCTTTTTGCGCCTTGATGGCACAAATTTGATTGCTATTGGCATGTGTTTTGCACTCCTTATTATTATGTGCAGCCCCACGCGCTTCGACCTTTATCACTTAATATCAGCAATTTAATGCTTCGGCGCGAGACATGCTAACAATGTTACCAAACGTTTATTGGCACGTCAAGCAAAAACATTTTGAAAATGCTTATTATATCTATATTAGAATAAGCGGAGTCGCTTAGCAACAAACATAACAAGTAAAATCAACAACACTGTAAAACTGGTAATAACAGGGTACGCCCAAGGCTCTCCCTGGAATGGCAACGCGATATTCATTCCATACATTCCGTAAAAAACGTTTGGAATAGCCAGAAGAATTGTTATGGCGGTCAACGCCTTCATGCGTTGGTTCAGCGTATTATTAGCAACCGTCGAATAAGCGTTTTGAATACTGGAAATTGTGTGCGTACTGGAACTGATTGCCACTAAAACTTGCCTGATGTGTAGATCGACATCCTCCAAGGCTTCCAGATCTCTGGTCTTAAATAAGTGGCGGCGGTTTTCCATTAGTTGTGTAATAACGCGGGATATCCCTTCCAAACTGCTTCGATATTCATTGAGCGTATCTTCAATTGCGACAAATTTAATAAAATCCGAATTCTCAACTTCATGACGACTTAGTCGCCGGCGAGCATCGCTAATTTGCTCCGTTAACAAGTGTACGCGCTGTTCATATTGAAAAATAATAT
>CAUSFG010000049.1:0-5495 GCA_963530815.1 uncultured Candidatus Saccharibacteria bacterium
CGACCAGAAGCGACGATGCTTGACATTACTCGTATGCTAACAGATAAGGAATTCCGAAAAGAAACGCTGACTTATTGTCGCGACACCGTGGTTTTGCAATTCTGGAATGTTGAATTTGCCAGCTGGAATGACAAGTTTGTCGCCGAGGCAATTGCGCCAGTCTTAAATAAGGTCGGGGCTTTCACCGCCAATCCAATCATTCGCAATATTATCGGACAGCCAAAATCCACGTTCAATATTCGCCAGATTATGGACGAGGGAAAGATTCTAATTGTCAATCTGTCCAAAGGTCTTATCGGTGAAGATAATGCTGCCATCCTCGGTTCGTTTTTGGTCACAAAAATTCAGCTTGCTGCCATGTCTCGAAGCGACATTCCTGACGTCCGCGACCGCCGCCCATTCTATCTTTACGTCGACGAGTTCCAGAACTTCGCCACCGATTCGTTTGCGACTATTCTATCTGAGGCTCGAAAATATGGACTTAACTTGACCGTTGCCAACCAGTACATTTCCCAGATGAGCGACACAGTTCGCGATGCGGTTTTCGGAAACGTCGGCACCATGATTTCTTTCCGAGTTTCTGCTGACGATGCACCGATTCTTGCCAAGCAATTCGAGCCGAACTTTGAAGCAATCGACCTACTTCAAATGCATAATCGTAATTTTGTTGTCAATATGGTTATCGGTGGCGAAAAAACTCCGGCGTTTTCTGCTCGCACATTGGAACTTCCGCCAAGCCAAGCTGACAACACGCCACACATTATTGAGCACTCGCGTCGCATGTATTCGCGAAACAGGGAAGATGTTGAGAAAGAAATTGACGCCGCAATAAAGCCTGTTCGCAATCAAAAAAAGCAACCCGCCAAACCTCAGTCGCAGCCCGTAAACAACGCTCCAGCGGTCAATAGCCAACCGAAAAAGTCGCAACCCGCAGCAAACGACGGCGAAGTTGTTTTGCAAATTCGCGGCAACGATAATACACCTACAGAAACTGCAATCAACACAGTTACACCGCTAGCTTCAGCCACGCCAAAAAGACGACGCCGCCGACGGAAAAAGAGCACTACCGCCGCCTAAAAACTATTCGTATCGCCACTGGCGCATATCGGAATTGTAAACATCGGTAATTCGCGGAGAAACCAACGTAGAAGTCGGTCCAGATGGCACCGATACGGCGTTTTGTTTAGTCAGAAAGGTGAGTAGTTTCTGGTTTTGATATCGTAGGTTTTTCGGTAATGGCTGACTAGCCACAACCTCGACTCGCGGCGTAGACATCACAAAACCCCACTCACCAAATGATGGCACATTGATCGAAAACGCCGTCACATATCGCTCTGGATGAGACGATTTGACGGTGTTTGCCACCATATAAAAAGCGTGCGGAGAGAAAAATGAAGACGTCGCCTGTGTCACCATAACTCCGCGCTCCGTTAAAATATTGCCAATTTGACGATATAATTGCTCGGAATACAACTTGGCTAATTTTTCATTCGACGGATCCACCAGATCAATCAGCACGACATCATATTTATCCTTGGTAGAGAAGGCGAATTGGAAAGCGTCTTGATTGACAATAGAAACGCGCGGATCATGCAACGAGCGCTGATTTACATCGGTGAGAAGATGATTAGTTTTCGCCAGATTAGTCATCACCTCATCAATATCAACCAACGTAATATGCTCAACACTGGGATATTTCAAAACGTCCCGAGCCAACAAGCCATCGCCGCCGCCCATAATCAGCACACGCTTCGGATTGGCGACCGAAGACAGAGCAGAAGCGGACAGAGTTTCGTGATAACGCGCTTCGTCAAGGCTGGAAAACTGCAGATTGCGATTCAAAAACAACCTCGTGTCATTCTTATATCTAGTCAGGACAATTTTCTGATACGGCGTCTGCTGCTGCCACATCACCGGATCTTTATACGTTCGCTTGTCGATTCCGTGCTCAATTTCTGTCGCGAAAATAAAGAATCCCACCAGCAACATTGTCGCAATAACGCTAATTGTCATCACAATTTTCGACGCTTTCATTTGCTTAAGAATCAGAACCGCAACGCCAATATTCAAAGCCGCCACCAGATACGCACTGCGCATCAAACCAAGATACGGAAGCATAACGAGCGGGAATAATAGCGACGCAATTAGCGCCCCAAAATAATCGAGTGCTAAAATCTTGCTAAATAATTTCACCGAAGACTTGCACCCGAACTCCTGAAACATTTTCATTAAAAGCGGAATTTCCAGCCCGATACAAATACCAATTGCCAGACTTATGACGGCAAAAATTAGCCAATGCGAACGCGTAAAAACGAATCCCAAATACATCAGCATCACCGAATTTCCACCAATTAGCCCCAGAATAATTTCGTTCGTTGCGAAGCTGGTTGCTGGATGAAGCTTGATGTAATTGACCAGCAGCGAGCCAATTCCCATGCCGAACAGCGTCACGCCAGTTGCCAGACTAAAGCTCAAAATCGAATCGCCCACCAGATATGACGCAGCCGCGCCTAAAATCAGCTCGTAAATAATTCCGCCGATTGCTACCAAAATTGCCGCCGCAAATAAAGCAATTTGCTCCCGTTTTTTCGTACTTGATCGTGACATTATAACTCCTTTTATTTGCCAAGCCCACCACTACTGCCGCCATAAACACTGCGCGATCCGCCGTGACCTCCGCCATTACTATTGTCGGAATTGTTGTCAAAGATGAATGCAAACAAAATAATAGCGATAAATATGACAATAAATATAATCGTCGTCCAGTCAATCGGCTTAATGGTCCTACCGAACATTTCCTTTTGCTCTTTGTCACTCAACTGAACCTTACGGTAGGCGTCGTACTCGCGATTATTATACTTCTCAATTGTTATCAACTGACGGCTTTTTGGCGCGCCAGTATCCCTCAAAGTAGCATACGCCATCAGTTCTTTCGGGAAAACTTGATACGTGTTTTTGCCCTTGATGTTCATAATTTCACCAATTCCAACCTCGTCAACCACCACAACGTGGTCCTTGCCGTCCTGCTCGGAAACGGTGAATGATTGACCCTTTTCCAATTGCGTTGGATCAATTGCCTGAGTGAAACGAATCGGCTCATACAAAGAAACGGTTTGATCGCTGTGATCATATTCCACCCAGCTATCATAATCAGCCAGCCCTGTAATCTCCCATTCTTCCCAGTAGTAAAATCGCTTGTCTTTCTTATCCCATTCGCGAAAAAGCAAACAGCCAACAACTCGCAGATTCGTCTTCTTACCAGTCAAAATCTGGTTAATTTTAAGTCGCGCCTTGGTTCGTTTCATATTACAATGCCATCTCTTTCATAATTATATTTTTCGCGCCCAACACCCGCGCAACCAACTCTTTTATTTGTTGCAATTTATCATCATCCAGCATTTTACAAGTTGTCATCGCTATATACGCCACGCCGCTTTCTGGCCACGTATGAATCGCGATATGCGATTCTGACAAAAGCAGGGCAGCGCTGATTCCTTGCGGAGAAAATTGATGCATCACCGATTCCAAAGAATGCAAGTCCGCAGATTCCGTAACATTTCTTAACAATTTCTGCAGCTCATCCGCGTCGTTAAGCAAAGCAGAATCAACTTCGCTCACTTTTATGGTTATAGATTGGACCGCGGACGCATGCATATTATAGTAATTATATCACCCCTAGGGCGTCAGGAGTAAAGGTAAAACGCGGCTCTTAGGGAATATCGATATTCAAATTGTTAGGGAACTATAACGAAAGGCGATATTATTGATTTTTCAATGATGGTTGTAGTAATATGGCAGTGTAAGACAGTAGCGCCCCTCTTATGTTAGAGCAACGCGGGCTGTCTTATTTTATTTTGACTGATGTATTGCCCTTAAACACCACCAGAGCTGTATAAATGTCTAAATTATTAGAGAACTACTGACATCATAACAATATAACCAACTAAGCATATTACGGAATCCAACAAATAGTGATAAACCACAACCACATAGTTTAAGCATCCATGTTGACCTACTACTCCGCCTCTTGAAGACGGTTGTATGAAGGCACCTCATTTTCGAGGTGTCTTTTTTATGGCTTCGAAAAAAAATAATAAATACATTCCAAATACAAGCTTAATTGCCGAGTCAATATATGCTATCACCTCTAATGGAATATCAGTAAAAATATACCCTACAAAGACATTAATGGCGCAAATAAGACCTAGATATATCATTGATTTTCCATGCACAAAATAATACAGGAAAAAATGCAGTGCGGTCGCCATCAGCGCTCCCAGCCAAATCAATCTCCAATTTTCAGTCGCAAAGAATGGTCCGCCCAGCAAAACCATTAAGATAAATAATAAAATAACGGCGTATAAAGATACTTCCTTTTGAAATTCACTCGAAGAACCATCAGACAACCTATTCAACACCTTTTTATTCATGTTGATTGAGAAAAAACTAATAACATATCCAATGCTAAATACTTGCATATTTATTATTTGCTTTCCTCCCATTAAAGTAGCTATTGAAATAATCGCCGCTATTACAATTAGCCACAATCCACACGCTCTCTTATAATTGAATTCCAACTTTTCATCTTTATTATAATTTAAAAAAGCCATAAATATCTCCGATAAAATTATCACTCTTATTATATCACCGCAACGATAAAGCCTAAAAATCGTAAGCATTTATTATCAACATATGATAAACTAATCTTATGAAAGCGCTTATATTTATAGTAGTAGCCGCAATTATTTTTCTGGTAATTAAAGCAAGGCAGGGGACTGACGACACAAGCCTAATTAAAACCCCAATAAAGAAAGAATATGTATACATTAAAAAATCTTGCGCAATGACGCCAAGTGAATTATCGTTTTATAAAACTCTACACGAAGCAATAAACGGATGTGTAATTATACCTCAGGCTCATTTAAGCATGTTTTTGGATCACGAGATAAAAGGGCAAAGCTGGAAAGCGGCTTTCGCGAGAATAAACGGCAAGTCTGTAGATTTTCTAATTTGCACCAATGATATGAAGCCTCTCATAGCTATTGAGCTTGATGATAGTACTCACAATCAGCCCGATCGAAAAACGCGCGACGATTTTGTCAATTCGATCATGGCCAATACTAATATGCCCCTACTGCGATTTAAGGCAGGCGAATGGAACAGTGAAATAATTAAACACAGAATCACCCAAACTCTTTCGCAAAACTAGCGATTAAAAAAACAATAGAACAAAATACGAACTAATTGTTAGTTAATTTTTAAGCGTGCATAAAGCCGAATCGGCTGAATATTTATATTGATAAATTTTGCGCAATACAAGCATAAATTATAAATCCGAACCAATGCAGATAAACCAATATACAACATAAAACACACCAAGCCGACAAATAGGGCGGTTTATAAAATGATAAATGACAAGTGGATTGATTTGGGTGAAAATAAGATAAATTTATCGCGAAGAAAGACGATGGAATAGTCGTGTTTTAGATATAGTT
>CAUSFG010000050.1:0-5396 GCA_963530815.1 uncultured Candidatus Saccharibacteria bacterium
AGTCGCTTTTCGCAAATCCGAGCCAGCTCCAGTAGTGATTCCGTCATCGCCGTAAATCAATTGTTCAGCGATTCGTCCGCCCATTGCCCGAGCCAAAATATCTTTAAACTCGTAAACATTTGTGTAGCTCTTATCTTCTGGCGGCAAGAACCATGTTACTCCGCCAGTACCGCCGCGCGGAATAATCGTAACCTTGTGAACTGGGTCGGAATCAGGCAAGACGTGACCAACAATCGCGTGACCAGCTTCGTGATAAGCAGTCAGCTCTTTCTCGTGATCGTTCATTATCTTGGTTTTGCGCTCTGGACCAATTGCCACACGCTCAAACGCCTCAGTTAATTCGTCATTTGTAATCTTCTTCTTGTTGCGACGAGCGGCAATAATTGCAGCTTCATTGGCCATATTCGCCAAGTCCGCACCAGATGAGCCAGCGGTTTTTGCCGCCAATTTATCAAGATCAACAGTTTCATCAGTTGGCTTTTTCTTAAAGTGAACCTTCAGAATTGCCTCACGATCTTTGCGCTCTGGAAGCGTAATAGTTACACGTCGGTCAAATCGTCCAGGTCGAAGCAAAGCTGGATCCAAAACATCCGCACGGTTAGTTGCCGCCAAAACAATAACATTCGTTTCGCCATCAAAGCCATCCATTTCCACCAAAATCTGGTTCAGAGTTTGCTCGCGTTCATCATGACCGCCACCCATGCCAGATCCACGCTTACGACCCACGGCATCAATCTCGTCAATAAAGATAATGCACGGCGCATTTTTCTTAGCCTTGGAGAATAAATCTCGCACTCGGCTAGCACCAACACCAACAAACATTTCCACAAATTCAGAACCGGAGATCGAGAAGAATGGCACGCCAGCCTCACCGGCAACAGCACGAGCCAACATAGTCTTGCCCGTACCTGGATTACCGACTAATAATACGCCTTTTGGAATCTTTGCGCCCAAATCTTTATATTTCTTCGGATGCTTGAGAAAATCAACAACTTCTTGCAGATCTTGTTTGGCGTTATCATTTCCAGCGATATCCGTAAACAGAACTTTTTCTTTATCTTGTCCATATAGACGAGCCTTACTCTTACCAAATCCCATAGCTTGATTATTTTGGCCCTGAGCTTGGCGCATCATAAACATGAAGAATACCACTATAATCAGCACAGGCACAACCATAACCGCCAGGTTCCACATAGTTTCGCCAGTTGTGGACGGTGGAATAACCTTCACCTCAACCTTGGCGTCCTTATTCAAACCCTGCTCATAAATACTACTAGATTCCTTGACTGAATGTTCGGTAGGTTTTGATTGATCTTTTGGAGTAATCTTAATGTCATTTCCTTGAATCTCCAATTGAGCAATTTTACCGTCATTTGCTCGACGCACCACATCAGATAATGCAACATCTTTAAGATTTGACGCAGGGAAGAGTGTTGCGTAAAAAATTAACGCTACAAAAATTATAATTGCCCAAAACAATCCAAATCGTAAAATTTGACTTATTCTATTCTTTCCATTTCTTTGAGGCATCTTAACAGCCATTCTCAACTAATCCTTTCGCCTATACTAATCAAACTCTCTTTATTATAACACTTCTTAGCGTCAATTTCATCACAATGCCGCCACCAACTTGCCAGCAAGAGCCAGCTTTTCCAGTTTTTATAGCAATTAGCATACGCTCTAATTGAGGACCCAGTAACGACACATCATAATGTCGTAAAACGTAATAATATAGCAATTCTTGTGCGACATTATCATCTATCATCGTCAAAAAATACCGACTAAGTACTTCTCCATCAAACTTCTCTATTTCCTGCTCAATTTTCCCTCTTAATTCTCTCTGTTTTCGCCACGCCTCATACACTCCAAGTTTCTGATATTCATCAAGTTCACGATTTATCTTGCGCCTAAATTTATTCCTCTGATACAAGTCGCTTTGATTTGTTTCATCCTCACACCATTCCAATTTCTGGCGAATCGCATATTCATAAATTCTCTGCTTCGTCCAACCATTCATCGGTCTAACTATTTGACTATCATTCATCACTGCCAAGCCACGCCACCTGGAGCCACGCTTAAGATTCATTGCTACAGTTTCAATAATGTCATCTCGATGGTGCGCTGTCACTATCACGCCGTCAAAATCCGTCGCCACGCCACGCAAAAATTCATACCGTCTTTGACGCGCTAATTCTTCACTGGCATCAGCCCCCAGTTTTTCACGCCGACAAACAAATTGTATTTTATATCTATCAGCTAAAGCCTCGACAAATCTAGCATCACTCGCCGAATCCTCACGAATTCCGTGGTCAAAATGAGCGACCACCAAATCTTTTTCCGTTCGCGACATCAAATCCAGCAAAACTACCGAATCAATCCCACCACTGACTGCGATAATATATCTCACATATCCATTATCTCACAATTTACCTAAAACGTATTTGGCAAATTTTATACTATCTGTTACAATCAATGCAGTGTGGCACCGTAGCTCAGCTGGTTAGAGCGCAGGACTCATAAGCCTGAGGTCGGTGGTTCGGGTCCACCCGGTGCTACCAGAAATTATCTTTCCTCGTCAATACGACGGGGAATTTTTTATAGATACTGAATTAAATTAGCTCAAGCTCTTCAGATTGAACGCCATCCAAAGCCGCCAATCGTCGCGACACAAAACTATCCAATTCCCATGAATTACGCTGACGCTCCCACGTTGCTAAATCCTTTTTTCGGGTTACTTCTAAAAATTCAGCTAATTCACTGGTGTTGATTTCCATATTTTTTCCTTTTTTGTGTTAATTATTTAACTGTCTTTATACTATCATAAATTTGACAAAAAAGCAATACCTTTTTCGGTCATTATTTACCTTTTCATTCCGCTTGTGGTACACTGGTAGAGAAGGATTTATACACAAAAATGACCCCTGTAACAGTCTCATCACTGGCTACCATAATTTTTGCAGCGATTATTCACGCTAGTTTTCAGCTTAGCGTCAGTGTTTTAACGTTACTTAGCGGACATTCGATTGGCAAAAAAACCGCCCAGAGAAAAATTTTTCGTATGAGCAACAGTTTTGTACTTGGAGTCGCAATGATTACCTTGTTACTTATCAGCTCAATTTCCTATTTCTTATCACTATTCATCCACCATGCCACCAGCGCAGAGCAACTCATTGCCGCCGTCTCTTCAGGGATGATGTTTGGCTTAGGAATCGCAATTTGGGCATTCTACTTCCGGCGACAACCAGGAACTTCGTTATGGCTTCCACGCAATTTTGCAGAATATTTAAACAAGCGCACCAAAAAAACCAAAAATTCCATAGAAAGCTTTGCTCTGGGAATAATTAGCGTTATTGCAGAAATCATATTTATTATCGCGCCAATTATCGCCGCCAGTCTGGCCATTATCACCCTACCAAACCCCTTCTTACAAATCGTCAGCATAGCGATCTACGTCATCGTGTCCACACTGCCGTTATTTGTCGTTATCGTCTTGATCGGCAGCGGACGCAGCATCTCTAATTTACAACGTTGGCGGGAAGATCATAAGAGATTTTTGCAATTCGCCAGCGGTGGTAGCTTATTGATTTTAGCAGCATTCCTATTCGTCGACCGCGTTATTGGCGTTATCAGCTACGGAGGCAATCTATGGTAAAGCCAGGTCAAATTGACGTCATCAAACAAGGAAAACGACCGCCAGAGGAGTTTAGTCCAGACAAGCTCCACAATTCCATAATTGCCACCTGCCTAAGCGTTCGTACGCCAGAAGGTCAAGCTCAAGACATCGCAAAAACCGTCACTTTGGGCGTTATGAATTGGTGCGAAACTCACCCAGAAATAACCTCTGCCGATATCCGCCGCCAAGCACAACGCATTATGAAAACTCTGCATCCCGACGCGGCTTATTTATATAAAAATTACAAAACCATAATTTAGGAGATTTGATGTCGCAAAAACCAACTTTTGACTATGACTATATCGTAATTGGTAGTGGCGCTGGTGGATCACCCGCAGCCAGCATATTAGCAAGTGCCGGAAAAAAAGTTGCTGTTGTAGAAAAATCAACATTCGGCGGGGAATCACCAAACTGGGGAGATGTACCAACTGGATTCTTAACTCACGCTCTTAACGTTTATCAAACAGCCAAAGATGCTGCTAAGTTTGGATTGCGCACTAACTCTGTTGGATATAACTACCCTTCTCTGCTCTCCTGGAAAGACAAAGTCGTAAAGAGGACTGGAACTGGTGGTAATCGCTATTATTACGAAAAGCAAGGTATTAGCGTTTTTGCTGGCAATGCACATTTCTTGAGTCCGAACGAAATAGCCATCAATCGAAGACATTTGTCCGCTCGTAAATTTCTCATTGCAACTGGATCTGATTGGCAAATTCCAGAAATACCTGGATTAAATGCCACTTCTTATCACACTCCAAAAACTATTTTTAGCTTGAAGCGCCCACCAAAAACCATGTTCATTGTTGGTGCGGGAGCTACGGCGCTAGAATTGGCGCACATCTTCTCCACCCTGGGAACAAAAGTTTACGTAGCAGAGAAATCGTCCAGAATATTATCGACATTTGACCCAGAAGTCAGCGCTTTGGTTACGAATGACGCAAAAAATCGCAATATTTCAATCTTAGCTCGCACTAAGATTATCGCCATCCAAAAATCGTCTATACAAAAACGCGTCACTTTTCTGCAGGGGCGAATAGAAAAATCTGTGCGCGGTGATGAGATTCTAATTGCCGACCAACAATTGCCTGCGACAGATTTAGGCTTAGAAAACGCTGGCGTAAAATATACCGAAAATGGCATTTTGGTTAATTCTTACCTGCAAACTTCCGCTCGGCATATTTTTGCCGCAGGAAATGTAACTGACGCCAATATCCAAACCCACACAGCTTTGGCGCAGAGTCGTATTGCGGCTCATAATTTGCTACATAATAATAAGATTAAGTTCAATGATTCCCCACGCCTACAAGTTGCATTTACTCAGCCAGAAATAGCTCAAATTGGAATGAATGAATACGATTGTAAGGTGAAAGGAATAATCGCAAAAATAGCAATTGTTCCGCTCACCACTACCGTACGCAGCAATATTACCGACCAGCGAATAGGTTTTGTAAAATTGATCGTTGATAAAAAGCGAGTTGTTGTAGGCGGAACGATCGTTGGACCACACGCTAGCGATATGGCAGCCGAGCTAGCCCTGGCCGTTCGACATAAAATTACCAGCGAAGAACTAGCGTCCACTCCGCATTGTTTTACTTCTTGGTCAGAAGCCGTGCGAATTGCCGCCGGAAAACTTCTATAATTACCTCTGATGCGCTATAATAAGTCTCACGGGGGCGTAGCTCAGGGGTTAGAGCAGTCGGCTCATAACCGATTGGTCGCTGGT
>CAUSFG010000051.1:0-5051 GCA_963530815.1 uncultured Candidatus Saccharibacteria bacterium
TCCCTTATAAATTTCTCGTATGTTCCATTAAATATACTTCTTAATGATTCTTTGACTTCCTCTATATCAAAATCTATCTCTATGCAATCTGGAAGCCTGTTATACTCCTCCTCAATTTGCTGAAACAACCCAAGAACCTTCCCATAAGATTCTTGATATTCACCGCGCAACTCCTCACCTTCAACAAGAAACGGTACATGCTTAATAATAGACTCTACATAATCTATAATTTGACTTATGTAGTTTTTATTAAGATCCTCTGTATGAGATAGTTTATCTTTAACAACATAACCATCCCGTTGTCTTTCGCTCATAAACTAATATCTTATCAGTTTATGGCTATAAAGTCAATTATATTACTCTATTAACTTCTTCTAATGTCGTTTCGCCACGAAGAGCCGCTAACACGCCAGCCTGAAGTAGCGTCACCATGCCATCTTCTTTTGCAGCCTTCTCAATCGCTTCCGTATGAACATCCTCAACATCGCCGCGCAAGAATTTCTGAATATTCTCGCTCACAACCAACTGCTCCATTACTGGAATTCGCCCCTTATAGCCGAACGGAACGTCGTCTGTCGGCACTGCACGCCAAAGCTTAAACGTATCCAAATCTGGACAATCAACATTCTCTGGCAAATCCTTCAAGACTTCTTTCACCCACTTACGAGTCGCCTCATCTGGATCATATTCTTCCTTGCTATCATCCCACAATCTCCTCACCAGTCGCTGAGCAATCACCAGCCGAACCGCCGAGCTAAAAATCGGATTTTGCCCAATCATATCGATCATACGACTAAACGCCGCCGCAGTCGAATTGGCGTGAAAGCTAGACAACACCAGATGTCCCGTAATTGACGCCTGAATCGCAGTCTTCGCAGTTTCATTGTCGCGAATCTCACCAACCATCACCACGTCTGGGTCAAGGCGCAAAACACTGCGCAAACCATCAGCAAACCTCTGTCCATTTGTTGTATCAATTGGAATCTGAGCAATCCCAGGAATCGTATTTTCTACAGGATCTTCCAGTGTGATAATCTTTCGGTCTGGCGTATTAAGAGCGTTAAGAATACTATACAGTGTTGTAGACTTTCCCGAGCCAGTCGGACCAACCATCAACAACATCCCGCGCGGATGAGAAATAACTTCATCAATTTGCTCACGCTCTTTCTTTGAAATACTTAAGAGATCCAAGTTCAACATTGATTCGTCGAAATTGAACAATCGAAGCACCAAGTCCAAGCCATACACCGTCATCACAGCTTCCACGCGCAAATTCAGCACGTGCGATGCGCCATCTCTATGAATTTCCTGCTGCATATGCCCAGATTGAGGCTCTCTGGAAGCAGTAGAAATATTCGCACGCGACGCCAAAGTCGCCATAATCACTCGATATCTATCCCTGCTAAGTTCCGCCACCGTGTGCAAGGCTCCGTCAACACGCATACGAATTCGAATCGATTCACGCTGATTTTCGATGTGAATGTCTGATGCGCCCAACAAATCCGCTTGGTCAATCAAATAATTAAACACGTCATTCGTGCCTACGGAAGCTAAAGTCTGCGTAACCTGCGCCAGAGTATCGCTATCACCTTCCTTAGCAATTTCAATATTGTCGTAAATCACTTTTTTTGGCGGATCAAACCTAAGCATAATTGACCGAAACGCCGAACCAGAAATTAAGAAGAAGAATATTCGCTTGCCATTTTCAACATACTGATCTCGCATCCGCTTCATCAACGATTCAGAAGTTTGCGACGTAACACCAAATCGATAAGACTGGTCTTCCTCATTAAAAGCCAGCGGAACCAGCCGACCCTTATACATCTCTTCTATCGTTAAAACATCCTTAAGTAACGGCAGAGTTTCCTCAAATTCCCGCCCATCAAGATATTGAAGTCCTAAAATTGACGCTCGACGACGAGTCGCTTCCTCATCCTGCTCACGGCGTCGCGCCTGAATTTTATCTTCGTCCATATGAAAATTATACCAAAAAGCTTACGGTTTGACGAGTGATATAATAGTGATATGAATCCAGAAATTACTCTGTTAGTCCACAATATTCGCTCGACACATAATGTTGGGGCAATTTTTCGCACAGCCGAAGGATTTGGCGTAAAAAAAATTATTCTTAGTGGCTACACGCCGTATCCAGAATTGAGTTTATGTAGCAAGGCGCCTGCTTGTGCGCTTGTTGATGGAGAAATTCGATCTGAAGACCCCCGATTGCCACACATTCGCGAAAAAATCACCAGCCAAATTCATAAAACTGCTTTGGGCGCGGAAAGTTTGGTGCCGTTTGAGTTTTATGAAGATATTAACGATTGGATTAAAGAGAATCAGCAAACAGAAAACTTGCCAATTATCGCGCTGGAGCAATCAAAAGACAGCGTGATGCTATCAGAATTTCAACCGCCTGAAAAGTTTGCGCTGCTACTCGGAGAAGAAGTCCACGGAATCACGCCAGAACTTTTGGATAACTGCGATTTCACTGTAGAAATCCCGATGTTTGGCCAAAAAGAATCATTCAACGTATCGGTCGCAACAGGGATTGCGCTGTTCGGACTGATTTTTCCGAGAATGAAATAATCTCAACAACACATAAATAAATCCCTCAAGTCTGATTATTGACTTTATTAAACATATGTGTTATATTTATATGAGCTTTCTTTGGAATCCCCCAGAGAAAGTAGTCCCCACAGAAGAAAGGATTAAGAAGATGACCTTTGACATTTTCTTTATTCTCACTATATCCACCTCAATGTACGTTGCATGGTACGCCTACAGGGCCCCTTCGGGGGTTAGTCACATATGGCACACGCTAGCCGCCGCGGCTGGCGTGTGGATGGCGGCCTTCTTCGCCTACTTCATGGTAGGCGAGTCGCCAGTTCGACCCCAGTATCACATGAGACTGGTTTGCGCATGGTACTTCGTGCTTGCAATCGCGTATGTAACCTTTTATTATAAAGGTTGCATCAAAGAACGCAAAAGACTCCAGGGGACCAAGTCCCGCTGACAGATAGTTAGCCCGCCGCGCCGTAGAGCAACCAGCTCCGGCTGGGGCGCCTCTGTCAGCGGGCTAACTATCACTTTAGAACTACACACTCTTCACCCAGAGTGTTTTTTAATTGGCTTAATAAATTGTCATTAGCATCCACCTTAAACGGCAGGCGCATGGCTGATTTTTCTTTCTCGCCCAGTACCAAAACCACGTCAGTCGTGCCAGCATTCTCGCCGCAAACAGACTTCATCTTCACCAACCGCGAATGGTCATTCGGATCTTTAATATACACAAATAACTTTGAAGCGGGAATTTCTGGCGCAACATTAACAGGCGCCGAATGAGTTTTTGGCTGCGGTTTGGCGGCGTCATTCTTCACGGTAGACTTCGGAGAAGCTCCATTTTTCTGATTACGATAAGCTTCACGGCGCTCTTTTTTAACGGCAGAGCTAATTTTTGGCGCATCCATTTTACGGCCAGTCGACTCATAGCCATTGATATCGTTATCCGTAATCACAATAATATCATCGGCAATTAGTTTACTTTCATTGCCCAAATTTCCGTCACGATCTCGAGCTGAATTTTTACCAGAAACTCGAATCACTGCGTCCTGAACCAGCTTGGCGCCAACTTTCTCATACAGATTTGGAAAGACGATTATCTCACCCTCGCCGAACTTGTCCTCAATTCCCACAAACGCCATTTTCGAACCGCTTTTCGTGACAATTGTACGAACCGTGCTAATAATTCCCCCGACTGTCATCATCCGACTGTCGTATTCAGGAACTAATTGCGTCAACGGTTGAGTTTGTTCACTCAAATATGTTTCATATCTATCAAGCGGATGCGCCGAGATATACAGCCCCAACAATTCTCGCTCCCACATCAAGCGCTCTTTATCGTCGTGTTTCACAGGAGCCTTCTGGAGATGAAGAGTCGATTGGACGCTCGCTGCATCATCGCCGCCCAGCATTCCAAACAAATTGGTTTGCCCGCTGGCGGCTTCTTTTTGGAGCTTGGACGCAAATGACGTAATAGAATCCAGATTGAAAAGCAAATCAGATCGATCGCCCATATCATCAAACGCCCCAGATTTAATAAGTGACTCCCAGGCTTTCCTGTTGAACTTACTGGTTGAAACACGCCTAGCAAAATCCTCAACCGACGTAAACGGACCATCTTCGCGCGCCCGCAGGACTTCCTCGACCGCACCAACACCAACACCCTTCACTGCCGACATTCCGAAACGAATTTTATTCTCATTCGGCACCACAGCAAACTCAACGAACGATTCATTTACGTCAGGGCTCAGCACACTAATTCCCATATGCTTACATTCGGTGATTTCAATTGCCAGACGATCGGTATCATCATGGTCGCTAGTCATAAGCGCCGCCATAAACGCGTCGGGATAATGTGCCTTCAAATAAGCCGTCCAATAGGCAATCAAACCATAACAAGCGGCGTGCGACTTATTGAAACAATAGTTAGCGAATTCTTCCAGCTGAGTCCAGAAAGTTTCCGCAATTTCCTTAGTTGCGCCACCAACTTTAACCGCACCCTCGACAAATTCAGGCTTGACCTTTTTCATCAAGTCAATTTTCTTCTTACCAACAGCCTTTCGCAACGTGTCAGCCTGACCACCAGTAAATCCACACCATTCCTTAGAAATCTGCATAAACTGCTCTTGATAAACCAAAATTCCGTAAGTATTTTTCAGCGAGTTTTTCATTCCGGAATGCAAATAAGTTATTTCTTCCTCGCCATGTTTACGCCTAATAAAACTGTCAATAAACTGCATTGGGCCCGGACGATAAAGAGCCACCATAGCAATAATATCTTCAAACGTAGTCGGCTTCAGCCCGCGCAAATATCGCTTCATTCCCGCCGATTCCAACTGGAATACGCCAGTCGTGTCGCCGCGCTGAAACAGCTCGTAGGTCTTTTTATCATCAAGCGGCAGCTCCGAAAGATTAATTTCTTTCTTGTAAGCTTTTCGGATAATCCTCATGGCGTTATTAATAATCGTAAGGTTCGAAAGTCCCAAGAAGTC
>CAUSFG010000052.1:0-5012 GCA_963530815.1 uncultured Candidatus Saccharibacteria bacterium
ACCTGTGACCTCACGAATGTGAATCGTGCGCTCTAGCCAACTGAGCTAATTTCCCGTAATTACATCTGTCGTTTTACCTAACGAATTCGTGATGTGAGCTAATTATAGTTCAGGTTTTAAGTCCTGACAAGTTACGCCGAGTATATCCTATTGACTTTTTTACGCAAGTGTGATATAAATAAAGTTATCTTTCGTTGATAAGTTGAGTAAATCCTTGTCCGAAAGTGAACTTTGACAGGCAATCGAACACAAGATGAGTTTTTATTTCTTTTTTAAAACCACCATAAGAGAACTAAGATCTCATCTTGTATTGTAAAGAACACAATGCGCTGCAATCCTGCGGATGAGAGAACACCAACCAGAAAGGTGAAGACCATGCCTACCTATGTCGTAGAGGCGATTAGTCATCTCATCAATGACGCATATTCGAATTATCTCGAATTTAGTCGTCTCCTTCGTCAATGGGGAACTGCATCCCTGTCCCTAAAAGTTCCATCAGAGGAACGACAGAGGTTTCGACAGATGAATCGCGATGCGATGGAGGCAATGAAGTCGATGAAGGATTACGCTGAGTCTCTGTGCCGCGAAAATTACGGTTCTGCATCGACGCAAATCGGGGAAGAAGTTTACTCTCAGGCTCAAGTATGCATTGATGCTATTTCAGCTCGGTCTGAATGGTGCATCGAGGAACTGCCATACAGAGAGCATGCGTATAAAACTTCTGTGGACAGTTATACGAACGCACTCCTTGAGCTACTCCGAAGGGTCAAGCGTGCAGGTGACATCCTGAAGAAGCCTGATGAATTTGAGTCCGTTCGGACTTACCAACTTTATCAGTACTGCAGGTGTATCTCGTAGACGCCCCGTGTCTGTATGACAGGTGATTGTTCTTTTACGATTGCCTGTCATGTAGACTCTGAACTTATGTTATTAAAAATCACCCTGAGCATGGGTGATTTTCTTATGATGAAAAATTGCCAAATATTGGTGCGGATGAAAGGACTTGAACCTTCACGCCGTGAGGCACATGCTCCTAAGGCATGCGTGTCTACCAATTCCACCACATCCGCATAACCTGATTATATCAAAACAAATTCTACTTATCAACTGTCCGCGCTTATGCTAAAATTGAAGTAACATACCAAGGAGGATTGATGAATAAAGTTGCGAAATATTTGAATGAACATCTTAGTGGCGAAGTCGCGTCGCAGGATTTTGCATTGAGTCAAGTTGAGGTTGATAATGGACTTTTGGCGCGCCGACCGGAAATGATTGTTCGTGCGGCTAATATGAACGACATCAGGAAAGTGATGCGATTTTGTTCTCAATTGGCAGAGAAAGGTCATGTTTTACCTGTATTTGTTCGTGGTTGTGGCAATGATGAAACTGGTGCGGCGACGAATAAAGGCATTGCAATTGACGAAAAAACGTATATGAATCGTGTGGTTGGTATTGATCCTCGCCAGCAACTGATTCATGCTCAAGCGGGAATTTCTCTTTCGGCAATCAACGCAACTTTGTCTACTCATAAAGGCTTGGGCTTGCCGCGAACTTCATATGTGGCGGAAGAAGGCACGGTTGGTGGCGCAATTAACACGGCTCCGTCTGGAATATTATCTGGCGCGCATGGCCGTTTTGCTGACGCCGTTCAGCAGCTTGAAATTGTCCTAAGTAATGGCGACGTGATCCAGACTGGTCGCATATCTCGACGCGAATTGAGTAAGAAAAAGGGCTTATCGACGTTTGAGGGCGAGATTTATCGAGAGATTGATAATTTAATCTCAGATAACGCCGAGCTGATTTCGCAAATGGATCCAGCTTTGCCAGATACAGTTGGTTATAGCGGGATTTCTCGAGTGAAGCAAAAAGACGGGTCGTTTGACCTGACACCGTTGTTTATTGGCAGTCAGGGAAGTCTGGGCGTGATTTGCGAAGTTATTATGAAGGCGCAATTTATTCGTCCAGAATATTCAGTTGTTGCCGCATCATATAAAAAGTTGTCAGACGCGCAATCAGCCGTGGAATTAGCGATGAAAAATAAGGCGTCGGCAGTGGAAATAATCGACGGGCGATTCTTCCGCCAGGCTGCGGTCGTCGGTAAAGTTGTTGAGTGGGCGCCGAAAGAATGCTTTAAGGGTGCGGTAGTTTTGTCTATCTTTGATGATTTTTCCGACAGGGCGCGCAATAAAGCCGCGAAGAAATTGACTAGAAAGTTAGAGCCTACCGAAGCAATTGACATAAAAACTCTACATTTGGAAGAGCAGGATTTGTTCAGTTTGCATTCTGTTTTGGCTTTGGCGGAAACTCCAAGCGAGCCGCATATGATTACACCACGCGTATTTTCTGGGATTTTAATGGCGCCAGAAAAGATTGATAGTTTCCTTAGCGAGTTGAAGTCGCTGGAGGCTAAGTACGGCGTGGATTTGCCAGTTTTTGTTGATTTTTCAAGCGATTATATTTCTCTACATCCGACGTTTGATAGTAAAAAGGTGAGTGAACGCCAGAAGATTCTTCAATTGTTGGCGGAAATTTCTCAGATTGTTAATAGGTACGAAGGTTCTTTTGCGGGCTTTGGTGGTGACGGAAGGCTGAAGGTTAACTTTATCTATAAAAATCTGCCAGATGACGAAAAACAATTATACGCAAAGGTGAAAAAAATCTTTGATCCAGCTGGAATTTTTAATCCAGGAATTAAAGCGGAGGCTCAACCAAAGGAATTGGCGGCGGAATTAAACGCATGGTGTAAGCTTCGTAATCAAGCTTGATACTGGGTGAAAATTGGGCTATAATTGACGCGTAGCCCATGCGGATGTGGCGGAATTGGTAGACGCGCTAGCTTCAGGTGCTAGTGTACGCAAGTACGTGAAGGTTCAAGTCCTTTCATCCGCACCAAGGATTGTAATTGTTCACCATGAGAAAATCACCCATTCTCAGGGTGATTTTTAGTATCATAAGTTCAGAGTCTACATGACAGGCAATCGTAAAAGAACAATCACCCGCCATGTAGATCATGTACCTTCAGTCAATCCAGGGATTGTTACCAAGGGTACATCTCGTCATTCCTGGCGCACTCATACAAAGCGGCATTAATAAGCCGCCGCTTCGATGTGGTATCATTGAGACCGGTGTCGATGGCGTGCGGCGGGATTGCGTAAATCACACCATAGATGTCAGTGTCACGGAGCTCGTTCATCTCTTCTGCGACCTCATAGGCCGCGGAGATGTTTTGCATAGCGGTATCGAAGAGTTTTTCTTCGACTTCCGCGTTCCCCTTAACAACGACGCAGCCATGGAGACCGCTGATAGAGTCTTCGAGATCGTGAAGAGCTACTTTGAGCTTGTAAATGGCCAATGTTGTGCTGTAGTCATGGTCACCGCAAAGGAGATCTGCGAGCTCCACAACCTTCCGGAGTGAAGTCGTATGGTCCTTCTTGCTGCGGCTGAGATCTTCCCTCGCGGATTTCGTGAAATCAGAAAGGTCGATCGCATTGATGCACTTCCTAATCTTCTTCCAGTCTTCTTGGAGGTCATCAATCTTGCCACAAAGTTCGTCAGCGAGGTATTCCCACATTGTAGTGGTGTCCCTTCTCGTGTTTTCTCATCCGCAGGATTGCAGCGTGTCGTTCTTTAACAACACAAGATGAGATCTTAGTTCTCTTATGGTGGTTTTAAAAAAGAAATAAAAACTCATCTTGTGTTCGATTGCCTGTCAAAGTTCACTTTCGGACAAGGATTTACTCAACTTATCAACGAAAGATAACTTTATTTATATCACACTTGCGTAAAAAAGTCAATAGAATGCATAAAAAACAGCCTCAAACGAGACTATTTCAAAATAATTTCAGGGGATATATGACAAGCAGCCATAAAGAGAATGAATTACACTCATCATATATCCCGCGTTGTTAGTCTTCTGTTTCTTCTGTGTAGTCCAGAAGACTTTGCGCTACTTGCGCCAGCGCAGTGGCTTCTTCGCTTAGCTGGACGAGAAGTTTCCTAACTTCTACATCAGTGGTAATCGCTTGTGATATCATACCTTCTTTCGGGATATAGTCGAGGGTTAATTTCTTCCCCTCGATAGACGCGGTTGCTCGACGAAGAAAATTCTCCAGTGTCGTCGTATTGGTCTTTTTATTCACGGTCTTTGCTCTTCCTGCGTTTTCTCGCCCTCACTGTGATATATGTGCATTCTTTATGCACAAGACGAGATTTTATCTCTTTAAAGTTCTTAGAAGAAATAAAAACTCGCCTTGTGTTTCGGCTGCTTGTCAATGAACGTTTTCGGATGAGGAGTAATCTCAACTCATTAACGAAAACCAATATTACTTATACCATTCTATAGTGATTAAGTCAATAGAAGGCTCTCAACTTTTGTTATTTGCTCAGGAACTTTGCTAAAATAACAGAGATGGAAGATAAAAGAAACGTCATTGATAAGTTTAAGGGTCGGAGCGAATCGGAGATTATAAATGAGTTGGATTCTGAAGACCACGGTTTGGTGATTGCGCTGGAAAATACCGAGCGAGATTTTAATATGGGGACAATTGTCAGGAGCGCTAATGCGTTTGGCGTGCGGCAGATTTATGTAATTGGGCGCAGGCAATGGAATAAGCGCGGCGCCATGATGACGGATAAATATCTTCACATTACATATCTGGCGACGACGGAAGAGTTTGTTGAGAAAATGCGGACTGAGGACAGGGAAATTATTGCTATTGATAATATCGAGAGCAGTGTTAATATGTCGCAGACGAGTTTACCGAAGCGTGCGGTTTTGGTATTTGGGCAAGAAGGGCCGGGGATTTCTGCAGAGCTGGCTGGCGCTGCGGATCAGATTGTGGCGATTGAGCAATTCGGCTCGACTCGTTCTATAAACGTTGGCGCGGCGGCTACCGTGGCGATGTATTGTTGGCTGCAGCAGAATGTGCTGGCATTGTCGAGAGGTGATTTATAGATCGATTGAGCTATTTCCGCAGTGTAGATTGTACGATACTGTTTGTAGTATTTTTTTC
>CAUSFG010000053.1:0-4959 GCA_963530815.1 uncultured Candidatus Saccharibacteria bacterium
CCACGACTTTCAGCAACTATCACATCTCCATATATGTTCTTAGCTATAATAATTTCAATTTTCGCCTCAGATCTGCCGAGCTTATTGTTATGAGAAGTTGCGGTGGACAATGCGGCGGTTTTATTAGGAATTAGGCGCAAACTAACGCCAGATTTTTTCAAGTTGTTTTTTAAGATAATTCCGATTTTTTGGACATTCCTCGGATCTGTTTTATTGCCATAAAAACTTATCCCAAGCGTTATTTTTTTCTGACTATTCGAAAGTTTTTTCGTGTATTTTTCAACAATAATTTTTGAGGCTTGGAGCAGGGTATTGCGGTCTGATTTTTGCGATTTTATCTTCGTGATGACTTGTCCACATTTAATCGTCCCGCCGAGATTGTCAATTGATAAATTGTCGCAATTAACCGTGGCGGCTTGGTTGGAGATTTTTTGGACGTTTTGAGTACCGTAAACTGCCTCTAATTCAGTGATAGAGATTTCTGGTTGACGGCCAAGAATAGCTATAAACATGTCGTAATTATAGCATTTATCGTGGTATAATGAAGGTTATGTTACCGAAGGTGCTGCAATTGTTAAAGTCGCCACGAGCCATTATGAGTGTTTTGACGTTGGCGGTTTTGGCAATAATAATTTTTCTATCTCGGCATGAGCTAGTGAAGGCGTGGAATCTGTTTTTGCATGCGGATTTATGGCTATTATTCTTACTATTACCGTTTCAGATTATCGTGTACTTCGCTGGCGGCGAGATGATTTTCTCATATTTAAGAGAGAAGAATCTGATTCATCATATTTCCAGGCTGGAGCAGACGAGGATTGCGCTGGAGCTTAATTTGGTCAATCACATTTTTCCGTCGGGCGGAGTTAGTGGCATCTCGTATACGACGTGGCGAATGCATAAGCTCGGCGTGAGCTCGGCGCGTTCGACGTTTGCGCAGGTGATTCGTTACGTTACGGGATTTTTGTCGCTTTTGGTTTTGTTGGTGATTGCCGTGTTGGCGCTGGCTATCGACGGCAAGGTTAATCGTTATATCGTTGCCGCTAGTTTCTTATTGATTATCGTGGTTTTGGCATTAACTTTTGGTCTAATTTTTATGTTCTCGTCGAAGCGACGCATGCAGATGACTGCTGCTAAATTGTCTAGATTTATTAATACGCTGGTAAAAATTGCAACCTTAGGCAAGAAGCGACGAGTGATGAAGTCGAATAAAGTCGAAGAGTTTTTTGTTGATATGCAGGACGATTTTCAAGATTTGTCCAATCATCCGAAACTTCTAATAAAACCGATGATTTGGGGAGCTGTCTACACTGTTTTTGACGTGGCGATGTTTGCTGTGGCGTTTTTGTCGCTGGGTGTTTTTGTTAATCCGGCGATTCTGATGGTTGGATACGGCGTGGCGGGATTGGCAGCAATTGTCGTGTTTACGCCTGGAGGGACGGGTGTTTATGAGACCATTATGATTATTTTCTTGAGTATGGCAGGCACTCCGCCTGATTTGGCGATTGCTGGAATAATTTTGACGCGAGCAATTTTACTTACTGGCACGATTATCTTTGGCTATATTTTCTATCAACACGCACTGATTAAATACGGCAAGCCAGATGATTCCCAGATTTAGTGTTAGCAATTTCATAGCAATTGTCAATCAAACTTTTGACGTGGCTTTTGCTGGGATGGTTGAAGTTGAGGGTGAAGTTTCTAGTCTCAAGTCCTATCCTCCGAAATACGCTTTTTTTGATCTGAAAGATGACGATGGGCTGGTTCGGTGTTTTGTCGGTTTTAGCAATTTACGTACGCCAATTGAAGATGGAATGAAAGTTGTCGTTCGGGCAATGCCGGCGCTTAGGGATAATGGTGCCTTTAGTCTGAACGTTCAAGAGATTCGCCCATTAGGCAAGGGAAGTTTGAAGCGAAGTTTTGATCTTTTGAAGCAAAAATTGACAGTTGAGGGTTTGTTTAGTTCTGAAAGAAAGCGCTCATTACCGCAATATCCCCAGCGAGTGGCTGTTATTTCCAGCACGAAAGCAGCGGGATATGCCGACTTTATGAAGATTTCCGGTGAGCGTTGGGGTGGTGTGAAATTCGTAGTCGCCAACGTTAATGTGCAAGGTGCGAATGCTGCAGATCAAGCTGTGCGGGCAATCTCATATTTTAATCAAATGTCAGAATCTCCAGATGTGATTGTTTTGATTCGTGGCGGTGGCAGTGCGGAAGATTTGGCGAGGTTTAACGATGAAAAACTAGTACGGGCGGTGGCGAGTAGCCGCATTCCAACAATGACTGGAATTGGTCATGAAATTGATGAAAGCTTATGTGATTTGGCGGCGGACGTTCGTGCAGCCACGCCGAGTAATGCTGCGCAATTGCTGTTTCCTGATAAGCGAGAAGTGGTTAGGCATTTGCATTACAGGCTAATTGACGCGAAAGATTCAATTTGTAGAGCTATCGAGGAGCAATCGCTTAATGCAACAATGTTGCAAAAAGAAGCGCTAAAACAGTGGTCAAGCCGTGTGGATGTGGCTGTAAATGCAACGTTGTCGCAACAAAAAGTCATCGCTGAGTATGATCCAGAAATGGCGCTGCGTCGTGGCTATGCAATGATCAAGGGCGATTTACAGATTGGTAATATTGTAGAGATTACAACAAAAGATATAATTATGAAAGCGAGGATTGAGAATAGTGAACAACGATATGACAATTGAGCAAATGATGACTGAATTGAACGAGCGAATCGCGTGGTTTCAAGGCGATGATTTTAATCTGGATGAGGCGAAACAGAGGTTTATTGAGGCGAGAGAGTTATCAAAAAAAATTACTGCCACGCTGGAAGATATGCGACATGATATCGAGGTTCTTAGCGAGGATTTTAATGCTGAGTAGGATCTTTACATCAATTAAAGCATAAGCTATACTCTAATTATGATTACAAGAAATAGAAGTGAGCGCGGCTCAGTTAATGGCTGGATGGTTGGCACAATCGGCTGTCTGATATTGTTTTTGATTGCTGGATCTTTGGCAATTTGGGCATATATGCAATATTCCCGAGAAAAAAGCGATGTTAATAGTAAAGTGGCAATTGAAGTTGCTAAGGGTAAGAGCGAACAAGCCGCATTAGACCAGAAGAATTTTTCTGACTACGTAAAAAACCAGCGTATTGAATTTGTTGGTCCTACTGAGTATGGTCGAGTGTCGTTCATGTATCCAAAAATTTGGAGCGTATATGTAGCAAATGACGGCAGCGACAGGGGTGATTACAAAGCTTATTTTCACCCTGTTTCAGTTCCTTCGACAACTAATAAAAATAGTCGGTTTGCATTAAGGCTGGAGATTATCAACAAGAATATGGATACGGTGCTGAATGATTATCAATCACGACTAAAGAAGGGTGAGTTGACCTCAAGTAGTACTGAGTTTAATGGAATTTCAGCAACTCGGATTGACGGTACGTTTGAGAAAGAATTGCGCGGCTCTGTGGTTTTGATGAAAGTTCGCGATAAAACTATTCGTTTTTCAACCGACGCGGATACATTTAAGCCAGATTTCCAGACTATATTAAGCACTGTAAAAATCTCTGAATAGGAAAACCCAGCACATATTTGCTATACTAGAATTGTATGGCAGGTAAAGAGTGGAGTGATGCTGATTTTGGGGGATTGCCGAGCGTTTTGGTGGCGGCACACGAGCTGAAAACACCGCTGGCTTTGATTAGGCAATTGGCGCTACTGCTGGACGACGATTTAACCAGTTCTGTCGATAAAACTCAAATCCAGCAACGAATTATTCGGACTTCTGAGCAGGCGCTGCAACTTACGATTGATTTGGCAAATTCAGCCAATTTAACGCCATCGTTATTTCCGCTTGAGCCGGTCAATCCGTTGGCTTTATGTCAGCAGGTAGCGATGGAAACGAAGTTCAACGCAATGCTTTATGGACGAAAAGTTAGCTGGCCTAAGAGTAGTCGAAATAGTCAATTGATATTAGCAAACCGAACACTTTTGGGGCGAATTTTAGCGAACTTTTTGAATAACGCGTTGGCGTATACGGAGGACGGATCGGAGATTAAGGTTTCGGTTAAGACGACAAAAGATGCCGTGAGAATGAGCGTGCGGGATTTTGGACCGATGATGAGTTTGAAGGAATATCGGCTTTTGCTTGATGAAATGGAAACGCGAAAAACCGTGCGAACAAGGCCGGAAAGTAGTGGGCTGGGGATTTACGTGGCGAATCAATTTGCGCGGGCGATGAATGGGCGAATTGGTCTGATTCGTCATCGCGATGGATTGACTTTTTATGTAGAAATGCCAATTAGTCGGCAGTTGAGCTTGATATGAAAAAACTGTTAATTGTTGAGGACGATAAGAATTGGGCGGATATTCTGGGCAAGTTTGCCGCGGATGTTGGCGCGGAATATCGAGTGGCGGTTTCTGGTGGCCAGGCGATTGAAATTATTGACGATTGGCAACCTGACGCTTTAATTTTGGATATGTTGTTGGCGGGTGAAACGGCGATTGCGCTACTTAACGAACTGCGATCGTACGCGGATTTGGCGAGTCTGCCGATTGTGGTTTGTACGAATATCGACGTTAAAATGGACGATTTGCGTCCGCTTGGCGTGAAGGCGATTTTGAATAAAACATCGATGCGTCCGAATGAGGCGCGGGCGATTTTTCGCGAGGTTCTAAATGACGGGGCAGAGTGAGCGAGTAAAAGCAATCGTTTTGAGGCGAACGAATTACGCCGAAGCTGACCGAGTTTTGCAATTATTAACCCCAAAAGGTCGACGTAGTGTAATCGCAAAAGGTGTGCGACGCGAGCGCAGTAAACTGGCGGGCGGAATTGAATTATTCGCGATTTGCGACGTGGTTATTCGTTCTGGTCGGGGCGATTTGGGGCTATTAACTTCCGCTCGATTGTCGGCTTTTTATCGGCATATTTTGGAAGATTATGATCGGATGCAAT
>CAUSFG010000054.1:0-4680 GCA_963530815.1 uncultured Candidatus Saccharibacteria bacterium
GCTTCAGCAATATCCGCCAAAATATCCGGATCCTTCAGCCAGTGCTGCCCGAGCGATTTTTTTGGTCCACGAGAAGAAGTCATTTAACGCCCATCTCCATTCGTCCAGTCGGTCGCTAAGTCGAATCCGTGCGGATGTTTAGCCGCAAATCCACCGGTATCGTAGACCTTGCCCGGACCCATGCTAGTCTCAACCACCGAACATCGCGGATAATTACCATAATTGGCCGCCACCAAAATATAGCCATCCTTATCGACCTTCGCGCCGTCCGCCCGCACCGTATAAGTACCGCCGCTACCACAAGCTTTTATCACAATATTCATCGGTAAATCATAATACGTTTCACGATGCGTTACACCCTTGGAGTCGGTAAATATCTGCGCGCCCTTACTTTTCGTCAATGGATTTTTAGGCTTCGTGCCAATTATTTCAATCTGCTTCTTTGGCTGCTTTGTGATTTCGCTAGCAACTTCCTTACGACTAATCTCGCGCTCATTCTCTACCTCAACCTGATAAGTCACCTTCCGCACACCTTTTTCCCCAAGCTGCTTAACACTCTTAAATCCAATCGGCTGAGAATCGTCCTTAATCTGCTCAATCTCAAAATTAATATCAACTTCTTCAGTTATCGTTCGCTGTTTTGATCGATCAATCTTCATTACCAGACCCACACCGTTCACCAAAAGATCGTCAGAATTCGTAAAATGCGTCTTATCTTCGCGATACAAAGTCAGCCCAGCAGCCTTCGCAATCAAAGCCGGCGTCTGCTCGGCGGTAGTTACCTTTAGACGCTTATTTCCGTCGACAATTGTTATTGGGCGAGCGCGGAAAATATTGACCTGGTATTTTGCACCTGTCAATTCCATATCAATATTCGGCTCAACCGCGTCAATCTTTTCGTCAATCGTAATCTTAGCCGCACGCAAGGCCTGCCGAACGGTCAATGCATTTGTGATAATGGTCTTTTCTTCACCACGATCATAAATACGAACCAAATGCTCACCAGAAGTCTTTCCGTCGGCAAACGAAATCATTGGAGTTGCAATCGCAACCAACACAGCTAATCCAATAATTTTTCCAAAAAATAAACCTTTTGCGCGCATAATAATTTGACAATTCACACAATGTATTAGAGAAATTATATCAAATTTTGAAACTATTATCTATAGATGTCCTGACGTCCCATTTTAACCTTACAAGTCGGCCATGGTTGCCAGCCACGAGCCTTGTAAGTTTGCCACGCCTTTTCGTCCTGCACAGCAGCTGGAGCGTCAGAAGCCAGTTCGTATCCGCCATAATTTCCCCAAGTTCGTTTGTCAAACTGGTATGCACCGTAATATCCATTTCCAGTATTCGACGTATAACTACCCTCGCAACTTCTCAATCTAGCGAGCGCTTCAGAAAAACTGCCAGAAAATGACGTAGAGCTTTTCGTCCCCACAATCTCAATCTGCTTCTTTGGCTCTTTTGTCACAACACTAGCAATTTCCTTACGACTCACCTCCACACCGTTCTTCATCTCGATTTCATAAGTGACATTTTTCTTACCATTCTCGCCCGCCTGTTTCACTTCGCGATATCCCGAATCTCGATTCGCGTCTTGAACTTTTTCAACCTCAAATTTCACATCTTCTTCTGCGGTTATAGTTTGCTTTCCATTACGCCAAAGCTCAATTTTCATTCCAGGAATAATTTTTGCCGAACGATCCACAGATAGCGTATCATCTTTCTTTGGATCAATATTCTTCTCTTTCAATAGCTCGCCAACCGTCTTAGCATGTGTGCGGATGACAGATTCTTTGCCGTAAAGTACAAAATTAACCATCGAGGCTCTGTCAATTTTCATCACCATGTTTGCGCCATCAACCGCCATATTATCGGAATTAGATAGAGTAGTTTTGTCCTCTTCAAAAACTTCGATTCCAGCGGCCTTCGCAATCAAAGCCGGTGTTTGTTCAGCGGTGGTTATTTTTAGACGTTTATTTCCATCGACGATTGTTATTGGACGAGCGCGGAAAATATTAATATTGTACTTCTCCGCCACCATCTCCGAATCAAGACTCGGCTCGACTACGTCTTGGTGTTCATCAATAGAAAACTTAGCCAATTTCAAAGCCTCGCGAATCGTCCTCGCTTTTGTAACAATCGTCTTTTCTGCGCCCCTGTCGTAAATCGTCACCAACTTTTCACCAGCCTTAGCGGCTGGCTTAGTAGCGTCAGCTAATGCTTGATTGACAAAAAACAAACCGCCAACCAGCATCAATATCGCGCCAGGAACGAACGTAATTTTCTTAGAATAATGTTTTGCTTGTAATCTTATACCCATAAGTTCACACCCACAACGTAGGTATTCTTATTATATCAAATTTTCTCCAAGCGCGCGAACTCGACGTTCAATTTCTTAATATTTCCATTGTCAAATTGAACCGTAACACTCAACCCTTCGCTATCAATAATTTCCCCCGAACCAAAACTCGGGCTGCGAACTCGATCACCAACCTCCAAACCAATATCTTCTGAATAAAAATCAGGTTCTACGATCGGCTGAGCTGGTCTATCAACCCCACCAGCCATCAAGCCCATCTCGTCCAAAAACCTCGACGGCATATTATAGCCAATCTGACTAAATTGCGTCCGAGAGCTAGCGCAACTAACGAATAATTCTTCCCTCGCCCGAGTTACACCAACGTAGCACAATCGACGCTCCTCTTCGACGTCATCAGCGTTGCCGCTATCAAACACCCTCGCGTGCGGCAAAATCCCCTCTTCCAGTCCTGCCAGAAAAACCGCCGGAAACTCCAAACCTTTAGCCGCATGAAGTGTCATGAGCGTTACTTGTTGATCGGCAGCTGTATCCGTCGAAGACATCAAAGCCATCTCTTCCAAAAACGTCGCCACATCAACGTAAGCCTTCGCCTCTGACAAAAGCACGCCGATATTTTCCATTCGTTCCTCAGCTTGCGGCGTTCCGTCGTTTATAAAATCTTCATAGCCAGTACTTTTCATGATTTTTTCAATCAATTCGGCTGGAGATCCGTCAATTTCCTGCTGCAAATCGTGCAATTTTTGACCAAACTCTAGCAGCGGACGTTTTGCGCGCGCTGTCAAAGTATCCGCCTCCTCAACCGCCAGCAACCCGCTAATTATGTCTTTCCCTGACACGTCATTCCAGTCCAGAAACTTAGAAATACTTACTGCTCCAACGCCACGCTTTGGCGTATTCACAATTCGCAAAAAACTAACTCGATCACTCGGCTGATATAACAATCGAAGATATGCCAATAGATCTTTAACGACAGCTCGATCCAAAAATCGCAAACCGCCGACGATTTTATACGGAATATAACTCTGACGCAAAGCTCGCTCAATTGCGTAGCTTTGCGCATTCGTTCGGTACAACACCGCCACGTCACTATATTGACGACCGTTCGCAATTTGCGCCTGAATCTCATTCGCAATCGCCAAAGCCTCCTCGGACTCATTGTATAATTGCCATAATTTCGGCTCAACACCGTCGCCATTCGCCGTCCATAAATTTTTATCAGTTCTATGAATATTATGACTAATCAGCGCATTCGCCATATTCAAAATCGCGCCAGTCGAACGATAATTTTGTTCCAACTTAACCACCGTCGTGCCCGGAAAATCACGCTCAAAATTGAGAATATTAGTATAATCAGCCCCGCGAAAACTATAAATCGACTGGGCGTCATCGCCGACCACACATAAATTGCGACGCGAATTCACCAGCAACTTAATTAGCGCATACTGCACCGCATTCGTGTCCTGATACTCGTCAATCAGAATATGTTCGAATTGCTGCTGCCATTTGTGACGGATGTCTGGCTTACTTCTCAATAATTCCACAGTTTTTATCAATAAATCGTCAAAATCCAACGCCGAAGCATCTTTCAAAGCTTTTTCGTAAGCAAAAAACAATTCAGCTATTTTCTGCTCTCTTGGGCCGCGAGTCGAAGCCGAAAAATCCTCAGCGTTTCTCATCTCATTTTTAGCGTTTGAAATAGCCGAAAGAACAGCTCGAGGTTTAATGTCTTTATCCGTCAAGCCGCGAGCCTTCATAATTTGCTTCATCAAGCTTATTTGATCATCGGTATCGTAAATTAAGAATCGCTTATTCAGACCAATATTTTCACCATCCATCCGCAACATTCGCACGCAAATACTGTGAAAAGTTCCCATCCACGGCATAAATTGCCGATTTTCAGGATCTTCACCCAATATTTGTGCCAATCGCTGACGCATTTCCTTCGCAGCTTTATTAGTAAATGTAACTGCCAATATTCGACTAGGAAATATTTTCAACTCGCCAATCAAATAAGCGATTCTATGAGTTAGAGTTTTAGTCTTTCCAGATCCAGCTCCGGCCAAAATCAACAGTGGCCCATCAGCGTGCGTCACCGCTCGAGCCTGCTCGCTATTTAATCCGTCAGTAAATTTAGACATATATCTATTTTATCAGCAAAAAGTACGAAACAGCGCCGCCAGCCATACCAATTGCCAAAAATAGAACAATAAGCAACGCTATTAATAATCCAGATTTTTTCTTTTCTTTGTCGGCTGAAGGTTTTACCTCTGTAGATACGGCGGCAAACAACGGTGCCGGCTGAGAATCCATAGGTTCTTTTTCAGAGAATTCGGAAGATTCAATCAAAGAAGTGT
>CAUSFG010000055.1:0-4560 GCA_963530815.1 uncultured Candidatus Saccharibacteria bacterium
GGCAAATACCTGAAAAAGATGCTTTAAGATTATTTTTTACGCTTGGTTTTCGAGAGGAGAACCGACAATTGTTTTCTTAACAAGGCGCGAGTATTTGGCTGCTTCAAAGCATGAATAACCATTGGTGAGACGGACAGGAAAATAATGAGGATTGCTGCAACTTCAATATTTACGCCTGCTTTGGTCAAAAACTCGCCAGCGTAGAAACCTAGATAAACGAATGCTGACGACCAAAGAAATCCACCGATAAGATTGAAAGTTAAGAACGTTTTATAGTGCATTTTACTGGCGCCGGCAACGATTGGGGCGAAGGTTCTTACAATTGGTACAAATCGAGCCAGGACGATTGTCGCTGAGCCGTGCTTGTCGTAAAACTTTTCTGTTTGCTCTAAATATTTTTTCTTGAAGAATCGGGAATTTTCTTTTTCAAACAACTTGCGTCCAACTTTATGGCCAAAACTATAGCCAACATTGTCGCCCAGCACTGCTGCTGCAAAAACCAAAAGTGCAAAAATGTGGATGTCAATGTGTAGAATGTTTTGCTGAACCATATATCCAGCGGTGAAAAGCAGGCTGTCGCCGGGTAAGACGAAGCCGATTAGTAGACCGGATTCTGCGAAAATTACTAATAAAATTGCCAATACGCCGAAGCTAGTTATCAAGTGAATAAAAGATTCCATATCTTAATTATAGCATAATTAGCGTATGCAGATTGAGCTATTCTTCAATAAATCCGCCAGATTGTCGCGCCCATAATTTTGCGTAAACACCGCGTTTTTTATTGATGAGCTCGTCGTGTGATCCGTCCTCGACAATTTTCCCATTTTTCAAAACAATTATACGGTCCAGCTTAGCAATTGTAGACAAACGATGGGCAATGACAATTGAGGTTCGATTCTCCATCAACGTTTCCAGAGATTTTTGGATCAACGCTTCTGACTCAGAATCTAGCGCTGAAGTCGCCTCGTCGAGGACTAGGATTGGCGCATCTTTTAGGATTGCCCTAGCAATTGCAACTCGTTGTCGCTGTCCGCCAGATAATTTAATTCCGCGCTCGCCAACCATTGTGTCAAAACCGTCTTTAAGTCCAATGATAAAATCGTAAGCGCCAGCTTTTTTGGCAGCTTCTTCAATTTCTGCGTCCATTGCATCAGGTCGACCGTAAGCGATGTTTTCGCGCACGGAGCGGTGGAATAGTAATGGCTCTTGTGGTACGTAAGCGATTTTGGCGCGCAAACTTGCTTGGGTGACTTCGGAAATATCTTGTCCGTCGATGGTAATTTTTCCCGAGTCAATATCAGCAAAACGTAATAGCAATTTGGTGAGCGTAGTTTTTCCAGAACCGCTCGCTCCGACTAAACCTATTTTTTCTCCTGGTTTAATATCCAGAGAAAAGTCGTGGAATAGAGTGTCGCCTTGACCTTCGTCGTGCGTGAAAGTTATTTTATCCATAGAGATTTCGCCACTTGTGACTTCTAGCTTTGAATCGCTTTTATCAATCAATGTTGTTGGCGTTTGTAAGATTTCTACCATATCATTTGCGTTACCGATAATTCGATTGTAATTGCGCATGATTCCATTCATGTTCCACAATTCATGTGCGACACTTCCAGTGTAGGTGATAATAAGATAAACGGACGCCACGGACACCAAATCATTCTGGGCTGCGTATACTGCGAAGGCGATTGCTCCAATTTTAATAACCATGTTGATTGACGAATATATAGTGCTGACTTTTAAGAATCCGCACATTACGTCGAGACTTGAATTTCGCCAAGAGTTGACGGTTTTTGCGAAAAATTTCTGTTCCGTAGCTTCGGCGCCAGATGACTTGACCGCTAGAACGTTCGAGATTACGTCAGCTAATTGTCCGTTCAATTTATTGTTGGATTTGGCTTCTTTTTTTGTCAATTTCGCCATTGGCTTGGATCCGTAATAAACGACGATACTGAAAATAATTGAGAAGATTAGCAAGAATAACGCGTATTGCCAGAGAAGGGTTGATAGGACAACTATCGAACCGACCAGTGAAACAACTAGAGGCAAAATTGACCAAATTATCGTGTCCCAAAAACTTTCTACCGCGCCGACTAATTTATTTGTTTGGCTAACGAGCGACCCGCCGAATTTATTTGAATGGAAGAACAATGTTTGGTTGGTCAATTTGCTGAAGCACTGAGCGTATAAATCTCGTTGCATGGCGGTTTCGAATGTCCAGACGAGATATAAAACTAATCGCCAGCCGATGACGCTAGACCATAATCCACTGACGCTATATAAAGCAATTAGTGTCCATAGATTTTTTGCGTCATGCAGTTGATTGTGTTGGATAATACTAAGAAGTTGGGCAATTATGAGCGGGCCGACAAAATAGTAACCACGAGAGTCAGTATTGCAAAAAATATTGCCAAGTTTCGGCGGTGTTTGTACGGCTCTGATGTTTTCCAGAATAGACGAAATATTTCTTTGCTGTTTGGTTTGTTTTTCAAATCAATTCCTTTCGGTGATAAATTAATATTTATAAGCTGCACAGAAAACTGAGCGTTCTTAATTATTCAAAAATGTATATTAGAGGAACTCGCCATCGGGAGTTCATAGACTTTGATTATTATAGGGAATATATAGATATAAGTCAATTTGTGGAGCAAAAGCCTTGTTTATTTATTGTAAATACTTTACAATAGGAACATGACGCAAATTGTTAGGCGATCAACAAAACACACGAATGACGTGATGGCGATTTTAAAGAGTAAGCATCATGCGACGAATGCGGAAATTGCTCAGGAATTGCGGAATATTCATCCCGAAGTCAGCGACACGACGGTGCATCGAATAACTCAGCGCCTGTGTGGCGACGGGATGATTGGTTTGGCGCCATCGACCCAAAAGGGTTGCTTGCGATATGATATTCGTAAGGACGATCACGATCATTTTGTGTGTAGTGATTGCGATGGCCTGATGGATATTAAAATTGCCGATGAGATGAGAAAGCAGATTGCGCATGAAATTAGCGATTGCTATATTGATGGCCCGTTGGTTGTGACGGGAGTTTGTAAAAAATGCCAGAAAAGGAGGAAATAATGGCTTTATATGAAATTACAACGAAGCAAGAATTCGAAGATAAGGTGCTAAAAAGCGACGGTCCTATACTAGTTGATTTTTGGGCGCCGTGGTGTCCGCCATGTCGAGCAATGGCTCCGCTCTTGCATCAAATTGCTGAAGAAACAGAGTTTGATATTGTTAAGGTTGACACTGAAGCTAGTCAGGAAAATGCGCAATTGGCTATGGAATATCGCGTGCAGGGAATTCCAAACATGAAGATTTTTGTTGGCGGCGAGGAAGTTGCTGAAATGATTGGCATGAAGCCAAAGCAGACGTTGATTGACGCTCTGGAAAAAGCTGCAAAATAAAAAATAGAAGGGGGATTTATGAAGGGTTTTAGTGGAAATATCGAAAAATTTACGTTAGAAAATGATAATTTTCGTCAGGTTTTATATACCGCGAAGCATTGTCAATTGGTATTGATGAGCTTGCCTGTTGGCGGGGAAATTGGTTCGGAAGTTCACGAGGAGAATGATCAGTTTTTCAGATTTGAGTCTGGTGAAGGTAAGGTTTTGATTGACGATAATGAATATGTTGTTTCTGATGGTGGTGCGATTATTGTGCCGGCGGGAGCTGAGCATAATGTGATAAATACCGGCGAGGAGCCACTTAAGCTTTATACTATTTATAGTCCGGCGCATCATAAAGATGGAATCGTTCGGGCGACTCGTGAAGAAGCGGAGGCTAACGAAGAAGATTTTGACGGCGTAACCACAGAATAAACTGTCGCCAAAGGAGAAAGTTTCTACTAGTTATGCCTCACAAAGGGTCAATAGTCGGCGAGATGTTTAGTTCATTCGGACGGGCAATTTTTCGTGGAATTGCATGTGCCATATCGCTAATTTTTAGGATTGTACCGAAGAAAGACCGCGTACGGGTGATTGTTTATCGTGATGATGGTAAGATTTTATTAGTTAGAGGTCGCTTTAGTCGTCAAGAATGGGCTCTACCAGGAGGCGGGGTGAAGCATAATGAGAGTTATGAACAGGCTGCCGTTAGAGAAGCCTTGGAAGAAATTGGATTAAAGATACATAATCTGCGATATCTCGGAAAAGCTAATTCTCATGAGTCGTATGCCAAATTTTCAGTTCGAGTTTTTGCGGCGCACGCGTCTGATTACGACATAAAATGCAACTTTGAAATAATGGAAGCTCGGTGGCTTAGTATGAATTATCTTCCTGAAGAATACACTTTACTAACTAACGCTTTATGACATAATTGTAATATGGAGAATATAATATGATCAGATAATGTCCGATCCGGCTAACGCTGATTTTATAGAAAAAGGATGGTCGCCCGTTAGTAACTGCACTTGATCATGAACTTGTCACAAAGTTTGCTAAAGGGTTTATGGAATTATATAATGGGATTTATTTTTAAACAAAGACAAATTAGAATTTATAGAGGTGTATATAAATGAAAATATGTATTTTAGGCTTAGGTGTGATAGGTACAACT
>CAUSFG010000056.1:0-4445 GCA_963530815.1 uncultured Candidatus Saccharibacteria bacterium
GTGGGGTTATTTTATTGTATAGTAACACTCATTAATGCCCAAAAAATACGTAGTAAATATCTTGAATTTTATAAAAAACAAGGTCACGCCGTTGTTGAGCGTGCGCCGTTGATTTTAACTAATGACCCGACGACTTTATTTACGGGCGCCGGAATGCAGCCGATGATTCCGTACTTGCTTGGTGAGGCGCACCCCGAAGGTAAGAGAATTGCCGATTCTCAAACGTGTTTGCGAGCGCAGGACATTGACGACATTGGCGATAATCGCCATACAACGTTTTTTGAGATGCTTGGAAACTGGAGTTTGGGCGACTATTTTAAGGAAGAGCAAATTGGCTGGATGTGGACGTTTTTGACTGAGGAAATTGGTCTTGATCCGCAGAGATTGTATGTAACGTGTTTTATTGGTGCGCCGGAATATAATATTGAGAAAGATGTTGAAGCGGCTAAATTGTGGCAGAAAAAGTTTGCAGAAAAGGGCATCGATGCAAAAATGGCGGACATCGGTAGCGAAGAGCAGGGCGCGGCACGTGGTGTAAATCCAGGTGAAAGAATTTTCTTTTATGACGGCAGTAAAAACTGGTGGAGTCGTAATGGCGGTCCAGAAACTACTCCGATTGGTGATCCGTGTGGTCCAGATAGTGAGATGTTTTATGAGTTTGATTTCATTGAGCACGATCCAAAATTTGGTGAAAATTGTCATCCGAACTGTGATTGTGGTCGATTTATGGAGATCGGCAATAACGTATTTATGGCGTATAAAAAAGTTGCCGAGGGAAAATTTGAGCCACTTGATAAGCCAAATATTGACCATGGATCTGGACTTGAGCGAATTGCGGCTGCAGTAAATAATGATCCTGACGTCTTTAAGATTAGCTTGCTCTGGCCGATTATTGAAAAGCTGCAAGATCTGAGTGGCAAGGATTACACTTCACACACCGAAAGTATGCGAGTGATCGCTGACCATTTGAGGGCTGCGACGTTTATGGCTGTTGATGGGTGTGCACCAAGTAATAAAGAGCAGGGCTATGTAATGCGTCGTCTGCTCCGTCGGGCAATTCGCTATAGTTTTGACTTGGGTATCGAGCAGAATTTCCTGCAAGAAGTTGTGCCGACGATTGCTGATTTGTACGAAGCTGATTTTCCAGAGGTGAAGAATAATCGCGATAATATAATTGCTGTTCTCGTTAAGGAAGAAAAAGCTTTTCGTCAGACTTTGAGAAAAGGTTTGCGACAAATGCAGCGCTACATTGACGATGGCTTGACTGGTGAAGAATTGTTCACTTTGTACGATACTTTCGGTTTCCCGGTAGAGCTCAGTACGGAAGAGGCGTATAAACAAGGAATTAAACTTTCGGACAATTGGCGCGATGAATTTACCGCGAAAATGAATGAGCAGAGGCAGCGCTCTAAGACGGCTCGCAAAGGGCAATTTAGCGGCGGTTTGGAAGGTCATGACTCTATTCATCTGAAATATCACACGGCGACACATTTGTTGGGTGCGGCGTTGCGTAAGGTTTTGAATGCGCCAGATTTACAGCAGCACGGAAGCAATATTACTGCCGATCGATTGCGCTTTGATTTTAATCACGATAAATTGACGCCAGAAGAAAAACAGGCGGTCGAAGATCAGATTAATGCTTGGATTGATGAAGATTTGCCAGTTAGTTTTGCTGTTTATCCAACAGGCGAGGCATTGAGCATGGGTGCAATTGGCGCGTTTGGTGAGCGTTACGGCGACGAAGTTAAGGTGTATTCTATTGGCAAGGATGATAACATTGTTAGCTTTGAAGTTTGCGGCGGTCCGCACGTCGAGCACACTGGAGTTTTGGCTGAAGATGGCAAGCGATTCAAAATCACCAAAGAAGAATCTAGTTCGGCTGGAATTCGTCGAATCAAGGCTGTTTTAAGATAGATAATTAACTGTTGCTCTAAAATCACAAGCGTTATATAATATTTCTTATATGGCATTGAAAGACATGTTAAAGAAGTCTGATAAGGATAGCCGCGAGCTATTGGTTAGCTTAGATATTGGTACGGAAGTGGTTAAGGCGTTGATCGCCGAAGTTAAAGACGACGAGCTGAAGATTATCGGTGTTGGGCGAAAACAGCAAGAAATGGGCGACATGCATAGTGGTGCGATTGCTGATATTGCTGGTGTTGTAGCGAATTGCGAGGAGGCTCTGTCTGAGGCTGAAGATCAAGCTGGCGTTCAGGGCAAGCGAGTTGTTATTGGCATTGCGGGCGAATTAGTTAAGGGCGTTACGAATACTATTCGCTATCGCAGGCCGCAGCCGAATAAGCCATTAGATATTGCTGAGATGGAGTTCATCATTGAGAAAGTTCAGGAGCGAGCCCAGGGAAAAGCTCAGGCTCAAATTGCACTGGAAACTGGCAATGAAGATGTTGAGGTAAAATTGGTCAACTCGGCGCTGGTGAGTATTCATATTGATGGCTATAAAGTTTCGAACCCGATTAGTTTTCAGGGGCGAGATGTGGCGGTGCAGATTTACACGGCGTTTGCTCCGATGGTTCATATCGGCGCACTGGAGAAGGTTGCGGATGAACTTGCGCTGGATTTGGTGGCTGTGGCTGCCGAGCCATTTGCGGTGAGTAGGAGCGTTTTGGGATCGGATACGGATAGTAATTTTACAGCGATTCTAGCAGACATTGGTGGCGGCACGACGGATATTGCGGTTGTTAATGATGGCGGAGTCGAAGGCACGAAGATGTTTGGCATTGGTGGGCGCAGTTTCACTAGGACTATTGCGGCTGACCTGGATTTAAGCTTCAAAGATGCAGAAAAGTTGAAGCTTAATATTGATAATGAGAATTTGAAGCCTAGCGTAAAGAAAAAAGTTGACGCAGCGATCGACAAGACTTTGGAAGTTTGGCTATCGGGTGTTGAATTGGCGCTGAGCGATTTTGATAATGTCGATTATTTGCCGAATAGGATTTTACTGTGTGGCGGCGGATCGAGCTTGCAGAAGATTACCGAAGCTCTGAAAACTCGACGCTGGCCAGAGGATTTGCCTTTTACTAAGAAACCAGTAGTTCAATACATTAATCCGAGTGATATTACAGGAATAGTTGATGAAACTGGAGACATTAGCGATCATACATTTGTAACTGCAATGGGCTTGTTGCGAGTTGGATATGATACAATTATCGGTAGCCAAGACGGTAATAGTTTAGTTGAAAAAGTAAATAGGTTGTTAAAGATTTAAAATGAATAAAGACGTTATTTATATCGATGTAGAAGACGACATTACGACGATAATTAGTAAGATTAAGGCGTCGAAAGAGAGAATTATTGCGTTAGTGCCGCCTCGAAGAATTGGCGTTTTACAGAGTGCAGTCAATATTCGATTACTAGCTCGAGCGGCAACTTCGGCGGATAAGAGAATTGTGTTAATCACGAATGATTCGGTTTTGGCTGGATTGGCGGCAACGGCGAAAATCCCTATTGCAAAAACGCTTCAGAGCAAGCCAGAAATTGCGGAGATTCCGGTTTTGAAAGTCGATGACGACAATGATGTGATTGATGGCGGCAAGCTGGCAGTTGGAGATATGGCGGATTCCGCGAAAAGATCAGAGAAATCCGATGAAGATTCTGCTGTAGATAATGCTATAGCTGACGCAAACAAGAAGGAGCCTAAGGGATTAGACTCTCTGAAAAAGATGGTTAAAAAACCGAAAGTCCCTGATTTTAATACATTTCGTAAGAAGTTCTTATTGATAGGCGGTGGTGCTTTACTTTTGATCGTATTTTTGGTTTGGGCAATTTGGTTTGCTCCACATGCTACGGTCGTTATTTCAGCAAAGACTACTAGTATGACAGTCAGTGATACTGTCAGCTTGAATGAAACAGCCACTACAAGCGCAAAATCTAATGTCATTAAGTCTGTAAAGAAAGAATTAGCAAAGGAAGTCAGTGTTGAATTTTCTGCTACGGGCAAGAAGAATGTCGGAGAAAAAGCTACTGGAGTAGTTGTCTTCAGTAACTCGTCGTCAAGTAGTGTGACTATTTCAGCTGGTACAATTTTGAAAAATAGCGGACTATCTTATACTTTGAATTCTTCTGTGACTGTTCCGGGGGCTACGTTGGGTTGGAGTTGTCCAGGATATAAATGTCCGGGATCTGCTTCTGGGTCTATTACCGCCAGTGAGGGTGGAGCTCAGTATAATGCGGCAACTGGCAGTATGAGTATTTCGGTTGATGATATTTCTGCGTCGCTACGGTCTGCTACTAGTGGCGGTACTGATAAAACTGCGACGGTTGTGACGGCTAGTGATATAGAATCGGCAAAAAGCAAGCTGAGTGAAAAGAAGATTGATGGATTAAAAGAGCAGTTGTTGTCATCATTCGGCGATTCGGCAACGGTTATAACAGAAAGCTACGTTGAAAATCGATCAGATCCTAGCTCAAGTGTAGCGGTAGACGGC
>CAUSFG010000057.1:0-4415 GCA_963530815.1 uncultured Candidatus Saccharibacteria bacterium
CCTCACCAAGTTCCTACGATTGGAATAAGTTTGATGAGCGTTCTGATAAATATCAGAGCGTTTTTAATAGAAAAAAGTAGGTAAATTATGAATGAATTTATTTTAGTAGCAATAAAATTATTGATCGGATTTTTTGCGCTGACGATAATAATTAACGTTACAGGAAAAGGTAATTTGGCACCATCTTCTGCTAGCGATCAAGTTCAGAATTACGTACTTGGTGGTATTATCGGCGGCGTTATTTATAACAATGATATTAAGATTTTGGACTATGTTGGGATTTTGTGTATATGGTGTGTGTTGGTATTGACGCTGAAGTGGATAAAGAAACATAGCGTTAAGGCTAAACAGCTGATTGACGGTAAGGCTTTGATAATTATAGACAATGGGAAGATAAATATCGAAAATTGTGAGAAGGTCGGCTTAAGTGCTCATGATGTTTCTTTCAAGCTTCGAACCCATAATGTTTACTCGACGAAAGATGTGAAAAGAGCTGTTATTGAGCAAGATGGCGAGCTTATTATTTCGCATAAAGGTGAGGAAAATCCGAAATTCCCATTGATAACGGACGGTCAATTGCAAGCTGACATCTTGGATGTAATAGGAAAAGACGAAAAGTGGCTGCTTGACGAGCTTAAAAAACGAGGCTTGGAATCCTACGGGGATGTATTTTTAGGCGAGTATGTCGACGGAGATTTGATTCTGACTGCTTATAATTAAAGGTGAATTAACTGGACGAGACGAAAGACGTCGTTGTTTGATAGTGTTGTGAAGTTAACTCTACCGCTACATCTGGTGGTGTCGTATAATGGTTTATAGACAAAGTAAAAAGAGGAGGAATGTAGAAAAATGCTGTACGATGGTTATGTTAATTGTGGGGCAGATATTCTGAGTGAAGATACTTCTGACGAATCGGATAAATATAAAGCTTATGAGGAAATTGCAAATGATGAAGATTTGCAAAGAAGTGTCGGCGGCAAAGAGTTAGGGGGTGATACGACAGAATCTAGCCAAAACAGTGATGATTGCTATCTAGACTTAGAAGCTCTCACCGAGGCTGCTAATGACAAGGAAATTAAAGAGGAAATGGCAGAGTTGGCGGCTCGATGCGCGGGCGTTTATCCCATAGAAGAGTGCGATACTGAAACGGGGATAGTGTTCTAGTTGAATGTTTTTGTTGCTAGGCAATAAGTAAAACTCCGCAATATCCTGGGACTGTCATTTGGAGATTTTCTGCGATAATTAAATCGACAGAGTGAGTTGAGGTAATGATCTTGGCGTTTTCTGGAATGGAAAAGCTTTGTTCTGCGTCCGCGAAATTGATGAAAATATAAGCACGTTGACCGGTTAGTTCTCTTTTTAACCCGAGAATGAATCCGTTGCCAGTGTTTTGCATGATGCTCAAATTGCCATTTTTAAGAATTGGGAAGGTTTGGCGTAATTTTAGCAGCTTTCGGTGCATATTAAGCAGGGAGTCGTTTGTGGTTTTTTCGCTATCAACGTTAATCTTCGTGTGATTTTCATTAACAGGAAGCCAAGGTTTTGCGATTGAAAAGCCTGCAAATTGCGAATCATTCCATTGCATTGGCGTGCGTTCTAAATCTCGACTATCAACAACAGAATTGGCGGGACTAAAATTATCTCGAATGTCATCAGCGGTCAATTCTCCGTTCGTCATGCCAATTTCATCGCCGTAATACACCACGCTAATTCCTGGAATGAGGAGATTTAAGAAGCTGAGGGCGCGGGCACGTTCTTCGCCCAATCTGGATGCGACTCGCGGCTGATCGTGATTTCCGATGCAGAAAAATGGCGTGGTTGAGCTTGCTGATTGTAGGTAATTATCGATTTTTTTCTCAATATTTTTAGCGTGCCATTCGTTGTCGCGATATTCCATAAAAAACGCCGAGGCTTTTGGGTGAACTGTCAGGATTTGGCTGTATTGATGATAAATATCACCCAGCTTATCATCAGGGTAGAATTCAAACACCATTTGCTTGTCGTCATATTCGTCGCAGATTGACGCCAATTCTTGCAAATATTCCTGAAAATGCGGTCCCATTTTACATTGATCGTGGATAAACGCTCCGTAATCGTTTGGATTGCCATAAAAATCAGGATTTGGAGAATCGTCTTTAAGATCAGGGTCTTTGGAAATTCCCCAAATTGCATCGACGCGCATTCCATCGACGCCCATATCAAACCAAAATCGCACTATGTTTTTCATTTCGGTGCGCACTGCGTGATTATCCCAATTCAGATCTGGCTGCGTTTTCAGGAATGAATGCAGGTAAAATTGCCCAGTGCGCTCGTCAAATTCCCATGAACTGCCGCCAGACAAACTCCGCCAATTGTTAGGTTCGCTATTATTTTTTCCGTCGCGCCAAACATAGTAATCACGCTTGGGATTGTCACGCGAAGATCTGGATTCTTGAAACCACGGATGTTGGTCTGAAGTGTGGCAGGGAACGAGGTCGACCATAACTTTAATGTCGAGGTCGTGAGCTTTTTTAAGAAGCGCCTGAAAATCGTGCATTTTTCCGAAAGTCGTATCAATTGCTCGATAATTTGCAATATCATAGCCAAAGTCGGTCAGCGGCGACACGAAGAATGGGGAAATCCAAATCGAATCGATGCCCAGCCATGATAAATAATCCAGTTTCTCGGTAATGCCGTTCAAATCGCCAATTCCATCGCCATTCGTATCCAGAAAACTGCGCGGATAAATTTGATAAAGAGAGGCGACATCTTGCCAAGTTTTCATGATTTAAGTATAAGCGAGATGATAGGGAAAATCAAAACAAATAAATTACATGTGATGATAATGATGAGTCAACGCGTGGCCTTTGCCTCGACGTAACAAATATAGATTGACAGGATATGATACGGCAAACGCGGCGAGCATACAAATCAGTCGGCTAAGCCAATAGATCGGATGAGCTAAGTTCTTATCCATAGCGCCCGGAATGATTAGCATGATTATGTTGTCTACGACAGTCATTGACAGTATGGATAATGTATCGGCGGCGAAAACTAACTTTAAGGATTTTATGAGCGATAATTTGGCGCGTACTAATGGTATAATTGACGCGGTGTAGCCGGAGATGAAAGCTAAGACTGACGCTAAAATAACCGTGGTATGTGGTGCAAATCCAGCGTGTGTGCCGATGGTAACGCCAACCATCTCACCAATCATACATCCCGCCAGACAATGTAAACTTGCTGCTAGTGCCATACGTTTGGTTGAATTTTTTGTATTGCAATGATTATGAGATTCGTGATTCATTATTTTGTCCTTATGTTATTTAATTCATATAGATTGAGTAATTCTTCTATCGCTTTACTTTGTTGAGCTTTGTCGCCGGACGTCATTTTATCGGCAATGTGCGTGCGGAGATGTCGCTCCAGAATAAGTTTATTAAGCGACGCTAATGACTTTTGTATTGCTAGACTTTGGGTCAAAACATCCATGCAATACGCGTCGTCGGCAATTTGCTTCTCGAGTCCGCGCATTTGTCCTGATATGATCTTTGTGCGATGCAGGGCTCGTCGTTTGATGTCTGCTGTATCCATAAAATAATCATATACCCCCTGGGGGTATTATGTCAAATGCAATTAGCTATCTAAGGATTAACATACGAAAAAACCACCCGCTCGGATGGTTAAATATGAAAAAGGTGTTTTCTGAGCAAGGACGACTACTGTTATGACAGTGGAGGTGTTGGTGTTTCGTTCAGGTAGCAAAGCTGCCGCGCTACGCACCCAACTTCATGTTGCCATTTTTTATGGCATATGTATGCAACTTTCTCATCAACTCTTTATCAATCATATTTAGATTTGCTAGCCAGCCACTCAGGCTTGCTTCGCTCATGCGCCCATTGGCAATATCGGAAAATAATTCTTTTTTCTTTTGTCTGGTAAGAGAGATTCGTTTATTGACAATGAGACCACAAATTATTTGAGGTCCGTGTGAGTGCATAACTTTCACTTTTGCTTTGCTGATAGCTAACTCTGCTCGCGATAGCTCCTGCGAGACAATGTTGATGACTTTTGCACTATCGATATGTTGCGAGGATAGTGCAATATCATCCACGTATATAGTCATATCTACGCCCATGCGACTCATCTGGCGCTTTATGATAAGTAGCGTGTCATTCAGGTATAGATTAGTAAGGTAGCTGCTTGTTGCAAAACCCTGTGGTATGCGACGCTTGTGGCATAGTTTTGTTGCAAGACGGCACGCAAGTCCATTAGGTAGTCCAAGCTTTTCAATGAGCGCAATCTGCACGTTATTTTGGCTGATAGAACCGAAACAATCGCGTATATCAACCGTAATGACAGTATTTTTATTTGTGTGCGGTCGAGCAAACGATATGTAGCTGCGCTTTTTAACGCCGCCGTGAATAAAGGTTGGC
>CAUSFG010000058.1:0-4369 GCA_963530815.1 uncultured Candidatus Saccharibacteria bacterium
CAGTTTCTGCCTTCATGATTGCTAAAGGTGTTCGGAGCTGATGGCTGGCATTAGCAACAAATCGCGATTGAGCTTTGTGGGCGGTTTCTATCGGTCGCAAAGTAATTTTTGCCAATAAATATGAACACCAACCGCCAGCGAGCAAAACTATAAGATTTATATAGCCCAGACTAATCAAAAGATTTCGAGTTGAATTATCTATTCTTTCCGACAAATTAATTGCAGGAAAATCACCTTTCCTTTGAACGATAATTTTATGAATTTGCGCATCAACTTCCGAGCGCGCCACCTGAAAAATAATGCTACTAAACAGCAAACTGACGATCATCAAAATCATCAGATACCAGCCCGCCAGCTTAATTGTTGCTGAAGTAAAAATTTTCATGATTCAATCCTATAGCCGAAGCCGCGCACGGTTTTTATCAATTGTTTTTTGAACGGTTTGTCGATTTTTTGGCGCAGATTTTTTATGTATGCCTCGACATTATTCGGCAAAATATCAGCGTTAAAATCCCAAACGTGATCAATCAGCGTTTCTTTACTGAGAATCTGATTCGGATGTTGCATCAAATATTCCAGTAGCGCATATTCTTTGTTCGTGATGTCAATGTCCTTCCCGGCTCGCGTCACGGTTTGCTGCTGCTTGTCAATTTTCAAGTCGTCGATTTGCAGAACGTCTGGCTGACTAATCGGCGGACGACGAAGCAAGGCTCGCACACGCGCCAACAATTCGTCAATTGCAAAAGGCTTAGTCAAATAATCATCGGCTCCCACGTCCAACCCGAGCGTTTTATCTTCGGTCGTGCTCAGCGCCGTTAGAAACAGAATTGGCATATTTTTCCCGTTCTCGCGCAATTTTTTAACAATCTCCGTACCCTCTAATCCCGGCAACATTCGATCAACAATCAACAAATCATACGGCTGACTATCCGCCAAATTAAAGCCCTCTTCTCCGTCATACGCCGCATCAACTGCGTATTTTTCGCGCTTCAAAGATTCGGTTATAACCCTCGCAATTTTTCGTTCGTCCTCAATAACCAACAGTCGCATATTTATATTATATCTTTTTTCCTGCGCTAAGTGCTATAATTTTATTTAAAGAAAAGGAGGCGTATGCCAGATAATAAAAAAATGGTTGAGATTCGGCATTTTAAGATGAGCTTCGGCGATAAAACTGTCATTAAAGATCTGAGTTTTGATGTTTTTCGCGGCGAAGTTTTTGGTTTTTTGGGAAGCAATGGTTCGGGAAAAACTACGACGTTGCGCGCACTGTTGGGGTTATATCAGCCGACCGCGGGCGATTTATTGATAAACGGCAAGCCATATTCGGTGGAAAGCCAGATTCGCCTCGGATACCTTCCTGAGGAGCGCGGTTTGTATAAAAAAGAAAAAGTTTTAGACGTGATGCTTTACTTTGGTCAATTGAAGGGCTTGAGCCGTAAAGAAGCTAAGGATTTTTCCCTGAAGTTTTTGGAGCGCGTCAATTTAAGCGACAAGGCTAATACGCAACTTGATAAATTATCTGGCGGACAGCAGCAGAAAATCCAGCTCGGCGTAACGATTATGGGCGATCCAGAACTACTGATTATGGACGAGCCAGCCAAAGGTTTTGATCCGGTGAATCGCCGATTGTTGATGAATATAATTGAGGAGCAACGAAAAGCTGGTGCGACAATTATTTACGTTACACACCAGATGGAGGAAGTCGAAAGATTGTGCGATCGCTTGATTTTATTGAAAGATGGTCAAGCGGCGGCATACGGCACGTTGAAAGAAGTAAAAAGTCAATTTGGCGGCGCTTCAATGGACGACATTTTTGTCCAAGTTTACGGCGGCGAAGCGAAGGAGTTGAGCGATGAGTAAAATGCATAATTTGGGGACGGTTTTCAAATTTGAAACTCTTAGAACACTGAAAAAACCGACGTTTTGGTTGACGGCTTTGGGTTTTCCTCTGTTGATTGGCGTGCTGTACGGCATTATGTTTTGGTCGCAAAGTACGACTATTGAAGCGTCAAAAAATCTGGAAAAGCAAGAATTTTCATTGGAAGTCACGGACGATTCGAAGTTGGTGAAGCCAGAATTACTGGCGGCAATTAAAGCCAAAACTGCCAAATCGAAAGAATCTGGAATTGACGACGTAAAAAATAATAAAGTTGATGCGTATGTTTATTTTCCAAAAGATTTGAGTAAGCAAAAGGTTGAAGTTTATGGTAAAGATGTTGGGCTATTCCAAAACGGAAAATACAGCGCGGTGGCACAGAGCTTATTGAGCCAATCAGTAGCAAGCGACGTTAATCCAGCGCAAGTTGCAATTCTACGCGACAAAGTCCAATTGTCATCAACCACATATCTGGACGGAAAAGAACACGGCGGCATTAATGAGATGATTGTGCCGGGAATGTTTTTGGTTGTTCTGTTCATTCTCATCAGTATTTTTGGCAATCAAATGCTCATTAGTACCACCGAGGAAAAAGAAAATCGCACGGTGGAAATGCTGCTTACGACCGTTAAAACCGACACTTTAATTACGGGTAAAATTCTGTCTTTGATGGTGTTGGCTTTGATTCAGATTTTGGTGATTGTTTTGCCAGTTTTGGCGGGATATTTGGCATTTGGCTCGAAGTTGCAATTGCCTAACCTGGACTTGAGTACGCTCGTGTTTGATCCTGTGAGAATTGGTCTGGCGATCATAATTTTCTCCGCCAGCTTCACTTTATTTACGGGAATGTTGGTGACTTTGGGCGCGATGATGCCGACCGCCAAAGAAGCCAGTCAGTGGTTTGGAATTGTAATTATGCTATTTATTGGTCCATTTTACGGAATCACGGCGTTCGTTTCCTTCCCTGATTATTTCTTCGTTAAGTTCTTATCGCTATTTCCATTCACTGCGCCGATTCCATTGTTATTACGAAACGCAATAGGCAATTTGCCAATTTGGGAAGCTTTGCTCGGCACGGCAATTTTGGTCGCTACAGCGATGTTTGTTATGTGGTTATCGGTGCGCGTTTTCCGTTACGGCGCGATGTCTTATGATAGTAAATTATCTCTGTCGGCGTTGCGGACACGCCGAAAAGCTGGTAAAGTTTAATTATGAAAGTACGTATAGAGATAGACACGAAAACATTTGTGCGATTTTGGCTGGTCGTGATGGGCTTTGGTCTGGCTGGTTTGGCAATTTATTCCGCAAAGGATGCGCTTATTTTGCTAGGAATTTCCCTGTTCTTGGCGTTGGCATTGAACCGTCCAGTTGCGGCAATTGCTAAAAAACTCCCTGGAAAAAGTCGATTAGGCGGCACAGCGCTGGCATATACGACGCTGGTTTTGCTTTTGGGTTGCGTGATCTGGTTTGTTATTCCGCCAATTGTCCAGCAATCTGCCAAATTCGTCGAGAGCATTCCGGGCATAATTGACCAAGCTAGCTCACAGTGGCGTGGTGTCAATGATTTTATTGATAAGAATAATTTGCGTCCGCAGGTCGATTCGATGATGGAAAACATCAAGCAGCAATCTTCGTCTTGGGCCACGAGCGTTGGCACTAATTTATTATCCAGTGTTGGTTCTTTGGCGTCGTTCTTAGGATCGTTATTCTTGGTGCTGGTGCTGTCATTCCTGATGCTTCTCGAGGGCCCGACTTGGGTGAAGCGTTTGTGGGGACTATATAACGACGAAGAAAAAATGGAGCGCCATAAGAAGCTGGTTGGTCGAATGTATAACGTGGTCACAGGTTATGTTTCTGGGCAATTGACCGTTTCTGGAATCGATGCGATATTATCAGGTTTCGTGGTGTTTGTGCTGAGCTTGACATTCCCTGTCATAAATTCCAATTTGGCAATGCTCACCGTTATGGCGACGTTTGTGTTGACGCTAATTCCGATGTTTGGCGCAACGATTGCTGGCGCGTTGATATCATTACTATTATTCTTCAATAATATGACAGCGGGCGTTATTTACGCGATTTATTTCGTGATTTATCAACAGATTGAGAATAACTTTGTTTCTCCGTCCATCCAATCAAAGAAGGTTGAGCTGTCGGCCCTGACTGTCTTGGTTGCGGTGACAATTGGTTTATATGTCGGTGGTCTATTAGGTGGTTTGGTTGCTATTCCAGCCGCTGGCGTCGTGAAAGTTTTGCTGGATAATTACTTAGAACAAGCCAAGTCTAATCGCGTTGAGAACGAAAAACCGCTTAATAAATTAGTTAAGAAATTGAAAAACGAAGATTAATTAGCACGAAATAAAATATAGCCCGTTGAATCTAGCGGGCTATTTCCACGTCCAAATGCTGCCGCTTGGTGTATCACGAACAGCGACGCCAGCCTGAAGAAGTTCATCGCGGATTCTGTCGGATTCTTCCCAGTTTTTCTCTGCG
>CAUSFG010000059.1:0-4215 GCA_963530815.1 uncultured Candidatus Saccharibacteria bacterium
GCCGCGAATATCGTATTTTGCTTGCTAGCGTAACTTACTTCCGAATTAACGTCGGTGACCAAGTCACAATCATCATTCCTGAAGACAATCCTGACGCAACTTGGGCTGCTGTCGAAGCTGCATTATAAGGAAATCTTATGATACCGAGCGAGTTTTTGCTCAGTTATGCCAGTTTTAACGCTGACAATAAGCCATTCGTCGAATGTCAAGTTGGTGATAAAATTGAGCGCCATGAATTGTTCGAACAAGATTTGTCTTTTGAGTTTGATTTTTCCGTCAAATATTGCACGGGTTGGGTGGATTTTGAGAACCGCTGTAGCCAAATTTGCCCAGACCACGCCACGGTTGATGAAAAATATGAAAATTGCCTAAAATGCCGCGATAAAACCGGCTTCAATCCAGCATTTTACAACGCCAATTCGGTTTCCGCTCAACAAGAAAAAATCAATCAAAATCCGCACTTTGTTTACTTGGCGTACTTCGCGCCGAACGTCATAAAAGTCGGAATCTCGCAAGAAGAGCGCGGAATTCGGAGATTATTGGAACAGGGAGCGCGATTAGCCATAAAATTAGAAACGTTTTCTTCGGCATTGATCGCCAGGCAATACGAGGCGAAAATTTCCAAGCTGGACGGAATAGCTGAAACTCTGCCAGTTCACAAAAAGATGGAATTGATAAAACAACCTTTTGACCGTGCAGTTGGCGAAAGAGAATTGCGACAGAAATTACTTGAAATTGAGCAGAAAATTGGCGTGTCGTTTCCGAAATCCGAGCTAATTCCTTGCGAAGATTATTTTCAAACCGCTGGCGTTGATTTGTCACGTGTCGTTTTAATGAAGGATTGTAGTCAATTGGTCGGGCGTGTACGCAGCATCATCGGCTCAATTGTCATCACTGATTACGGCGGTCAGCTGCTGGCTTACAACATCAAAAAGCTTATTGGTTATCGGGCGCAAAAAGCCAACGGAGAAATTGAGCTGGATTTACCAACCGAGCAATTAACGTTATTTTAAGACCTTATTTTTACGATATACTTTTGATGAAATAGCTTGAAATTTCACTCTATTACTGATATATATAAATCAAACTTTCACAGTAAAGGAGGCTACTAATGAGCTTAACTACAATATTATTAAATACTTCAATAGTACTGGCACGATACTTGCCATACATCTTGGGAACGGTGACTCTAATTACATCAATATTCATCCTTAAGAAAGAAAAAATTAGTAAGAAGTCTAAGGCTCTGCTGTTAACTTGTATAATTACTGCCATTATCACAATAATAATCGTATTTATGCGATCTCGAATACTCGGAAATCACATTTGTTAACTTCTGTCTCAAGGTATAGTTTGCTATAATTATCTCATGAGGAGCATGAGGGGATGAGTCAGGCGCTATATCGTAAATATCGCAGTCGTAGTTTGGATGAAGTTTTAGGTCAAGATCACGTGACTGGTATTTTACGTCGAGCGTTAGAGCAGGGAAAAATTGCTCATGCGTACTTGTTGACTGGACCGCGTGGCGTAGGAAAAACATCGGTGGCGCGAATTTTGGCGCACGAAATTAACCACTTGCCATATGATGACGATTCTTCAAACTTGGATATTATTGAAATTGACGCAGCCAGCAATAACGGCGTTGACGACATTCGTGCTTTAAGAGAAAAAGCCCAAGTTGCACCTGTTTCTGCGCCGAAAAAAGTTTATATCATCGACGAAGTTCATATGCTGTCAAAATCGGCATTTAACGCGCTATTAAAAACCCTGGAAGAACCGCCAGAGCACGTGGTGTTTATCTTAGCTACAACTGACGCCGACAAACTTCCAGACACCATTCTTAGCCGTGTCCAGCAATTTTTCTTCCGCCCAATTCCGACGGAAATTATGACGCGCCAGTTAATGAATATAGCGGAGAAAGAGGGATTTGCAATTGAGGAGGATGCCGCCAGGTTAATCGCTGAACGTTCCCGCGGCGGATTCCGTGACGGCATTAGCACGCTTGACCAATTGTCGATTTTAGCAACATCAGACCAGCCGCTGACGGCGAATATGGTTACCGAATATTTGGGGCTGAGCGACGCGACAATGCTCGGCAATTTGCTGGATTCATATCCATCCGACGACAATGAGAAAGTCTTAAATATCTTCCAGGAATTAGAAAATAGCGGCGCGAATTCAGTTGTTGTGTCGCATCAATTATTGTCAATTGCTCGCAATAGATTGCGAAAAAATCCAAACCTCGTTGGGCTGGTTCAGCAATTGATTGAGATTGATAGGCACCCGCACCCAGATTTGAAATTATTGACGATATTCATGAATAGCAATTCTCAGCCGGCAGAAAAGCCAGTCGCGCCAAAGAAAAATATAGCTCAAGCCGCGACCCAAAAACCCGCCGAAAAACCAACGTCAATTAAGGCCGCAGAGCCAACCAAACCGACAGAAAAGCCGATTGAAAAAGAAGAAAAACCAGCCGAGCCAACAAAAAAAACTGCCGTAAAACCAAAGAAAACCGACGCGCCACTAGAGCTAAATTGGGAAAAAGTCATTGAAAGAGCGAAGGAAAAATCCCTCGGATTGGCATCATTATTACAGAAAAGCCAGTGGTCGTTTGACGGTGAAAAATTGACAATTTACGCAGGTTCCGCGTTTTATAAGAAAAAGTTGGATGACGCAAAAAACAAACCATTGATCTCAGAAATTATCTCAGAAGAAACCGCGATGGATTTGGAAATTGATATAATTGGAGAGAAGAAACCGCCAGAGGACGAAAAATTGGCGGAAATTGCAGAATTAATGGGTGGCGGCGAAGAAGTTAAGCTGGAGGATATTTAATGGCAGATAAGAGTGAAGAAGTAAAAGGGAAGATACCGCCACAAAATTTGGACGCGGAAAAGAGTTTGCTTGGGGCGGTTTTAATTGACGAGGAAGTTTTGGCGGACGCCGCAGAAATTACTCACCCTAGCGATTTTTACGACAAGAATCACGGATTGATTTTTGCCGGAATGATGCGACTATTTGAAAAACATAAGCCTGTCGACCTTCTGACCTTAACCGACGAATTGAAACGAAAGGATGAGCTGGAATTGGTCGGCGGCTCGGCATATCTGACAGAGCTAACAAATTACGTCCCAACGGCGGCGCACGCATCGGCTTACGCGGAGATGATTACGCAAGCAGCGGTTCGCAGGCGTCTGATAAAAGCGAGCGGCGATATTTCCGAACTTGGCTATGACGAATCGACGACCACACAGGAATTATTAGAGAAGGCCGAAGCTGAACTTTTCAGCGTGTCAGACCAATCAACCAAGCAAGATTTGGTCAGTCTGGAGAGCATTCTGACAGATAGCTTTGACCGAATCGAAGAGCTCAGTAAGAATAAAGGTTCTCTCAGGGGAGTTCGTACTGGCTATCGCGATCTGGATAACATGACCGCTGGTCTACAAAAATCGGACTTGATTATTCTGGCAGCGCGTCCAGCCATGGGTAAGACGACGCTGGTGACGAATTTGGCTTATAACGTGGCAACGATTGAGAAAAATCCCGTCCTATTTTTCAGCCTAGAGATGAGTAAGGAACAATTGGTCGACCGTATGCTGGCGGATGCGTCGGGAGTTGATAGCTGGAATATTCGCACCGGAAACCTGAGCGATGAAGATTTTGCGAAGCTGTCTGAGGCTATGGGAGAAATGGCTGAGGCGCCGATTTATATCGATGACACGCCGGGATTATCAGTTTTGGAAATGCGAACTAAAGCGCGTCGAATTGCCCACGAGAATCCATTGGGATTAATCATCGTCGACTATTTGCAGCTTATGCAGGCCAACGGAAACCACAACGGGAACCGCGTTCAGGAAGTTTCGGAAATTTCACGCGGACTGAAGCTTATTGCTCGCGAATTGAATGTGCCGCTAATTGCCCTGAGTCAGTTAAGCCGTTCTGTCGAATCTCGCACGCCGCCAATTCCACAACTAGCCGACCTGCGTGAATCCGGATCCATTGAGCAGGACGCCGACATCGTGAGCTTTATTTATCGCCCTGGATATTACGAGCCTGACAACCCAGAAGTTCAGAACATTACAGACTTAATCATCGCTAAGCACCGTAACGGTCCGGTCGGTAAAGTCCAATTGTACTTCCACCCAGAGCGCCTACGCTTTATGAGCTTGGATCGCAAGCATGAATAGAATTGTGTTATAATCATACCAATGAAAA
>CAUSFG010000060.1:0-4121 GCA_963530815.1 uncultured Candidatus Saccharibacteria bacterium
CGCGATTGCTATAACAGGTTATATTATAGGAAAGGTTTAAGATGAAGATTTTTACAAAAATCCTGGCGGCTGGAATACTAATGATTGGGCTTCTTGGAGTGTTCACTCCAGCGGTGTATGCGGCTAACGGTATTAATATTTGCTCAGAGGAAAATGGAAGCGACAACTCTGTCTATTGTCAAAATAAAGATAGCGGTGAAGGTCAGGTGAATGGTATTATAAAAACTATCGTTGAAGTTCTACTTATGGCTGTCGGTGCTATTTCGATTATTATGATAGTCATTGGTGGTATTTTATTTGCACTTTCCAGTGGTGATGCTCAGAAGGCTGCAAAAGCCAGGAGTACTATTTTATATGCTGTCGTTGGCTTAATAGTTTCTGTATTCGCTTCAGCGATTGTTAATTTTGTGTTTGACGGGTTTAATAAGCCGCCTGCCAAACCTGATGCATCTAGTAGTAATAATAAGGAGTAAAAATGAAAAAAATGATATTATCGGCGTTAATTGTAGTTTGTTCGGTGTTTGGATTTTCAGCCATATCAGTAGCTTCTCTTCCGACAAACGTTTCCGCGCAAGCTGCTAATAGCGTCGTAAAGAAAGGTATAAAAACTGCTACTACGGCGGATATGGAAAATAAAAGCATTGCAGGTGAAGGTGGATTAATAAGTATATTGATTAATTTTCTACTGTGGGCTGTGGGTATTTTATCTGTTGCTATGATTATCTTTAGCGGATTTCGCTATATCACCTCAGCTGGAGATGCCGCAAAAACGAAGTCTGCTCAAACTGCTCTCACTTATTCGATAGTTGGTCTAATTGTGGCTGTTCTTGCATGGGTTATAGTTAAGATGATTTTGAGACAATTCGGAATTGAGGTAAAGGCTAATTAGTTTTGCAAATAACAGATAAAAATGTATAATAGTAATATCATTAAACAAGGAGAAAATAACAATGAATAAATTAAAATTAATCTTGGCGGGACTACTGGTAGTACCAACTGTTGCTTTGGCTGTAGCTCCAGCTGCAAGCGCTGAAAGTGATTTTACCTTAACTAATGGTGTAAGCAGTGCAAGAGGAGAAGGTGTGAGTGAAACCGCTTCAGATCCTCAAACTTTGGTTAAGCAATTTGTAAATATATTCTTGTTTGCCGTTGGTGCATTGAGTGTTATTATGCTTATCTGGGGTGGTATCCGCTACACTACTTCAGCTGGTGATAGTAATAAGGTTACAGCCGCTAAGAATACAGTTTTGTACGCAATTGTCGGTTTGGTGATCGCTATTTTGGCATACGCAATCGTCAATATGGTTATCGATAAGTTTAAGGGTTAATCTACCCTACCAGTAAAAAAGAGCCTCGCTGATGAGGTTCTTTTTTTGTGGCTAAAAAAATACCGCCAACTTGTGACGGTAATTTCTGTGAAATGGTTTTTTATAGAACTTGAATCTTCTTTGCTTTTTCTTGCTTTATCTTTTCGAAAGTAATTGTCAAAACGCCATCTTTTAATTCTGCCTTAACGCCTTCTTCATTTACAGCGGTTGGTAATGCTAATGTACGACTGAATTCGCCCCAGTAGCATTCTTGGATGTGCCATTGGCGAACATCTGCCTCGTCGCCGCTAGACAGTGTACCGCTAATTGTTAAGATACCGTCAGAAATGCTTACGTCTAGGTCATTTCGATCTACGCCGGCAGTACGAGCTTTGATAACTAGGTTGTTTTCTGTCTCAAAAACGTCAACAGCCAATTGACCCATTGCATCATCAGCTTCATCTTCCCAGTTGTCATCGGATCGTGTTGCTGGTGTACTGTTGCTTCTACTATTGTCGTCGTTAAAACCAGGTAGCAGATCGTCGTTATCATCGTCAATAAACGCCGCAGCCAATTCCTGTTCTGTTAGTAATGTATCATCTTGCTTTCGGGCCATAATTTCCTCCACTTTTATAATAGGCTCATTGACAAAGTCTTTATTAGTATAACTGTAATGTGCGTTATAATCAACAGAGAAAGGCTTAAAACGTAAAAATTACAATGTTTGACGCGCTATTATCAATCATCGCTCCCCACCACTGTTACAAGTGTGGTAAAACGGGTGGTATTTTATGCTTAGATTGTAAAAAATACATCACAAGTCGGAAGTATGATATGTGTGTATTATGCGGTGATTCATTGGAAAATGGCAATTTATGTAAAAAGCATAATCTTCCTTGTGATATGATCTGGTGTTTTTCACGACGTACAGGTGTTGTCGCAAAGATTATTGATGACTATAAGTTTAACCGCGTTCAGGCGGCAGCCGATTTACTAAGCGAATTCTTAGACGAAGCTCTGCCTGAATTACCGTCAGATACAGTAATCGTACCAATTCCTACAATTTCTAAGAATATTCGGCGTCGTGGATTTGATCATATCCGAAAAATTGCTATTAAATTATCTCGACGAAGAAAAATAGAATGTTGTTCCCTGCTCCAGCGTAGAAATAACGTAACTCAACACTTTACGAAGTCTTCCGCTCAGAGAAAACGTCAAGCAAAGGAGTTTTTTGAAATTGCGGGTAAAGTTGATAAAAATAAGCGATATATCATTATTGATGATATATTTACGACTGGCTCAACTGTGTTGGCGGCGGCGGAATGTTTGAAGAAAAATGGTGCCAAACACGTGGAAATTGCAGTTATTGCCAGGCACGGGCGCCCGAAGCTATGAGTGATGATAGTGACTGCCGCGATGAATTTCTTGGGCGCGATACAATTGCTCAGCTAAAATAAGACGGACCAATTGATGTGGAAACACTAAGTTTGATAATGACCAAACGATGTTGGATTTTTGACGCAAGTCGCTAGTAACTCCATAAGCGCCACCGATGATGAAGACAATATGCTTATTGATGTTATCTGTAATTAAATTAGATAATTCTGGCGACGATAAGTTTTTACCGCGCTCATCGAGCAAAATAACGAAGTCGTCCGAATTGATGCGTGAAAAAATACGCTCAGACTCTTCCTGGCGCGCCCTGTCGCCTTCAAAGCTTGAATGCGGTAGAATAATCATTTCCGCAGCAAAAGGTGCTCGTAGACGCTCTAAAAAACGAGAAACGCCTGGTTGTATCCAGGCTTCATTCTTTTTTCCGATCGTTATAATGGTGATTTTCATAATATCTATGGCGGAGAGAGAGGGATTCGAACCCTCGATGAGTTGCCCCATACCGCTTTTCGAGAGCGGCCAGTTCAACCACTCCTGCACCTCTCCATAAAGCTAATGTGGTACACCCGGCAAGATTCGAACTTACGACCTCTGGCTCCGCAAGCCAGCGCTCTATCCAGCTGAGCTACGGGTGCATACAGCCTTTCGAAAAAAACGATTGGCTATAACAAAAATATAAGGTACCTTCATTGCTATAAAGCATTGAACTTTTGTATTCTACCACATAAAATATAGTCAATCAAGCTATAGCTTTATCAGCCGAATAAATTTCTCTAAGGCGTCTGGCTTAATTTCTTGCATCGGTAGGCGCGCTCCGAGCATATCGACGATTCTCTCGCCCTCTGCTTCGGAAAAGTAAATAGTTAAACCTGGCGAAAATCGCTTTACTGGCAATAATAGAATCGAATGTTGATTGTTTTCGTGAATTAATCCAAATGCGCGAAATTCGCTAAAATCGTGTAAAACGTCGGCGATGTAAATGCCTTTGGGGCTAATCGCGTAGTTTATTATTTGAGGAGTTTTGTTTGATAATACAAACAAGGCTACAGCCATAATTGGCAATAAAACAGCGAAAGTCCAGTTCTTAAACACCAAAATTGCCAAAGCCATTAATCCTATCAACACAATGACAAAAAACACGTACCACAATTTACCGCGTTGGACTTGCACACCTTCTGGTGCATTCCAAGCTATTGGCTCGGTTAAATCAATCCTGTCAGGTGATGGCGTTTCAAAGTCTTGGTTTTCTGGACTATCGTTCATGACGTTAGTATATCACGGTGAGAATTAACGGACAATTAAACGTTAGTGGTTGATCCGCCGCTTAAAGCTGCGCCAAGGATGAAGTTGATTATGGCGTAAGCAAAGACTGCGATTAGTAGACCGATGATTGCATATAAAATTGTGTTTTTGGCGTTTGTG
>CAUSFG010000061.1:0-4048 GCA_963530815.1 uncultured Candidatus Saccharibacteria bacterium
GGTTTATAGACACGACTCAGGTCTTTGATGGCTGTCAACAACATGCATTGGAAATAATAAAACCTAGCTAATTTCTACGCCTTGTTGGCTCAAAAAATCACGAGTTTCATCATCTAATTTACAATTTATGAAACGCGATCGTACTGCCAATTTTCCGCTGCCATAGATAAATTGCGTTTCCTCGTCATATTTCATACCACGGAAGTCGCAGTCTTTTGCTTCAATAATAGCTTTTACGCCACGAAAATCCACATTCCGAACCGACGAATCGGTAAAATAAATCGGTTGCCCATAGATGTGCTTTGCGTCGTCCAAATTACAGTTTTCAAACCCGAAAAAACCCATGACAAACTGGCCAAAATCAACGCTACGAAAATCCTCATCCGTAAAGCGAACAAACTCGCCTTCTTGAATGGCGGGATAGCGCTCGCGTTGGTAAGCGGAAAAATCGTTAGCGCGAATGGATTCGGCGATGCGATGCGTGATGTTGTCCATAAATTAATGATACATCATTATTTCTCGCGATAACTCCGCCAGTCCCTACTTTACAAAAAGCATAAAATTTACTATAATAGACGTATGATTTTACCTAAATTCCATCATTCACACGCGTTGCCGAGGTAGGACTCTGATTTTTGATTGTACGCGCCGAGTTCTGCCTCGGCGTTTTTGATTGCTATAAATAAGAAATAATGACATAATGGAGCTAACATGAGCAGTTTATCTACACAAAGTTACAAAGGTTCGCGAGACTATTTTCCAGAGGAAAAGCGTCTGCAGAATTACATTTTTAATGTTTGGCACAAGACGGTTGAGAGTTTTGGCTATGAAGAATATGGCGCGCCGCTACTGGAGCCGCTAGATATTTATCTGGCGAAGTCAGGACAGGAATTGGCGGGCGAGCAAACATACGCTTTTGAGGATCGTGGTGGTCGAATGGTGGCAATCCGTCCTGAGATGACACCGTCTATTTCTCGAATGGTGGCGGCTAAGCGTCAGGAATTAGCGATGCCTGCGCGGCTGTATTCAGTTGCTAATTTTATGCGCTATGAACGACCGCAACGTGGGCGTGAGCGTGAGTTTTGGCAATTGAACGCGGATTTGTTTGGTGTGGACGGCGCAGCGGCGGACGCGGAGATTATTGAGCTGAGTCACGCTAGCGTGATGAACTTTGGCGCCAAGCAAGAAATGTTTACGGTCAGGGTTAATAATCGCCAATTGATAAATCGTCTGATGAGCCAATTTTTGAAGCTTGATATTGTTGGTTCGACGATGATGATGAAGTTACTTGATAGGAAAAATAAGATTCCTGCCGAAGAATTTAAGCGTCAGGCGATTGAGATTTTTGGTAGTCAAGCTTCGGAAGGTTTGCCGAAGCTAGCAAAAATGATCAGCATGAAGTCTGTTGATGATTTGCCGAGCGAATTGATGGAAGATGAAAGCGTCAAGCAACTTCGTGAAGTGATGAAATTGCTTAGCCAAAAAGGCATCACGAATGCGGTGTTTGATGTTACTTTGATGCGCGGACTGGACTATTACACGGGTATGGTTTTTGAGCTTTTTGACAATTCGCCAGAGAATAACCGAGCGCTGTTTGGCGGAGGACGATATGACGGATTGGTCGGGCTATTTGGCGTCGAACCGATTGCTACGGTCGGTGTTGGTATGGGCGCAACTACGATGGAGCAATTTTTGGAAGTGCACGGCTTGTTGCCTAAATTGGCGTCTAAAACAGATGTGTATATAATTCCGGTGTCAAAAGAATCTATGGCTGGCGCGGACGATTTGGCGCGAAAATTGCGTAGCGAAGGTGTGCGAGCAGAGTTGGATATCACTGGTAGAAAGATTGACAAACAGATAAAAGCGGCGCTAAAAAAGCAAATTCCGTTTGCGGTGTTCGTGGGCGAGGATGAAATTGCTAGCGGCGCATACACGGTTCGAAACTTGGTGGAATCTGACGAGCAGAAAGTTGGCGCTGAACGAATTGTGACAATTGTCAAAGATCGCCGATATGATGGCGATGAAGACGCTCTGTTTGAGGTATAGTCTGATATCTGTTATAATTAGTCTTTATGAAGACTACTGTAAAAAAACTATCAGATACTAAAGTTCAATTGACGATTTCTTTGGGTGCTAGCGAATTAGCTGACGCAGAGCAGGTTTCCTTGACAAAGTTGGCGCGCGACATCAAAGTTCCAGGTTTCCGCAAAGGAAAAGTTCCCGCAAGCATAGCCGCTAAGCATGTTGATCCGAATGCGCTTCAGGAGCAGATCTTAGAGAATGCTTTGTCAAAGGCTGTAGCTGAGGCATTTTTACAGGAAAAATTGCAAGCTTTGGATCGACCAAGCGTTGAGGTGAAGAAGTTTGTGCCGGGCGCTGAATTGGAATTTACGGCTGAAGTTGAAGTTATTCCGCCAGTAAAATTGGGCGATTACAAAAAATTGACAGCGAAAAAAGAAGTAGCCAAGGTCGAGGATAAAGATGTCGACGAGGTTATTGAGCGAATCCGTAAAAACTATTCTGAAAAATCAGAGGTCAAGCGTGCCGCTAAGGCTGGCGACGAAGCTGTGATTGACTTTACGGGAAAGAAAGACGGCGTGGCGTTTGACGGCGGTTCGGCTAAGGAATATGGCTTGAAGCTTGGCGAAGGTCAATTCATTCCTGGATTTGAAGAAGGTGTGATTGGTCATAAGACTGGTGAAGAGTTCGATTTGAAACTGAAATTCCCAGAGGATTATCACGCTGAGAATTTGGCAGGTCAAGACGTTGTGTTTACCGTGAAACTTCACAAGGTTAATGAATTGAAATTGCCAGAACTAAACGATGAATTTGCTGCAAAATGTGGTCCATTTACAGAGATGAAAGAAGTAAAAGCGGACATCAAGCGTGAACTTACTGCACAAAAAGAGCGTGAAGCTGACGAGAAATTTAAGGACGCGCTGGTTGGTGAGTTGACGGAAAAAAGTAAAGCTGCGCTGCCAGAACTTTTGGTTGAAGATCAATTGCGATCAATCGAGCGTGATTTGACTCAGAATTTGATGTATAGCGGACTGAGTTTGGATAGCTATTTGAAGACTCAGGGCTTCAAGGATAAGGAAGAGTGGACGAAGAAAGAAGCTCGTCCAGTCGCCGAAAAGCGCGTTAAGGCTGGCTTGGTATTGGCGGAATTGTCGAAGGAATTGAAGATTGACGCTTCTCGTGATGAGATCCAGAAACAAATTGACTTCTTCAAGCAACAATACGGCAAGGATAAGAAAATATTAGAGCAATTTGACAATCCAAACGTCCATCGCGACATTGCCAACCGAATGATTACAGATAAGACCGTTGCTAAATTGGTCGAATTAAACACGAAGAAATAGAGTAAATATGCCAAAATCATATCTCATTCCAACTGTCGTTGAAAAATCGGCTGACGGCGAGCGTGCTTTTGATATCTATTCGAGATTGTTGAATGAGAGAATTATTTTCCTTGGCGAAGACGTTAACGAGCATACTGCTAACAGTGTAGTTGCGCAATTACTGCATTTGGCATATGTTGACCCGCAGGCTGATATATCGCTATATATCAATAGTCCAGGCGGCAGCGTTTATGATGGAATGGCAATTTATGACACGATGAATTTTATTAAGCCCGATGTGGCGACGTATGGAATTGGTTTGCAGGCAAGCATGGGGGCGTTTTTGCTCAGCTCTGGTGCTAAGGGCAAGAGGTTTTGTTTGCCGCATGCTAAGGTTATGATTCATCAGCCGTCTTCTGGAACGCACGGAAAAGTGACCGACATGGAAATTGACATGAAGGAAACTTTGGAAGTTAAGGAGATGTTGGCGAAGATTATGGCGAAAAACACCGGTCAGAAATTAGCTAAGGTTAAATCTGATATGGAGCGTGACTATTGGATGACGCCGGATGAAGCCGTAAAGTACGGACTGATTGATAAAGTCTTGACTAAATTGTCGTAAAAAATTGCGTGTTTGTTGTTAAAACTACTAGTGATTCTGCTTGTGGTTTTTGGAGGATATTGTCATAATTTGAGGTAGACAAGGG
>CAUSFG010000062.1:0-3884 GCA_963530815.1 uncultured Candidatus Saccharibacteria bacterium
ATCCTGCTGTCCGCCTTCTCCGCCACCGCCCTGACGGCCGCCGTAGTGGTTTACCGCAGGCAGTTGCAGACGCAGGTACGGTTTTAAAAAAACGTTGTCAAAACCATAAAAAGGCTGTCCGAAATTATGTTTAAATTTCGGACAGCCTTTTTATTAAAGCTATAACAGTTTCAACTTGCTTCAATAAAAAGAAAACCAATAGTGACAGTATTTTTAACTCCATCGGGTAAAAAATACTGTCACTACAGGTTCCAAAGAACGGTCAGATTTTAGAGAATTTTTACAAATTGTCTCACTCAAAAGTTTGTCAATCATAAATAAGTGACAACGCAGTTTGCGAATCAGAAATCCAATTTTCTGATTCGCAAAGGCCGTCTGAAAACTTGTATTCAGATTTTAATGGTAGTTCTATACTGAAAAAATTGGTGAGTTTTCATGATGATGAAAACTTCTTTAGAAATACTGAGAGGTTTTACGTTATCTGTGCTGAATAACCCGATAGCCATTTTCGACACTTTTACCTGTTTTAGCACAAAGCTCATCACCACATCGCACAATATTGGCGCGGTTGATGCGGCCGACCATATCCGCATCTTGTCTTTTTTGCTCAATCAACATGGAGTAAAAGAAAAACAGTACCAATCCGCCAATAATCAATGTCGCCATAGAAATAGAAATGATCAAAACCAATCGAGAAGATATTTTTTTGTTTTCCTCATTAACTTTGTTCAGATAAGAATTAAATTCCCTCACCTGGTTTACCATTTGGTTGCGGGCATTTTCCATGTCTCTAACATATCCCGCAACTGAAACCGACATCTCTCGCATTACCTCGTTCCTAACCATGTCCGTAATCATTTCGCGCTGATCACAAAGAGATTTATCCAATTTTTCCTGAAGACTTCGGACAATATGACTACTATTCTGCTTAAATTGCGCCATAACTTCGGCAGTTTCTAGTAAGAGATTACTTGCGCGCTCGATTTCGTTATCATCCATGATCAAATTTCCGTCACATATGAAAAAGATGAAGGAATGCTTTTATCTGCATTCCTTCAAACCTGTTTTAGATTATTCAACCAAACGAGCGACCGCCATAGCTACGCTCTTCTTGAATCTGCGGCGTATTTTGTGCAACTTCCTGCTGCTGTTGATTACTTTCTTTCAACACCTCTTGTTGTTTGGCTCTAAAATTTTCCACCACATCGGAATTTTCCGCCAATACTCTAGCAGCAAATGAACCGTCAGTATCGCTTTTAAAGCCTTGGATTAGGGCGTGGAGTTTGTCAGCAGGATTTAAATCTGAGTCCGCAAAATTTGTACCAGATTTCTCCATGCTATGCTTTTCAGGGCGTTGTTTAACTTGATCCAGATATTGCAATTCAGCTTTAGAACGACCTGAAAAATCAGAACTCGCACCCATAACAACTTGTTTCATTCTTGAATGCAAGGTAGGCTCAGAAATTTCACCTCTCCAATAATCGCCAATAGCATCTGCCACTTTTTTGGCTTTCTCTGTCCGACCGTGGTAAGTCATAGAATATAGGGCTACACGTTGTTCTTCCGACAAAGCTTCTTTAGGGCAATTTACTTTTTTTAGAACTGCATTATCCAATCTTCTTTCATACTCAGGAGCTATTTGAGCATACATCTCCATCGACTGCTGACGAGTTAAGTTAATTTTTATTGGGCTTCCTGATTGAGTATAAACATCATAAGTATAAGCACCATTATGCTTGGCTAATTTAATTGAACCAAATATTTGCTCAGCTTCTTTTCCGAGCTCTGATGACAAAAGAGACTTTATGTTAGGATATTCGGTTGGTTTTGGTTTATATTTATTTAAAAGGCTTTCTTGTTTATTTAATGAGGTGCTCAGAATTTCATTCTCTTCTTGAGTCAAATTTAACATATCAGCTAATTTTGCAACTCTACCAGAGTTTACATGCCAACGCTTATCCTCACCACGCTCAATTAATGCCACACCAGCTGAAATTGTTGGAACCGCTCTAGTATCTAGATACATATTATCAACAACATTCTCATTAGCTTCTATCATTTTATTACGCAGTTTTATATAACGTTCTTGATTAAATTTATCGCTCATAATAATTCACCTATTTTTAATAAAATTCCATTTCCCATTACGCCAGCAATAATGATCTTGGGCATATTCCATTGCATTTTTTCGATAATCAACATAAATACATTTTTTTCCATTAGCATGAATTTCGCCAAGTTGGGTAATATCTTCAGTTTCCTCAAATTGTTTGGTTTTTGGGTTAAACATATATAGCTCATTACCACTGATTGCTGATGCTGCAACAGGAAAACCCCATAGAATAATATCCGGGTATCCATCATTATTCAAATCTCTCACTTGAATTAGCTTTTCTGCAGTAAGTGGCGGATTTGACATGCTCTCAATAGTTTGTAATTTTTTGTTTTTTTTATTCGTAATGATGATTTGATAATCTATATCAGAAAGTGGCTTGACTCTAATCTCAAAAGGGAAGTTTGCCACTGGTGGATAAACACTTTCTTTTTTAGGTTGTGTTGCATAAGCAGCAACAGATATAATTAATAATACGAAAATAATTAGTTTTTTCATAAAACGCTCCTCAAAAATAAAATATAGTCCAAAACAAATTAAAAGATTTTTTTTATCAAACCGTTCAAATGCCTTTAGCTTAGAAAACTCTCTACTTTAATGCAGTAGACAAGAGTAAGTACTTTCATAAGCTGTTTTCAACCCTCCAGTTTCCTCAGCCAAAGGATTAAAACAGGTTCTTTCTTCGTAAGAATTATATTTCTCATTCAATTTTGAAAAATAATTTTGAGGTAATTTCGGTTTTAGCTTGTAAGTCTTTTATACCTTTTACCTATCGCTGCATCTAAATCATAGAGATAAGTCATAGAAACAACAATCATCTCTGATTTCATTCAGTTGTTTATGTTTTCCTATTTTCACATAAATTGTATATTTTTTTCATCTGTTGATTTTCTGAATCATATCACGAAATGCAAAAAGTGTTGAAACATCTTGAGCATAACAAGAAGTTACCTCCATCAAAATCATAGAAAGGAATAATGCTTTTCTCAGACTACTCCCTCTTAAATTCGTAGAGATTTGATTCATTATTATAAGCACATTAGCAACTTATGCACAAGGTATTAATATTTGGTCATTTATATTCTACATATCTTTTCCAAACAAAAACTCAATAATTATAAGACGATACGCGATCGGATTTTAAATTTCGTAGGTCGCACATCCCGTCCAAATTGAATTGTGCTTTGATATCTTCCTACTCCGTCAACTTTTCCATTGGGGCAAATTCCAACCGCGCCTCCAAACAAACCGACAGGCTACCTGCCAAAATGACTGCTGACACCGTAACCGACAATACAGCTGCAAATCGTTTGAGCAAATATTTCATATCATCTTCCTATCATTTTCAGTTTTAGATAAAGTAGTAGCTTTTCAAATGACACCCCCAACAACATCTGGAACAAAGCTGAGCTTTAGCTCGGAACAAGACATTTGCATTTGAGCGAGATAGGCAGATAGAGGCATGGTAAAATTCTGTATGCGAAAATTTGGATTATATCGGTTTGGAGAACCTTCAGGCTATCTGAAACCACAAGCCGACATCCATCCCCACCCCAAACACGAAAGCAAAAAATGTCCTACACCTTTACCTTGGCTGAACACGTGCTGGAAGAGGAATTGAAAAAGCTGATTCTGCAAGAAGCCGACAAGACCGATGATGTTGCTGCTGAAGACTTTACCGACGATGCGCCGTTGTTCGGCGACGGCAGCCCTGTTGATTTGGATTCGCTCGACGCGCTGCAAATCTGCGTCGCGCTGCAACAGTATTTCC
>CAUSFG010000063.1:0-3825 GCA_963530815.1 uncultured Candidatus Saccharibacteria bacterium
TTCATAAATGACGGCAGCGTCGATAAATCTTTTTCAATCATAACCGAGCAATCGAAAAAAGATTCTCGAATTAGCTATATAAATTTATCGCGAAACTTCGGCAAGGAAATTGCGATGATAGCTGGAATTGACCACGTAAAAAGTGACGCTCTGGTGATTATTGATGCCGATCTGCAGGATCCGCCAGAGCTCATCCAGGAAATGATTTCGTATTGGGAAGATGGTTACGATGACGTCTATGCTCGCCGCAACAACCGACAAGGCGAAACCTGGCTGAAGAAAAAAACCAGCCAATGGTATTACAGAATATTGCAAAAATCGACCAATATCCCCATTCAAGTCGATACTGGAGATTTTCGCTTGCTGGATCGCCGATGCATTGAGGCTTTGCAAAAATTCCGCGAATCTCAGCGCAATACAAAAGCGATTTTCAGCTGGATTGGATATAAGAAAAAAGAGATATTTTATGATCGCGACCCCAGATTAGCTGGTCAAACCAAATGGAATTACCGAAAACTACTCAACTTAGCAATCGACGGAATTACCAGCTTTACTACCGCGCCGCTACGAATGGCGACTATTTTTGGATTTATCATTTCATTCATTGCTTTTGTCTGGATTATTTATCTTTTAGTTCGCCCTTTGTTCGGAGTTTCTACTGGCGCTGGATATTCCTCGCTAATGGCAGTTATCTTATTCCTCGGCGGAGTTCAGCTATTATCCCTAGGTATAATTGGCGAATACGTAGGACGGATATTTATTGAGACAAAAAACAGACCGCTATATTTAATAGAGGAGTATCATGCAGGAAATATTAAAAAAACACGCCGATAAATTAAGATTTCTTATCGTTGGCAGTACTAATACAGTACTAGATTTTGGCATACTTTTTAGCCTAACAATCTTTTTAAATATCCCAAAAGAGTTTGCTAATTTTATATCAACATTAGTTGCCTTTTTGTTCTCATTTTTTGCAAATAAAAAATATACTTTCAAGTCAACATCCCAAAACTTGAAAAAACAATTTCTTTTATTCACCGCAGTTACACTATTTGGTTTATGGGTAATTCAGACAATTATTATAGCTATCATTACGCCGATATTTATAGGCTTCGGATTAAATAAGTCACTTGCCCTATTGATTAGCAAACTAGCCGCCACGGTAGTCAGCCTCGTTTGGAATTACGTTCTGTACTCCAGAATAGTCTTTAAAGACACTAAGAACTCTTCTGACTAATAATCAGCCGTCGTTCGCGACCTTCACCCTCAGAATGCGTATCAATATCGCTATATTCACCAGCCAAGTGATGCACCGTCCAGCGATCAGCAGCATTCAAATCCACAACCTTTGATTCACCAGTTCGTCGAACTTCCTCAATCCAACCACGCGCCTTTTCGGCAATTTTTTCAGCGTGCTGCTTTTTATAGTCCGCAATATCCAAATTCACCCGAACAGTTGACGCTTCTTTATGATGAAGCGCTGTCGACAAAAGATTCTGAATACTACGCAATGTTTCCGCATTTCTGCCGATTAAAATACTGCTTCGCTCGCTATGTGGAATTGAAGCTACAACAATTCCATCTTCGATTTTTACTGAAACTTCCAGATTCAAGTCAAAGAACGTTAGCAAATCCTCTAAATATTTTTTTACAAATTCAACCGTTTCAATTTGGTCCATAAATCCTCCTTAATCCTTAGCCTTGATCCGAGTTATCCTAGCCTCTGTAGCCTTTTTAACACGTTTGTCGATTTTTGTCGATGCTTTAGATTTTTGAGATGATTTTTTATCTGCAATTTCTTGCATTTCTTTAGAGTCTTGCTTGAAGATGATATAGTTCTGGAGATATCCCACGGCGCTAGCTGTCGTCAAATAAAGCGCCAAAGCTGCCGGCAAATACACAATCACAAAGAACATCATTACTGGCATAAATTTCATCATTTTTCGCGTCATAATAGCATTTACTTCTGCCTGATCTGCCTCTTTTCCATCGCCAGCCTCAGCTAAAATGTCACGCAACTTACGATTACTGTCGGATTGAGGTGATAATTGTTTTGAAGTTAAATATTGCAAATATGCCGCAACTGCCGCCAAAATAACCAAGCCAACAACAATTCCATTCTTTGATATCGCGTGTTGTGTCAAATCTATAATTCCCAGGAAATTCTGATTAAATTGATCTGGATTATTTACTAAATTATTAGCAACCGGCAGATTTTTCATAAAATCATAAACATATTTTCCTAAGTCGGCGCGGCTAGAAACGAAAATCTGCACCACTCGATACATCGCAATCAAAATTGGCAGCTGAATAATCATAACGCCAATTGAACCAAAGGCACTGACGTTATGTTTTTTATAAAGTTCCACCATCGCTAAGTTACGCATTTGCGGATTTTTTGCGTACTGTTTTTTGATCTTTACAAGCTCTGGCTGCATTTTACGCATCGCCTTTGCCTGATGAAGTTGCTTCTTAATTAGTGGCCAAAGTAAAAGTCTTACAATAATCGTAAAGATAATGACGCTAACACCAAAATCCGGAATCAGACTATAGATAGCCATTAGCAAATTTAAAATCGGTCGAACAATAAACTCATCAAAAAAACTCATGTCTTAATTATAGCAAAAAAGCGCCTATTTATACAGTTTAGCTTGAGAGAAAAGATTCTTTATCGTCTGCTTCAAGTCTTTATGTGGCATCGATAAAACTTCCGCCGAAAATATAATAACAGCCACATCTTGGTCATTTTTCATATTAGGCATCTCCAAGCGAATAATTTCATAAACACGTCGACGTATACGATTCCGACGCACCGCTGACTTTAGAACTTTTTTACTAACAACAACCGCAAACCTGCTGTGATTTCGATACGGATTTTTCACATATTTTATCGTGGCTATAGACGAACGAACCGCTTGTCCGTTTTTATAGACAAACTTAAGGCTGCCATGACCATGAAACCGATTACATTGTTGTAACATATTTTACAATTATATCAAAAAATCCCGCCTTCATCGACGGGATAATTTTTAGCTATCAATTAAATAGCAATTTTAGCGCGGCCCTTTAGGCGGCGGCGCTTCAAAACCATCCTACCAGCCTTGGTAGAAACTCGTGCCCTAAAACCGTGTGTCTTTGCGCGGTGTCGGGTGTGTGGTTGAAATGTTCGCTTTGGCATATCAATGAATAGTATATATTCTTTCAGTACTTTTTGCAAGTCGACAATGACTTTTCCACTATCGACGTATATTTTTCCACAATTTTAACAGATGAGAATTTTAATTGTGGAAAACTCCACCCCTGTTTTGAATAGTAACCTTTCTACTCCGTTTATACTTGTGGAAAACTCCCCTTATTTGCTATAGTAAAGATAGTTAACAGGATTTGAGGGAGTAATTTTCGTGGATAGTCATGCGGTTTGGCAGGGTGTTTTAGGTGAGATTGAAGTAACTGTATCGTCTTCGTCGTTTACTGCGTGGTTTAAAAATACCAAATTGGAAATAATTTCCGACAAAGAAGTTCTTATAATTGCGCCGAATATTTTTGCTAGAACCCAACTTGAAAAGCGATTTCATCCGCAAATATTGGAAGCCCTGGCTCACAACGGCATTAATGCCCCGTCTATTTCTTATAACGTCGAATCTAGCAATAAAAAACCGCGTGTTAATCGTGAAGTTGATAAAAGTGGACAACAAGAAACAGCGAAGCCGCTGATTTTACCATCGAGGAAATCTCATTCTAGTAATCTTAATCCCAGGTATACCTTTGATAACTTCATCGTTGGCTCAAGTAACGATTTGGCCTATGCTGCCTGCCAAGCGGTCG
>CAUSFG010000064.1:0-3556 GCA_963530815.1 uncultured Candidatus Saccharibacteria bacterium
GTTGATATGGCTGATAAGATTTTTGACGTTATTGTGCCAAAGGAGAAGCAAATTCAAATTCGCAACGGTAAGCGTAAAATTGTTGAGGCTAAGATCTTCCAGGGCTATGTCTTGGTTGAGATGAAATTGACCGACGAAACTTGGTACATCATCCGCAACACGCCGGGCGTTACGGGATTTGTGGGTGCCGACACTACGCCAACTCCAGTTTCTGAAAAAGAAATTGCGAAGATTAAGAAGCGAATGGGCGTTGAAGAGCCTAAGCATCAGATTGATTTCTCAGAGGGCGAAGTTGTTTCAATTATCGACGGTCCGTTCAAGGGCTTTGATGGCGCCGTGAGCGAAATTGACGCATCTAAGGGTACTTTGAAGGTTATGGTCAGCATGTTTGGTCGTGACACTCCAGTCGAGCTGGACGCCCTGCAGGTTAAAAAAGTTTAGCTTGCAATTTTAAGCATTTTTCGATATAATATTCGGGTTACGCACTACAAACTATAAGGAAGAACTATGGCAAAGAAAATTATTGGTAATTTGAAATTACGCATTCCAGCCGGTCGAGCAACAGCAGGTCCTCCAGTGGGATCAACGCTTGGTCAGTGGGGACTAAACATGATGGATTTCATTAATCCATTCAATGACGCTACAAAAGACATGATGGGTAAGGACGTAATTGTTCACATTCAAGTTTACGAAGACCGAACATTTACTTGGAACTCACTTGGTCAGCCAGTTGACGATATGATTCGCGAGAAAGCTGGAATCCAAAAGGGCAGCGGCAAGCCACACTCAGACAAGGTTGGTAAGATTACTCGCGCACAATTGCAAGAAATCGCTGAGGCGAAAAAAGACCAATTGAACGCAATCGACATCGAAGGCGCAATGAAAGTTATCGCCGGATCAGCGCGCTCAATGGGCGTTGAAGTCGTAGACTAAGCTACAGAACTTTTAGCAAATAGCCCCGAACTTCTCGGGGTTATTTTATGGTAAAATAAATGATTGTGAAGAATATTTTAGACAACAGTGTAATCTCCGCGCTCCAGAACGAGCAATTGATAATTGCTAAAACTGACACGATTTACGGAATATTAGCCGCTGCCAATTCAAAAAAAGCCGTCGAGAAATTATACGAAGTTAAGCGGCGCCCCTTGAATAATCCGGTCATTATTTTGGTTGCGGATATTGACGACATTCCTAATCTCACGCCGTCGATCAAACACAAATATCAAGAAATCTCCAAAAATAGACCAACAACAATCGCCACCAAAGTGAGCCCTAATTTTCTGCCACATCTTCCGAGGAACGGCGGAACATTGGCATTCAGAGTCGTGCCAGAATCTCCATTAGCAGAGTTAATTCGAATCGTCGGTCTCTTGGTCGCGCCCAGTGCAAATCCATCGGGAGAAGAACCGGCAAAAAACATCACCGAAGCGATAAATTACTTCCACGAATTAGTGCCGATTTATGTCGATTCTGGAGAAGTCGCCGACGCTCAACCGTCGCAAATCGTCCGAATCAACGAGGGCGGGGAAATTGAGTTTTTAAGAAGATAATCCTCGGAAAATTGCCAAATAAAAAAGACTTCCTCTGAATTACGGGGAAGTCTTTTTGCGCGAGTTACTTCACAAACGGATGCGCAATTTCCAAATCTGGGCGCTTTTCCGCAATTCTCAGCAGCTCGTTATACTTGGCAATTCGCTCTGAACGCGACATCGAGCCAGTCTTAATTTGACCCGTACCCAAACCGACCGCCAGGTGAGAAATCGTTACGTCCTCCGTCTCGCCAGATCGGTGGCTCATCACCGTATTCCAGTCAGCATTCTTCGCCATCAAAACAGCCTGAATTGTCTCAGTCAATGTACCAATTTGGTTCGGCTTGATTAAGATCGCATTGCCAGCCTTTTCTTCAATTCCGCGCTTCAATCGCTCAACATTCGTCACCAAAAGATCGTCGCCAACCAATTGCGCAAAATTGCCCAAATCAGCCGTCATTTTCTCCCAGTCTTCCCAAGCTTCTTCGTTCAATCCATCCTCAATCGAGAGAACAGGGACGCGTTCCAACAGGGCTTTATACGTGCGAATCATTTCGTCAGCCGACAGAATTCGGTGTTCGGTCGCTAAGTTATATTTGCCGTCCTTGTAAAGCTCGCTCGCCGCAACGTCCAGCGCAAAACCAAAGTCCACGCCTAATTTATAGCCAGCCTGCTCGATGGCGCGAGATAGCAACAAAATAGGCTCCATATTACCATTCCTGACATGAGGTGCATAGCCACCCTCATCGCCAACCGTTGTAGGATAACCTTCGTCTTTCAGGATTTTTGCCAATGCATGGAAAACTTCCGCGCTCATTCGAACTGCGTCTGCAAAAGTCGCCGCGCTAGTTGGAATAATCATATATTCCTGAAAATCAGTCGCACCGAGCGCATGCTGACCGCCGTTCATCACGTTGATCATCGGCATCGGCAAGCACATTGCAGGATTTCCAGCCAAGCTATTGACATATTGATACAACTCCACGCCACGCGACTTAGCGGCAGCTTTCGCCACAGCCAGCGACACAGCCAAAATCGCATTCGCACCCAAACGTGCTTTATTCGGCGTACCGTCCAGACTCTTCATTTTTTCATCAATTGCGGCCTGGTCGAACGGATTAGAGCCTTTCAAAGCCTGCGCAATCTCACCATTGACATTTTCGACCGCGCGAAGCACGCCTTTACCGCCAAATGCCAACTCGCCGTCCCGAAGCTCAACCGCCTCGAAAGAGCCAGTGCTTGCGCCAGACGGAACAGCCGCACGACCGAACGAACCATCGCTCAAAGTCACGTCCGCCTCAACCGTCGGATTTCCACGCGAATCTAAAATTTGCCTTGCTTGTATGTTTGTAATTGTTATATCCATAATTACTATTTTACCAAAAACAGCAATTATATGTTAATCTTCATTTCCCTCCAGGTCGCGCCGTATTATCACTGGCTCACCAATTTGAGTTTCACCCAACCCTGAATAAAACACCTTCGGACTATCGCACATAGCGACACGCACAACCCGAGAACCATCAGACCCTCCAAGAACTAAAGGTCCTTCGCACCCTTTGGTTATGATAGAAACATCCCTCTGTGTTTTTACTATTTTCTCGCTTAATCCGCCCAATTTACCGCCAGCTATTTTACAAGCGTAGTCAATAACTCCCTCAGATACTCTTTCACCGGTAAGTACGTCAACTACTACAATTTCCTCCTCTTCTGCCGATGCCATTCTCAGGAGTTCGCCTACCGCTTTCTTATATTCATCCAATTCAGGTAGCGCCGCCATTACTCTCGGGCAAGATTCACATTGTGGCAGAACGATTATAGCATCTTCCTTCTCCCAAGACGGAGTAATTCCACTTACTATTTCCTCAAAATTATTATCTGAACCACTTAAAACTTCACTCATAGTACAAATATTGTACAATTATTCTCCATAAAATCAAACATTTGCCTCAATCTCTGAAAATATGGTATAATTTCAACATTATCAATCAATGTTGGGAGGCTGATTTGTTAAGATGACAAATTGC
>CAUSFG010000065.1:0-3369 GCA_963530815.1 uncultured Candidatus Saccharibacteria bacterium
CAGGCAGAAGAGCAATTAATCTTACAATTACTGAAAGGACTTGAGAACTAGATGAAGGAGCTAGAATTTGAAAAGCAACTGATTGACTACCTGCAGCATATTGCTGGTAGCAAGCAATGGGAATATGCCTCCCATATTAAGACAACAGAGGATTTGTGGGAAAACTTCCGCCATATCCTATATGTGCTGAACCAAGAGGTGCTTAAGCAACCCCTTAGTGATAATGAGTTTGCGCAAGTTAAGCGCATCATTTCAGACTTGCGCACACCTTTCCAGGCTGGCCAATTCCTCTATGGTATGAATGGAGTCTCACAAATTGAAATTGACTTAGATAATGGCGAGCATAGATTCCTGACAGTCTTCGATCAAAATCAGGTTGGGGCCGGCAATACTTGTTACCAAGTGGTCAATCAAATTAAGCGTAAGGCTGTCTTGGCCGGCAAAGAGAACCGCATCTTCGACACCACACTCTTGATAAATGGTCTGCCTATTATTCAAATAGAAGAAAAAAGAGACGATGTGGATGTCAACGATGCTCTCAATCAGATGCATCAGTATATAGCGGAGCACCAGTACGGCGACATCTACTCGACCCTTCAAATATTAGTAGCCATGACACCTAATAATGTCCGCTATATGGCCAACACAACGGCAGACCGCTTCAATAAGGATTTTGCCTTTCAATGGCAGCGAGAAGACAATCGGAAGGTAAGGAATTGGAAGGAATTTTCGGACCTCTTCCTAAGTATTCCCATGGCCCATCGGATGGCGACCAACTATATGATTCTGGATGGGACGCCAAATAAACAAACCCTTAAGGTCATGCGCCCCTACCAAGTCTATGCCACTCAACGCGTCATTGAAAAAATCAAAGCCACAGACTTCGAATTGGGGCACAATAAGATTGGCTATATTTGGCATACGACAGGGTCAGGGAAGACTATCACTAGTTTCAAGACAGCCTGGGTAGCTAGCCGGCTGCCTAATGTAGGTAAAGTAGTCTTTGTCGTGGACCGAATTGCCTTGACGAAACAGACAAGCGAGAATTATAAGGCCTATAATCCAGATGAAGATATTGACTTTGATAACAAGGGGATTCAAGATACCGAGTCTACCACGATGCTCAGCCGCAAGTTGCGTAACAAGGGAGGAGGCATTATCGTCACCTCGGTTCAAAAACTTGGTAAGTTAGTCAGTCGTTCTTCCTTCAAATCGCCAGATAAGAAGATTGTCTTCATCGTCGATGAAGCTCACCGCAGTACAAGCGGGGACCAGTTCGCTGATATCCAGAAAGCCTTCAAGAAGGCGGCTTGGATTGGCTATACAGGGACCCCTATGTTTGATGATACGACCAAGGGTTTACGAACTCAGGATATCTTCGGCGATTTGCTTCATCATTATACCATTCGAGACGCCATTTCTGATCGCAATGTCCTTGGTTTTAAGGTAGACTTTGAGACGACCATCGACGAGGAAAAACTCAAACAAGATTATTTGCCTGATTACTTCAAAGCCCAGTATCCTAACTGGACTGACCAGCAGATTAAAGACAAGATTGCCAATATGACCGCAGCGGATATTGATGAGAAGATACCCAACAACTTCTACGACAACAATGCAGAGCACGTGAAAATTGTGGTAGAGGATATTTTCGATAACTGGCGGAATCGCTCCAACGATGGACGCTATAATGCCATGCTGACGACACACGTGGGAGGCGGTCGTGCTAGCACGCCAATGGCCATGCAGTACTTCGACGAATTCCAACGCAAGAACGCCGAGCAGCGTGAACAGGGCAAATTTGAATTGAAGGTTGCGGTTACCTTCAGTAAAGACACCTCTAACGGTGATAATCAGTTGGAGACGAATACTGGTTTGTCGCGCGCTATGGAGCATTATAACCAATTGTTTGGAACCAATTTCGGGATGGATAATGTAGCGGGTTACACCCAAGATGTCACCGCACGCCTCAATCGTACCATTGCCGACAAACAATTCTTGGATATTGTGATTGTAGTGGATCAACTCTTAACGGGCTTCGATGCTCCCGAACTGAATACACTCTATGTAGACCGGATTCTGAAAGGCGCCAATCTGGTCCAGGCATATTCACGAACCAATCGCGTGGCAGATATGTTAGAGAAGCCGTGGGGACGTGTTGTGAACTATCGTTGGCCGTCCATTAATGAACGACTCATGAATGAGGCGCTAGCTATATACTCCAATAGCGACTCAGCTAAACTAACAGATGCAGAGCGCAAAAAGCGCAATGAAGAAGAAGGCATTATTGAAAAGTCATTTACTGATTTGTTGCTTGATGTTCGGACGACTGTTCGGAATTTAAGCCATCTGACAGAAGCCTTCACAGACTTACCACGGAGTGAGCGCCAGAAAGAGGAAATGCTGATTCAACTTCGCAATTTCAATAGTGGCTTTGCGAAGCTCAAGCAATTCGACCAGGATTCTGAAGAAGTGCAAGAGACCCTAGGTAAGTATGGTGACTTGAGAGAGGTTGCTGCACCCTACGATAGTCAGAATCCAGGCCACGCCAGTGGCTATGACTATGAGAATCCAGATCGCCTTATTATTGCTTTGGGGATGTCAGGGGATCAATGCGTCGCACTCACGACAGTCTTGACCAACGAATTGAAGCGACACCTAGAAGAAAAACACGCCGGCAAGGGGGATTATCACTTTGACCTGAAATTAACCCATATTAAGGATGTTAAAGTCGATTATGATTATTTAACTGACTTACTAGAAGACTTGCTCAATCAGGTACACGATAAGCAACTGGATCAAGCTCAGTCAACGCGTAGTGAGATTGAACGATTCGCCTTGGGCTTGGAAGACCAACAATATGCTGATAAGATCAATCGTGCGGCAGACGCTATCTTAACAGGTGTTTACCCAGATAATCCAGATTTCAAATATCCTGCACGACTATCAGGGAGTGAGCAACTCATTCAAGAAGCTAGCACCAAGAGCATTGTGCGCGAGATCCGACTCTTCCGGGTAAAATGGGGAATTATGGACGCGGTCAATAATGAAGATTTATTGACGATGATTTATAGTCATCGATTTGGCCAGAAAGATTTAGATGATAGTGGTAAACTTGGCGATATTCTCAAGCAGGGGGCCAAGGAATATCAAGATATGACCGATGATAAGGAAGTTTTAGCCCTCAATAAGGTTAAGTATCGGAATGCTTTACGGCAGGCAATTTACGAGTTGGCTGACCAATATTGTAATTATTAGATAGGGGGAGTTCGCGTGAGTGATAAGAAGCGCAAGGTGCCAAAATTAAGATTCCCAGGATTTACTGACGCTTGGGAACAGCGGATGTTAATAGATTACTTAGAGGTTTCT
>CAUSFG010000066.1:0-3347 GCA_963530815.1 uncultured Candidatus Saccharibacteria bacterium
GCGCTGATGATTTGCGTGGAGTTGAGCGCGAAGTTTACATGGCAGTGTTGGATACCTTGTGGATGCAGCACTTGGAAAATATGCAACATTTGCGCGAGGGAATTCACTGGCGAAGTGTTGGGCAGCGAGATCCTTTGGTGGAATATCGATCAGAATCTCAGAAGTTGTTTGAGAGTTTGCAGGCTAATCTCCGTGATGAAGTTCTGGCGACGATATTTAATATTCATAAAGCCGACGCTACAGTCCGTCAATCTCAAGACGACGAATATGACACTGAGCTAACTAGGTTGGCGGAAAATGCCGTTGAGCGTGGCGTAAATGAAATTGGTTCGGGCGAGGAAAATCGCGACGATGACTTCTCTGTGAAAAAGGGCAAGACTAGCGCGGAATCAAATCGTGCGAAGAATCAAGCTCGAAAGAAGAAAAAGACTCAGCGACAGAACCGTAAGAAAAATCGTAAATAATCAGAGAATTAAGCAATGAAACATACAGTTGAGGAAATTAGACTGAAGAATGGTGCGCGCGGCTTATTGATTGACGTTCCAGATGCTACGGTAATGAGTTTTCAGGTGCAATTCAGGGCAGGTAATCGCTACGTTCTGAATAAAGATATTTACGAAACGGCTCACATTATGGAGCATATGGCGTTCGGTGCGAATGAAAAGTTTCGTTCGGAACATAATTACGAGCAAGAATTTACCAAGAACGGCGCTTATCACAACGCTTACACTTCTGACTATTCAATGGTTTATGAAGCGATTTGTGCGGATTTTGAGTGGGACAGGATTTTGGAGCTTCAGAGATTGGCTATTACAACGCCGCGATTCAATGCCGATGAGCTTGAGGCGGAAAAGGGCAATGTTCGCTCTGAATTGACTGGTTATCTCAACAATCACAACCGCGTGATGTGGCCGCGCATTCAGCAGGCGCTGGGTGAAGATATTTTGACGTATAATCAGCGCCTAAAAACAATTGCTAATATTGAGCTAAAAGACATTAAAAATCATCACAAGCGAACGCATACTTTGAAGAATATGCGGTTTGTGGTGGCTGGAAAAATGGCTGGACGAAAAGCGGCTATTAAAGAACATCTTGAGGGTTGGCAATTAGAGACGGGCGAGCGATTCGTTATTCCGCGCGATGAACCGCGCAGGGCTAATCCGGTTTTAGTCAGACGAAAAGAGGCAACTAATTTGACGTTTGGCTGGTCAATGATGATTCCGCGCGAGTTAAGCGATGAAGAAGTCACGGCTATGAACGCATTGAATCACATTCTGACTGGAACGATGAGTTCACGGATTTTTGGCGCGGCTCGCAAAAAAGGCTTGGCGTATGGTATTTTTAGTGATACGTCGATTGGTTTTTACGATTCGGCTTGGGATTTTGGTGGACAGGTAAATGTCGAAACCGCAGAAAAGCTCTTTGATATTATCGTGAGAGAGCTGAAGAAAGTTTTAGCTGGATCTATTTCCGAAGAAGATTTGGAAAGTGTGAAGTCGTATTCGTTGGGTCGTTATCAAATGGGCGCTCAAACTGTTGGGCAAGTAAGCAACTTTTACGTAGGACGATATTTTGCTGATGATTTCGTGAGAGATTATGCTGCAGTTCCAGATTCTATTTTGGCGGTAACTCCTGATCAGTTGATTGAAACGGCTCGTCAATTTTTTGCATCCAACACGTGGACGTTGGCGGCGGTTACTTCGGAAGAAAAAGAGCTATTAACAAAGCTGTACGACAAGCTTGACAAGCTGTTCTAGGGTGTAATCGTAAATTGCCCGTGATATAATTAGGTTATGAAAATTGTCATTGCTGGTTTTGGTGTCGAAGGTCAATCTAATTTGCGGTATTTCCGAGAGAAATTTCCGGAAGCTGATTTTTTGGTGGCGGACGAACGCGAAAAAGTAGATAATTTGCCGGAAAATGTGACTTATCAGACGGGATTTTCGGGGCTGGAGAACGTGGATTTAATTGTTAGGTCGCCAAGTCTTCCGCCAAAAAAGATAAAGACTAGCGGCCGAATTTGGTCATCGACAAATGAGTTTTTTGCCAATTGCCCAGCGACTATAATTGGCGTGACTGGCACAAAAGGCAAGGGAACGACGTGTAGTTTTATCTCGTCGATTTTACACGCCGCAGGCAAAACCGTTCATTTGGTGGGGAATATTGGCGTGCCAGCTTTGGATATTTTGCCAAAAATTGAGAAAAATGACATTGTCGTTTACGAATTGTCCAGTTTTCAATTGTGGGATTTGCAGAAATCTCCGCATGTTGCCGTGGTGCTGATGATTGAACCTGACCACTTGAATATCCACGCTGATTTTAATGACTATTTGGCGGCAAAAGCGAATATTACTAAGTCTCAAACCGCGGACGATTATGCTGTCTATAATTCTCAAAATGAGTTTAGCTCGTCGATTGCAGATGCGAGTTTGGCGCAGAAAAAGGAATATCCATTTGTTCTCTCGGACGATATAACTTCTGCGATTCGCTTGTCGGGGAAGCATAATATTGATAATGCGTGTGCGGCGATAGCGGCGGTGAAATCGATTTTGCCGAACGTGTCGGATGATGAGATAAAGAGGGGACTTAGCGAGTTTACAGGGTTGCCGCATCGACTGAAGTTTGTTGCTGAAAAATACGGCGTGAAATATTACGATGACAGCATTTCGACCACTCCGGGTAGTGCGATTGCGGCATTAAAAGCTTTTGCGGAGCCGAAAATTTTGATTTTGGGCGGCTCAGATAAAGGCGCGGATTATTCTGAATTAGCAAAAGAAATTGCCAGGCAAAACGTGCGACTGATAATTGTCAATGGCGCTAACGCTGATGAAATTAGGGAAGTTTTAAGGGAAGAAAAAATTGATTGCGAAATTGTCCAATTGAATATGGCAGGAATGAAAGAAGTTGCCAAATCAGCCAAAAATAAAGCGCAATCTGGCGACGTGGTGATTCTTAGCCCAGCGGCCGCCAGTTTTGATATGTTTAAGAGCTATTCTGATCGTGGCAAGCAATTTGTTGCCGCCGTAGAAGAGCTTTAATCTTGATAAACTTCTGGTTTTAAGACGCCGATGTATGGTAAGTTGCGATATTGCTGGCGAAAATCCAGACCGTAGCCAACGACAAATTCATTCGGCGTATCGATGCCGACGTAATCGGCTTTTGCGTCAACTTCGCGCCGTGCTGGTTTGTCTAATAGCGAGCATATTTTTACCGACGCAGCATTTTTTGCGGCAAATAATTCTCTTAGCGCCTGGGCGGTTCGACCGCTGTCAATTATGTCCTCAACTATTAACACGTGCCTATTCGTCACATCGGTATCCAAATCTTTGATGATTTTTACAGATCCA
>CAUSFG010000067.1:0-3339 GCA_963530815.1 uncultured Candidatus Saccharibacteria bacterium
CGTGGCGAATTGCGCTGGCAAAAATCAACCAATATGTCAGTAAAAATCGTATACCAATATACCAAAATAGCTTACCCGGAACGTTTTTAATGAAGACTAACGGTAAGTTTTTGAAAGTATTATAAACAGCTAATCCGGGAACTTTTTTACTACTAGCCCCAATCTTATGATAAGCGATAGCCTTGGGTGTGAAGCGAACTTTCCAGCCGGCTAATTGCGCTCGGAAGCTTAAGTCGACGTCTTCATAATACATGAAGAAATCTTCATCAAACATATCTATATCATCAAATATTTTTGCACGATAAATAGCACCGCCGCCAGTCGCACCAAATACTTCTCCAGGCTTAGTTGGTGCGTTTTTTATGGGCTCATCACGGTTTCTTGGTCCAGGAAGTCCCCACGTTGTGTAAAAATCTCCAGTTGTGTCAAGAGTTTTACTATTGCGTCTTTGTAGAATTCCAGTCGCAATTCCGCATTCTGGGTATTTTGATAATTGATAAATAAGAGCTTCACACCAGTTTCTATCAGCTATCGCATCCGGATTAAGTACTCCAATATATTCAAAGTTGTTTTTTAGGGCGTAGATTAATCCTGTATTAATTCCTCCCGCGAATCCTAGATTATCTGAGTTTTTGAGCAAAATAATCTTTTCTTTTTTATGCGACGATATATATTTTTCAAATACAGTAACAGAATTGTCGCTACTATTATTATCTACTATAATAATAGTAGGTTTTAGGGTTTGTTTTATTAATGAATCAACGCACTCTATGGCGTCGTCGGATCCGTTCCAATTAAGAACTATAATTGTAAGTCTATTCATAATGTTCTTTTTGTATTGTATAATAGGTGATGTATATTATGAAGTGGCTAGAGGTTTTTAATAGAAAAAACAGGATTCTCTTAAGAGAATTAGTTATTACGGATTTTAAATTGAGATATCAGGGCTCTGCTCTCGGATATGTATGGAGTGTTCTTAAGCCGCTTTTTCTATTTTCGATATTGTATGTAGTTTTTGATAAATTTTTAGGAGTAGGAAGGAATATAGAACATTTTCCAGTGTATTTATTGCTGGGGATAATTTTATGGAACTTCTTCGTAGAAGCAACTAATCAAGGACTAAACTCTATAGTAGGTCGAGGTGACCTACTTAGAAAGATTAATTTTCCTAAATATATTGTTGTAATTTCTGGAACTGTATCCTCATTGATAAATTTGCTATTTAATATGATAGTGGTGCTTTTATTTGTGTTAGTAAATGGAGTTCAATTATCATGGATGTCGCTATTAATCATACCACTAATAATTGAACTGTATATATTTGCTTTAGGGGTGGCTTTTTTCTTGTCCGCTCTTAATGTTAAGTCGCGAGATACTGGATATCTATGGGAGGTATTTACTCAAGCTGCATTTTATGCCACCCCTGTTATTTATCCAATGCAGATGGTTTCACAGAAGAGCAATTTTGCTGTTGATCTGTTGTTTCTTAATCCTGTTGCACAAATTATTCAAGATAGTAGATATGTGCTTATAACTAAAGATACGATGATTATGTGGAATAGATTGAACCCGCTAATGATGTCTGTACCGTTTTTAGCTATAGCTATAGTGGTTCTATTTGCAGTTTGGTATTTTAAGAAGCAGTCGAAGACATTTGCGGAGGAGATTTAGGATATATGAAGGATGTAGTTATAGAAGTTAATTCTCTTACTAAGACTTTTAAGATACCAACAGAGTCTAGCAACGGGATTAAACAGAAGACTATTAATTATATTAAAGGCAAAAAAGGCTACAGGGAATTTACGCCATTAAAAAATATATCTTTTGATATTAAAAAAGGTGAATTTTTTGGAATAGTAGGTAAAAATGGTTCAGGTAAGAGTACTCTGTTGAAGTCTATAGCTCAAATCTATTCTCCGACGGAAGGTTCAGTGCGAGTAAATGGATCTCTTGTCCCGTTCATCGAGCTGGGTGTTGGTTTTAATCCAGAATTAACAGGTAGAGAAAATGTATTTTTAAATGGAGCTTTACTGGGATTTAGTCATAAAGAGATGGAGCTGATGTATGATGATATTGTTGAATTCTCTGAGTTGGCAGATTTTATGGAAGAGAAGCTTAAGAATTACTCATCAGGGATGCAGGTTAGGTTAGCTTTCTCTGTAGCTATTAAAGCTCGTGGCGATATTTTAATGCTTGATGAAGTGTTGGCTGTAGGGGACGCGGCTTTTCAGCAGAAGTGTTTTGATTATTTTGAAAAAGTTAAACGTAGTAATCAGACTGTGGTTTTTGTGACGCATGATATGAACGCCGTGCGCAGATTTTGCTCGAGAGCCATGTATATAGAAAATGGAACGATAAAACATATTGGATCTCCTCAAGAAATTGCCGATATATATACGGAGGTTAATATGGATGCGGTTACTAGTGTAGAAGAAGAATCTCATGACGATTCAGTTAGTATGTCTGTTGATATACCTAGTAAAAAAAATTTTACGCAAGAAGACTCGATTGATATTGGCGTGACTGTAGATGGTATTGCTGAAGATGTTTTTGTGAATATATCCTTTGTGTACGGAGGGTTTGTATTTGCTGATCGCAATTGTAGAGACACTCCTAGTGACTTTATACAAAACAATAGGAGGGTTAATTTCAATCAGAGTTTGGATGGCTTTAATCCTGGCAAATATGATATTCATATGTCATTACACCGCAGGGCTGATGATGGCATAATTAAACATTTGCCACGAGCATTTTCGTTTATTATTACAGGTAAGGATGATTTTCGTGATGGTCCAATGAGAATAATGGGAAAGTGGAGTGTAAAGAAGAGGGGATAAAATCAGATGAAAAATAAGATTATAAAGAGTGCTAAATTTGTTGTTAGATCAACATTGCATCCGTCATACGGTAGTGAACAAGTAAGGTTGTTTCGCGATCGTAGATTTATTAATAAGAAACGATATGAAGATTATATTAAATGGTTTGATAAGCATAAAGTAACCGATGAGCAACTTAAGTTACAAAGAAAATATTCCAAGGAATTTAAGCAACGTCCATTGATTAGTATTTTGTTGCCGACATATAATACAAATCCAGTATATCTGCGTAGCTGTATTGACTCTGTCCTATCTCAGAGTTATGACAACTGGGAGTTGTGTATTTCTGATGATAATTCTACTAGCGATCAAACAAAGAGTGTTATAAACGAATATGTAGAAAAGTATAATAATATTAAGGCTACATTTCGTAAAGAAAATGGTCATATATCAAAGTCATCTAATACAGCTCTTTCGATGGCTAAGGGTGACTATATATCATTACTCGATCATGATGACATTT
>CAUSFG010000068.1:0-3330 GCA_963530815.1 uncultured Candidatus Saccharibacteria bacterium
TGGAGCTTCTTCCAGTTTCGGCTTTTCAATTATTCGCACAAAATTACCCTGATTGTCAGTTTCAATAATCCCTGTTTGCGGAATAAATTCCTCTTCGACAGGATTTCCTAATAGCCCAGCCGACAATCCACGCGATTCCACCAACTCCGCCAAATCTGCCGCGTTTGAACCACCGTCGTCACGCCAAAAGAATTGATCACCCATAATCACAAAAGCCGACTCGCCCTGTTCGATAAATTCACTCGCTAAACCAACTGGAATGCTTGTGCCGTAACCACCAGTTCCCGGCTGAGTTAAAAAATGTATTCGGACGTCGCGAAGTGGCGCTACCAGAGGTAATTTATCTTCTTTTCCTGCTCGACGCAAATAATCGTTCAATTGAATATTCGATCGATAATAACTCTGCACCTGCGTACTCTGTTCGCCCACCACAAAGTAAATATCCTTTACGCCCGCTCGCACAACGTCTTGCACGATATAATCAATCACTGGACGAGTACCAACTGGCAACATACACTTTTCAATAGATTTGGTAATCGGCAACATTCGCGTACCCCAGCCCGCAACCGGAATAATGGCTTTAGTAATCATAGAACCTCCTACATTTTCAGCTCTTTGTGAGCTCTTCTTAAAATCTCCAACATTTCTGCGTAGCGTTTTTCATCAGAAGAAACCCGGGCATATAGAATAACTATATTATCCATCACTTCAATGTTAGCTTTTATATCCTGGTCATACAGCCACGCCATAAAGCTCGGATTTAATAGCTCAAAGCTCGCCGCCTGATCTTCGTTTGCGGCAAAAATAGTATAGCGCTTATTAAAATCTCCCCACTCCATCTCAATTTTCTTATAGCCAATTGGCGATATTATCCGCTTCCTAAAAATGCTATTATCATCCCTGTCAACCAAAATTCCACCGTAAGATTTGGGTAGCATAATCTGACCTATAAGATAGTTAACCTCATCTTTGTTTTTACCCTCGTCCGTAAATCCATTGCCATTTTTAAGCACACAAGTATAAAGCTGAACAAGAATGCCACCATCCCAAATACCAATAACGTGGTTATTTACGTCAGCAGAGTTAAAATAGCGCGGCAAAAATAAGTTACCACCCTTCGGAAGAAGTAGCCTACCCCAATCCAGGCTAAAATACATGCCGTTGTCCTTAGCAAACTTATTCAGCGAGCCAACTAATGTATTAATGTCCTCAGTTGGCTGATTTATACCATCTAATTTCCACTCATTGCCTTCACGAACAAAGTTCCACTTCTCCGCAAATTCTTCGTTAGTACTTCGGATTTTCTTACCTGTAGCAACCTCCTCTAGCCTATCGTCTGCTTCCGCCAAAAATGCTACACTCACCCGATCGCTTTGATTATTAGCATCATCATGCGCGTCGGCAAAAATAGTCTCATTTATCCGCACGTTATCGACGATATTCCTACGACCCATTTGACGTAAAGCCTGCATTATCAGACCTATGTGATTAGAATAACGCTGTGTTGTATATTTACGGATTGACTCATAATCTAAGTTACTCCAATCATACTGAAACCTCTCGAAAACTTGCTTGGCGTAATTGATAAGACTATCTGGCTGCCATAACGAATCAGCAGAGGAGGCTTGGCAAACTGTATTCGTAGCCGCCTCACTATTTTGGCGAAATAATTTGAGTTTATCAACAAATACAGAGATAGCAGCCCCCACAAAAGTAGAAATAACTGCACATATGAACCACATTAAATCGGCTAAATACAGTAAACTAAAAACTAGTCCAACGGCAACGCCCACCAAGAAGCCTGCTATTTTTGATCTAGTCTTCCTTTTTACAAAGCCTGCCACACCGCCCGATACAGCTGCGGGCAGCATCAAAATTAAGGACCCTCCAGAAGAACCCGACCCTCCTCCGCCGGCTCGAGCAAAAAACATTAAAGACTCAATTAACATGAGCTAATTATACACTATTGTCTGTCAAAATCTCCATCCGCACGAGACCAAAACTTACGAATGTCTTCTATTTCGTCAGCGTCTAGCCGAATTGCCTGTGGCTCCCGCTGCTCTTTAATAATTTCTTCAGCAAGTCCATCCGCCAGCGGGTCGATTGGCGAAAACCCTACTTTACTACCGAATAATTTGTTGAATAAATTTTGCATAACTTTTTTTATTTTTATCAATTAACAATGATATATTAGCATAATTACAATTAAAAGTCAATAGGATATCCTCCCCATGGAGAGGAGGATATTTTTTACTGAAATTCTTACGATAATCTACAAGACTACGATCGCTTAATAATTGCAGCACCGCCAGCGGTAATTGCCGTAATAGCAGCGGCAATAACTGAGTATACACTCGCGCCAGTTTCAGCTAAAGTCTCAGTAGGCTTAGCTTCTTTGCGTGGAGAAGCTGAAGCTGGGGTCGATTCTACTAGAACTGGAGTAGCCGCTACATTAACGTTTTCCGATTCAGTTGAAGCTTCAGGATTTACTGGATTTGCTGGAGTAGCTGGATCTGGATTAGCAGGAGCTTCCGGCAAACTTTCTGGGTTTTTCAATGTTGCAACAAGCGGCGCCTGATTCAACTTCACAGCCTTTGTCAGATTGCCACCAACAGTCAATGCGACAGTTTGGCGCAATGAGCTGTCGTAATTACCTTCTTTGTCGAACCAGTATGTGTCAATTAAAATAGGAGTATCGTATGGGATTGGATTGGCAGAACTTGGGTAATACTTCTTCACCAAATCCTCGATCGACAGCTCACTGCCCTGCATCAATTCTTGACGAATTGGGCTTCTCAACTGAATCTTATTTGTACCACTCGTTAGCACGAATCGATAGTGGTCGTTCGCAACGCCTTCGAACTTAATTGTATTTTTCTCACCTTTATACTGAGCGGTGGAAATTGTTATTTTTGGTGCAGCTGACGGATTAGCTTCTAATGCAGATGCGGTTACGTTGCCGAATATCACGCCAACGGTAGCTAATGCAGCGATAGCTCCAGCCTTAATCAAGTTAATCATAGCTTATCCTTTCAAATTATTATGCTATGAACTTGTTATACTAGCTGCCCTTGACTTTTGCAAGCATAGACGTTATAACTTGGTTTTTTACACCTTTTTCAGGGAAATTTCTATCAATTTACCCTCGATTTTGGCGTCATATTTTTCCGATTCATTGACCACAGAATTCAATTCCACGGCGAGCGTTTCAGATTTAATGACGTCGGCGAAAGCATCGACAGCTTGAGATATTTCAGAATCGTCACTGGAAATACTCAGTACAATTCGATCATCTATCTGCAGACCAGCCTGCTTGCGCGCGCTTTGGAC
>CAUSFG010000069.1:0-3322 GCA_963530815.1 uncultured Candidatus Saccharibacteria bacterium
AAATGCATCTGCCATTTGTAGAAGTTCTCCTTAATTTAATTATTATTTTTCACGCGGGTACAGTCCATAAAAAAGACCTCACGGCGTATGAGTTTAATTATAACGATTTTCCAATCAGTTGTAAATAGCCTATTTCTTACTATAATACTTCGCCAGGAACGAATCGCGGAACTCGTAAAAAGTTCCATCCTCCAAGCTGGAGCGAATATCATCAACCAACTTAACGATAAATCGCTCGTTATGAATTGACAACAACGTTCCAGCCAACGTCGCGCGGGCGTGCAAAAGATGACAAAGATAAGCCGCTGTGTAATTCTTGCAAGTATAGCAATCGCAATCGTCCATAATCGACGCAAACATCTCGCGGTATTTTCGGCCACGCACATTAACCCGGCCAAACGGCGTATATGCGGCACCGTTCCTAGCCACTCGCGTCGGACTCACGCAGTCAAAGGTGTCAATTCCCTGCTCAATCGCCGCAAAAATATCATCAGGTTCGGAAATTCCCAGTAGATGACGCGGTTTATTTTCAGGCAGAATTTGATTGACCCACTGAATCGTTTGCGCCATAGTTTCCTTTTCCAGCGCGCCACCGATTCCATAGCCATCAAAATCCATCGCGCCCAAAAACTCGGCAGTTTGCTTTCGCAAATCCTCGTAATTCGCGCCTTGCAAAACGCCAAATAAAGCTTGATACGGCTTATCTGGACGAGCCGCCCTTAGGCGCTTGACTTCCGCCAAACTTCGCTCCGCCCAAGCATGCGTCCTGGCCAGCGCCTCAACTTGATATTCATACGGATCAATCAAAGAGGTCAATTCGTCAAACGCAAAAGTAATGTCAGCGCCAATTCCAGCCTGAATTTGCATGGACAATTCTGGCGTAAATTTATGATAAGAGCCGTCCAGATGCGACTTGAACATAACTCCATTTTCATCCACCCAAGCATGACGCGACGATTTTTTAGCAATCGCAATTTCTTCATCAACATCAGTGCTCATTGCTAAAACCTTCTTAAAGCCAGAACCCAAACTCAAAACCTGAAAACCACCACTATCCGTAAACGTCGGACCATCCCAGTGCATAAATTTGCCAAGATATCCAGCCTTTTCAATCAACTCATGCCCCGGCTGCAGATATAAATGATAAGCGTTCGCCAGCACCGCCTGCGCACCAACATCCGCTACCATCTCTGGAACCATCGCCTTAACATTAGCCTTAGTTCCAACCACAATAAACGCCGGCGTTTTAATATCACCGTGTGGCGTGTGAATAATTCCCGTTCGCGCCAACGTGTCGTTAAATCTTGAAGTTATTTCAAAAGAAAAAGGTTTTTCCTGCATAATCTGTTTGATTATATCACGAAATGGTCGACGGATCGTTTCGCGACAAGCTAATCACATCGCTACATCGCACCAAGTAATATTTATTCTCTTCCGTGTTATTAACTATTAGCACAGGCTCGCCGCGACTAAGCGGCAATTCCGACACGCTTAATATTCGACCATCAACATCTGGTCTATCATTAATTTCCGGATTCCAGACCACCAAACTATCCGCACGCAGCGCAAATTTTTCAACATATTCACGACTACTCACTTCTTCTAGCGGAACATCATTCCATAAAACCGCATTCAGTAAATCGCCAGGTAAACATCGGTATGCCAAAACTACACATTCGCCCTTAAACTCCCGCACTCTGCTAATATCCTGAATTACATTACGAGCGGCGCATTCATACTGGCTCAACACATCAAGCTGTTCGCCAAGAGGCAATTTATAGAAACACTCATCATTAACTACTTCACTTGCAAAATTTGCAATTTTATGAAGTTCATTTACCGCCATTTTAAGCTCTTCAGCTTCATCATCAAATCCTTCCAAGCGAATAATCTTATCTCTGTCGGGCATCACGTAAATCTTCTTCGTAAAGCCTCCAGATTCATCATCTATCGTCATTTCAATCGCCGCGTAAAATTTATCATGGTAGCTAACGAAACACATCCCATCAATACACGCCCCAGAAATGTCCATAAATTCATACTGTAATTCATTATTTTTCGTAGCATCAGGAGCCAATGCAAAACCGGTAAAGCCAACGGTGCTAATGCCATAAAGTTTTGTCGCAGAGAACTCAGACAACTGGTCGTTTAATGTTTGGGCATATTCTCTTGACACTTCATCAAACTCCGACTCGTCACAACGTAAGAAAGATCCGTCGCTAGCTGCCAAGCAGTCTCCTGAAAATCATCATTAAAAACCGTTTCAAATAAATCAATAGAGGCTCCAATCTCCTCCTTATCAATTGGCGCCATATCAAGCACGTCTTTCATATCTACATAAAAAGTCGCAAATCGATTTTTAATATCAAACATTTCCAATACAGGACGATCGTCGCGCCACGTAAAACTCGGTAGCCATCCAGATAGAACCGCAGGATTAGCGTCTTCTACATCATTTTCCCTGCCGTCAATTTTAACCTTATAAGCCTGGCATTTCACTTGAATTCCGCCATCATACGGGATCTCATTCAAAACGTCATTCATCTCATCTATCAAAAGCCGCCTCGACTCCGCATCTTGAATATCGCCAGCACCAGCAACTTCTTCAATTTTGTCAGCATAGTGGCGCAATTTACGCACACATCGAGGAACGCCACTATCATCTGGCAATAACTCTATTGATACAATCGCCTGCTTGTCAAGCGGAAAATAATAGTCATTCTGCGAAGTTCGCACACACAAAGCAGCCATCTCTTTGGTGTAAGTCGCAAACGGCGCTGAAATCTCAGGATCAATTTCCATGGGAGATATCAAATCCGCCACACCCTCAACTGACTGCAGACGATACGAATCATCCTCTTCGGATTGACTATACCCAACAACTCTAACCCTCTCGCCCTCAATATCGCCAGCGTGTGCAGCTTGTTCTATCTCAGCAATTGCAATCTCGTCGTTTTTCCCACCAAGCAATAAATTTGCACCAGCAATTCGCCTCCAGTCCTCTTCAGAGAGCAGTTCGGGAGAATTAGACTCCGTATTAGGCTTTGAGCGCTCCATATTGCTATATATTATACAACTTTAATCGATATTTACAAGCATAGCCCCTTCCGTATGTTGTATACTAGAATCATGAGCAATAAAACCCTCGTTGATTTGGATCAATGGCTAGCCCCGCACAAATCCACAATTCAGGCGCGCGAGAAGTATATTTCCTCGAAACTGGAAAAGGTTTTGATCAACAAGACGCCAGCCGAATTCGCGATGGGTTTTTTGCATTTCGGACTCCATAAAACGGATACTGGCTGGACATTTAGAGAATGGG
>CAUSFG010000070.1:0-3169 GCA_963530815.1 uncultured Candidatus Saccharibacteria bacterium
GCTATCGTCATATCGTTTTGAACTCATAATCTCTCCCTTACTTCAAAATTTGGTTAAAGCCCCAGTTAAATGCGGCGTCAAGTAATAAAATCAGAACGACAAACACAAAGGTGAAGATAAGCACTGCCGCTGTCATTGCCCAAGTGGCTGAGCGGGTTGGCCAGCGAACTAGCTTCAGCTCTTCCCAGGCGCCCTTAAAATATCCAATCAATCCACCTTTTTCGCCAGACTTTTTAGGTGTTTTTGTGGTGATTTTTGTTGGTTTATTGATTTTTTTCGCTACAGTTTTTTCTTTTTTTGGCGCGTCGTCAGTAGCCTTGATTCGACGAACCGTAGTTTTGCTGCTTGCCTTGCCCTTCTGTGCCATATTTTCTCCCAATTTAAAAAGTCTGTTTTTCACAGACTGTCAATAGCCATTGTAATTCATCCAGTCCAAAAAAACAAGTTGACCGAATATTATTTGTCATTTTTTTTGAACTCTTTTAGTTTGAATCCGAACGTCGATCCGTGGTTCAATCGGCTTTCTACCTCAATTTTGCAGCCCAATTTCTTCGCCAACTTAGCGGAAACATATAGACCTAATCCCGTGCCTTTCGTCTCGCGAGTTCTATAATCTTCTGCGCGGTAAAACTTATCGAAAATTTTTGCCATGTCGGCTTTGCTGATGCCAATTCCCGTATCGATAACCTTGAAGGTGATTTCGCCAGATTTATTTTTCTTGATTGATAAAGTTATGGAGCCTTTTCGTGTATATCGAATGGCGTTGGTAATGAAGTTTTGGAGAATTTCCTCCAGATATAGACGAGAAACTTTAACCACGCCAAGTCGCCCGCCGATATCCAAATTGAAAGCCAAACCTTTTTCGCTTGCCTGAGGTGAATATTCGGAATTTATCTGAGCCGCCAGCTCTGCCACGTCGATTATTTCCGTTTCATCGGCTACTCCTCGCTCTGCGCGTGATAACGTACTGAGGTCGTTGATCATTCGCGCTAAGAATAAAATTTGCTTATGAGATTCGTCAATGGCTTCGGGAATTTTGCTAGTCATTTTACGCTCGACCAGCAATTTGGCGTTGCTCAGCGAACCTTCAGCAATAGCAATTGGCGTGCGTAATTCGTGACTAACTACGCTAATAAACTCATCGCGCTCCTCTTCGAGACTCTTCGTCTTCGTGATGTCGCGCAAGATAAGTACATATCCGTCCGGCGTCATCTTGTCGCCGCCCTGAACTGGCGCAAGCGTAACTTCCAGGCGAATATAATCGCCATCTTCGATTTTCATCAGAATGTCGTCGCGCTGGCGAATTGCGGAAGACTTGGTGAGTTCCTTAAAAATGTCAATCGGCTTTTTATCTGTCGTTTCAAGGTTCAGAACTTGACTGATATGTTCGCCGTTAATTCCGCTGTTTGTATCAATTAAATTAAGTGCCGCAGAATTGTATGTATTGATAATTCCATGCTCGTCCGTACTGAGGATCGCGTCGGTAATATTATTGATAAGCGTGATCATTCTTTGGTGTTCACTGAAGCTTTTTTTATGGTTTTTCTTACAATCAGATTTATCGCTAATTTCCGACAATATTTTATGTAAAACAATAGCTATAACACCTAAAGCAACACTCAGAGTGATCAATAGAAAAATTAGCGCCCACATAGCTAAAGTATAACATAAGCATATGCGTTTCTATATGTATGGCGAATATTTTTTCAATTCATTTCGGTGGATTTTATAATGCGGATCAAATTTGGCAACTTCGTCCCAGAATTTCGTCGAGTGATTCATATGCCTGGTGTGGCACAATTCGTGGATAATTACGTAATCAATTAGCTCAAATGGCAAGTTCATCATCCCGATGTTCAAGCTAATCGTTCCAGATGAAGAGCAGCTTCCCCAGCGACTTGACGAGTGCGTGATTTTACTTCGAGCAAAAGACAAGCCGTGTTCTTTCGCTAAAAATGACAATCGCCTCGGCAGATATGACTTGGCTTCTTTTCTGAGTGCGATCAGAATTTTACTGCGAATAAGTTGTTGGTTTGTGGTAGATTCAACAGATTCTGCTTCATTTATTTCTGCCAATATCTGCGTTCCGACGATTTTCACGCTCGAAGGTTTCGTGGTCGTTTGTATCAATAAATTATGACTTTTGCCGATCTGCTGATTCTCCGTGTAAGAAAGTTCTTCTCGGTATTGAGAAACTAATTCGCGTATTTGCTTCCGGGAGGTTTTAACCAATGTCTTTGCAGTCAGCAGCGGCGCATATGGCGGCATTGTGATTTGTATTCGTCCATCTGGCGCAATTTTCAAACTAACAGTCTTCGCTAGACTGCGTTTTTTAACGACAATTTCTCCGAATTCTTCGTCGGTAATAATTGTCATAGCTAACCTATATTGATTCGATTTCCAGCAATTGGGCGGCGTGGAGCTTCTGGGCGACTGGCACCAATTTGCTTAAGAACAGTGCGAGCCTGACTGCTTAAGGTGTGGCGACCGCTAATCACGACGTAGGATTCGCTGCTGTGTGGCGCTGAAAACTGCTTCAATCGTCGCTCAAAAGATTCGTCATTTCCGCCGTAAGCCTTTATCCAGCGATGCTTGGCTGTAGCTGGATCGGTTTGCACCCAAACAAATAGGACTTTATATCCGTATTCCCTGGCAAGGCGGTTGATACGCATACGATTCGTGCGCTGATCTGTTGATCCGTCCAAAATGACAGTTTGCTTAGTCTTCAAAAATTCTTCCAAAAGTGACAATGTTGCGTCAGAAATGGTTTTTGTATTGTCCGTAAAAACTTCAAATTGTCGAGAACTTACCACTGGAGAATTGAAAATCTTCGCAAATTCTACAGCGAATTGCGTCTTCCCTGAACCTGGCGCACCAACCATGGCGATAATATGCGGAAGTGAAGGCGATAAAGGTTTCATATTGAAAAATTATAGCAGATTTTTGACTAATAAAAAAGATTCTCTTTCAAGCGAGAATCTTGGCAGGAGTGGAGGGACTCGAACCCCCGACACCTGGTTTTGGAGACCAGTGCTCTAGCCACCTGAGCTACACTCCTATAGCAACCATTTTATCACGAATTAGCTTTGTCGCAAATGTTAAAATTGTGAAAAATAAAAACTCGTGAAAAAGATCCCAAAATCCCTTGAAAAAACATAAGCGTAGTTCT
>CAUSFG010000071.1:0-3128 GCA_963530815.1 uncultured Candidatus Saccharibacteria bacterium
ACTAACGACTCAATTTTTGCCGTCATGGGAGAAACGTTTGGCTTTGTCGGCTTAATGGCTATATTGGCGCTGTTTACAGCGTTGCTACTATCGATTTTGCACGTAGCCGCGAGACTTCCGAACGTGACGTTGCGGCTAATTGTGGCGGGAATTTTTGGCTGGATTGCTTCTCACGTGATACTGAATATTGCCGCAATGACAGGGCTGGCGCCACTTACCGGAATTCCATTGCCATTATTAAGTTATGGCGGTACAAGTATGTTGTTTATCGCGGCAGCGCTCGGTTTAGTTTTCCAAATTTCCAAATATACGTCACATAAAGCATTAGAGGAGGGTGAAAGTGGCCAAGATCTTAGCGGTCGGCGGCGGCTCAGGCGGACACGTTACGCCAGTGGTAGCCGTATTTAGAGAATTACAGAAAACTGGTGATCACGAGCTTCGTTTTTGGTGCGATAAAAAATTTGGCGCCAGCGCGCGCGGGATTTTTGCTAAGTTCGATGAGAATATTCCGGTCGATTTGATTATTGCTGGAAAATTACGCCGATATCACGGAAAAAGCATCTCATTTCATCTACATCCGTCAATTTTATTTCCAAATTTGCGCGACGGTTTTAAGGTGATGATTGGATTTTTTCAGAGTTTATTTAAGCTCATGAAGTGGCGCCCAGACGTTATTTTTATTAAGGGCGGATATGTTTGTCTGCCGGTTGGCTATGCGGCCCGGCTATTAAGAATCCCGTTGGTTTTGCATGATTCTGACGCGCATCCAGGTTTGACAAATCGCTTGCTGAGTCCCTTCGCAAAAGCTATCGGCACGGGCGCGCCGCTTGATTATTACAATTATCCACCGGAAAAAGCTTCATATGTTGGCATTCCAGTTGCGCCAGAATTCCATCCATATTCTGAGGCTGAGAGGAAAGAATTGAAGGAAAAATTAGGCTTTAATGTCAATAAGCCGCTGGTTGTTATTACCGGGGGTGGACTCGGAGCCGGGCGAATTAATTCCGCGATTGTAGCAATTAGGGAAAACCTGCTTTCTGAGGCTTCGGTGTTTTTGATATCGGGAAATCAGCAATATGAAGAAATTCTCAAGCAAACCGACGAACGGGAAGGCTGGAGGTTACAGGCGTTTGTTCACAACGGAATGGCGGAAGTTTTGGCGGCAGCGGATATAGTCGTGACCAGGGCAGGGGCGACTACTCTTCTGGAATTGGCGGCGCTACATAAACCGACAATCATTATCCCTAACGGCCATTTGACAGGCGGGCATCAATTGAAAAACGCTAAAGTTTACCAGGACGCATTGGCGGCGTTGATAGTTTCCGAAGATGAGTTGGACAAGGACAATCAAATCTTGGCACGAAAAATAATTGGCGTGTTAAAATCTCAGAAAATTCTTAAAGGTCTGGGTGATAACTTCGGTAAATTTGCCAAGCCAAACGCGGCTAAAGATATGGCGAAGATTATTCTTACTACGGTACGAAGGCAGGGTAGGCGAAAGTGAAATTCCCCTTCTCTAAGAAAAAATCGGACGAGAATCTAAGTCGTCGAGAAATCGCGGCGCGTCGTCGGACTGAGAATTACGATGATTTGCCCGCCCAATCATATCGTCGGAACAGGACGCTTAATAGCCGCCAAACATCCTCTCCTTTGGAGACTTCTGAGAGACTCGAGACGCACGAATTGGTGAAGAAACGCCGCCGTGTAATGCGGAAAATGTTTGCGACTGCGGTAAGTCTGCTTATTGTGATATTCCTTTTGTTTCAATTGACAATCAATATTTCAATCCAAACTCCCGACGCAAAAAGTTCCAGCAACGCTAATAAATACGTGAGCGTTCTTAATGAATATTACAGCGCTCATCCAGCGGAGAGATTCCGATTTTTCCTCAATAATAATGATCTGAAGCAATTTTTTTTACAGAAATCTCCTGAGGTAAAAAATATTCGCGTGGAGGGAGATTTTCTGGCGCGATCAGCCGTTAAATTGACGTTTAGGCAGCCGGTGGCTCAGTGGTCTTCTGGGGATAAGATTTATTTTGTTGATGATAGCGGTGTTACTTTTGAGCAGAATTATTTTGCTGCGCCTACGGTTGCTGTTCGTGATGAAAGTGGCCTACCGACTAGAGGTGGTCAAGAAGTTATCAATCGTCAATTCTTGAGCTTTCTTGGTCAAGCCGTGTCTGAATTTTCGCAACACAAAATGAATGTTTCAGAGGTTATTTTGCCAGCTAATACTGTGCGCCAAGTTTGGTTTAAGGTTGAGGGCAGGGAAACCCAGATCCGTATGACGGTAGATAGGTCTGCTCAAGCTCAGGTCAAACAGGTGATAGCTACTTTGAATTATTTGGATAATAACGGCGCGAAGCCAGGGTATATAGACGTTAGAGTAGATCAGAGGTCGTTCTATAAGTAGGGGCGGTCAACTTCTCTTCTGGATAGAGTAAGTTCTCTTTTTGTTCTATTACTGTAGGGCGTAGAAAATATATATAACAATATAAAAATATGCAAAAGTCAAATAATCGCAAAATGATAAGCTAGGGGAGTAGGGCAATAAAAATATAAAAATGTCAAATAATATAAAAATGCATTGTGGAAAACTTAACGAGCTTACGGCACGCATACTCAGAGTTTATATTGATGTAAAAATATCAATGCAGCACTCCGGCATGTATAGTGCTGGAATTAAAAAAATATTTTTTAAGTTCCGTATTTTGTTGGTGCAATTTTTCATAAAAGACGGTGTGTTTTATGAAGTTGTGTAGAATGGAGAATCCCCTAGCCGAATTATCAGAAAAAATTCGTTTTATAAGGTGTTAGCGAATATATATAGACATATGCATATTCATCTTTGTGTGGTATTTATTATTGCGTAAAAGGTACATTGTGCGACATTAAAACTATATCTAAAACACGACTATTCCATCGTCTTTCTTCGCGATAAATTTATCTCATTTTTACCAAATCAACCTACTTGTCATTTATTGTTTTATAAACCGCCCTATTTGTCGGCTTGGTGTGTCTTTATACTATCTATTGGCAATTATCTGCATTGGCTCGGATTTATAATTTATGCGTGTATTGCGCAAAATTTATCAATATAAATACTCAGCCGCTTTGGCTTTATGT
>CAUSFG010000072.1:0-3007 GCA_963530815.1 uncultured Candidatus Saccharibacteria bacterium
GGAGCAGCAGGATGCGAACGAATACTCCGAGATGCTGGGCTATACCACGGTGAAAAGGAGGAACGTCAGCCGCGGACGCGAACGCAGCGTATCCGAAAGCGAAGAGAGGCGCGCGCTGATGCTGCCGCAGGAATTGAAAGGAATGAGTCAGGACAGCGAAATCATCCTTTACGAAGGCATGGCACATCCGGCGAAGGTGGGAAAAATCCGTTACTACCAAGACGGGACGTTTACCAAGCGGCTGAGGAAGCATGTGGCAGAGGCTTCGCTGAAAAAATGACAATAGTAATTGGAGAAAGGCCGTCTGAAAATCAGGAGTTTGGTTTTCAGACGAATTGTTGCTATTGTGTTGATAACATAAAAAGTAATAATTGAATCGATGTTTTTTTGGAAATTAAAAAAAGGGGAGGGTTATGCCTTAATATGCTGATTTAAAAATTTAATAATGCACCTTTGCGCCTAAATACCCCAATAGGTCTTTATAAAATTGCAACACGATACAGCTTATAATGACAGAAAATATTATACTTACTAGGATAATTTTATAAATATTTCGGATATTTTTCATTTTCAAAAAAGTAATTTTATTGGATGCAGCCGATAGTTCATCTTTGAAACTCATCATAAGTATGGACAATAAAAAAGGCATAAAAACCAAATATTTCATGTGTGATAATATTGGAGTGAATACCCAGTATCGTCCCATTGCTGCAAAACTGAGAAAAATAACCAAATGCGAAACTATTGATAACAAAAATCCATATCCTATTATATTTTTGTTAATTTCTTTTTTTGATGCAAGAAAAATCAACCATATCAATGCGATCAGGGAAACAGCTAATGCGCCCGCAGCCATAATAAACAGTATAAATCCCACCTTAACTCCATTTATAAAAATATTAAAAATCCTTTAATTATACAAAAAATGAGGAATACAAAAAAGCCAGTATCGAATAGATAATTCCATATATTTTTTCAGACGACCTGATTATATGTTCGTGAAGCCAAGGATCACTTTATGAAACCTTTTATCCTGCTGCTGAGTGCAGCCTTTTTGTCAACCGCAAGCCTCAGTGCCTGCTCGGAGAGTAACAAGATGAGTATCCAACAACAAACCGAAGCCCGTTTCAAACTGAACCCCGAACCGAAACAAGCCTACCGCGTCAAGATTAAGATTAACGATGCGCCCGGACCGATGAAATTGGTCAGCGATTTAAACATCGGGTATATAGCTCCGAATTGCTCGTATGTGATCAGTCGTCTTGCTGGAGCTCGTGCAAATCCTGAAAAAAAAGTCAGCAGTAAAATCGATCAAATCGGACAGGATGAATATGAAAGCATTTTCTATCTTGATGCCGTACTGGATGAAGACTATTTTGGGGAAGGGGTTTGCCGTTGGCAGACTTATGGTTTCGGTCTGGCGTTTCAGGCGACAGGTAAACCGGAAGAAACTTTTTTTAACTTCGGTTACGATATTGATAATGGCGTGATAGAGAAAAAGACACTTACCAGGTATTATCAAAAACGAGGGTATCCGTATTATAAGAATGAAGACGGTTTGCCATATGGGAGCAAAGATTCTCCTGATATAGATTTTGGAAGAGATGCCATAACAGATTACTCCCCTGAATTGAGAAATAATTTATTTTCTATCACCGTTACCTTAGAGGAGGTTAAATGATGACCCAGCTAAGCAAACAGCAATATGCCGACCTCGCAGCAGATGCTTATGAAGACCGTGTTGTTACCCAAGGAGAGGACAGTATCCTTATCGGTGGAAACCGCTATAAAGTATTAGCTGTCCACAACAACCCCAAAACGGATTATCAGGGTGCAGTCTATCAGGATGTCCGTACCAACGAAATCATCGTCGCCCACAGGGGGACGGAGTCGATGATCGATGCCAAAGTCGATCTCAAAATGGTACTCGACCGTGTCAATATTCAGGAGGAAGACGCGGCAAAATTGACGAGGATGGCACTAAAAGAAGCTGATAAATTCCATAATAAGAATACTGATCTAGCTCGTCCCCACATTACCCAAGTCGGTCATTCCCTTGGTGGCGCACTCGCGCAAATCCAATCCTACCGCTTCAATCACGAAGGCGTAACCTTCAATGCCTACGGCGCGGCCGCACTCAAAGACATCCCCGAAGGCGGCAACAGGGTGGTCAACTATGCGCGGGCATCGGATGCCGTATCCGCCGCCGCCCCGCATTACGGCAAGGTAATTATTCTTGCCAAGCAATCGGAACTGACTTCATTGTGGACGCAGGGCTACAACAATAGTATCAATATGCCTCCCGTGAATACTGCCGCTTCGGCACTTGTCAATCTGGGGGCGCATTCCATCAGCAACTTTACCGGCAGCGATTCCATCCTTTCGGAGCGCAATTATCAACCTGCCTTGGAATTGGCACAGCGCAACCGGACAATGATTGAAGACTACCGCGAGGACGTCAAATTCATCCGAAGCGGAATCCATAAGACCAACGAATACCTGAAAGATACTCGGGAAATTTATCGCAAAACCCGCGAAATCATCGACAAAGACCCGAACATGATGTCTTGGAACGAAAGGGATGAGCCGTATCGACACACACAACTGTCTTTCTCTTCCGACCTGCAACCCCTGCACGAAAAAGCCAGAACCCTGCTGGCCGAATGCAACCAAAGGGAAGGTATCTGCCAGTCCGAAACGGAATTCGACAATACCGCCGCCTACCTTACCACTGCTATGCAGAAAGCAAAAATGACCGATGTGGACGGTATCGGCAGAATGGACGGCAAGCTGCACGCCATCCATGATACGGAAGAGTTGGATGTCGCCATCGTCGATCCCAAAACAGCGGCTCAGACGCCTGTTGCCGACAGCGTGGCTCAAAGTAAGCAAACGGAACAACAGATTGAATATGAAACGCAACAAAGGCAGTTGGCGCAATCCCAGTCGCGCGGGATGATGATTTCTTAATCGGAATCGAAAGAAAATATAAAAAGGCCGTCTGAAA
>CAUSFG010000073.1:0-2918 GCA_963530815.1 uncultured Candidatus Saccharibacteria bacterium
AGCCATAGACGCTACGAACAATCCAGCCATCACCAACTCCAACAAGATTTCCGTCCAACCGATAAATGTTTTGCAATATCTGCACCGTCCCAATCCAGCAACCCAACTTACCACAGGAATCAAATCGCACCACTTAAGCTCATGTCCACAAGATAAACAGCGAGATCTATCTTTGGAAATTTTTTTTATCAATGGAGATAATTTCTTTAATTCCTTTTGGTCAACTTTTTCTCCGGCTTTTTTATCTTCCATCAATTGACGAGCCCGCAAGCGCCAAATTTGCGCTCCAGCAAAACTACCTAAAATAGCCCCTAAAAATCCCACTAATACAAACTTAATCATACTTCTTATGGTAACAAAAAACCATAAAAAAATCAGCCCCATACCGAGGCTGATTCGTAATTTATCTATGGATTATACATCCTGGCAATACAATTGCTTTTGAGAACCATTGTTCTCCAGCAGAACTACGACTGCTGCATTACGTGAAGATCCGTTTTGCAAAGTTATGTTTGCTGGATCGTCAGCAGATGGAGCTGGCGTGCTGGCAGGGCATTTCTTACCTCGCATAACCTTGATTTCGTTACTAGCTACTGACATTGAAGCACCAGGTGTAGCAACCTTCAGCTCTGAATTTTTATCATATTGATCAAGCTTTTCTACATACTTGCGTAGAGAGTCTTCACTAAACGTACCACCGTTACGATTGGCTGAATTCCAATTGTTAATAGCTGAGGCAACTACCGAAGCGTCGTTCTTCCTTGACTGGTCGCGCTGGCTACGCTGCAAAGCTGGCAATGCGATAAACACCATCGCAAAGATAAGTCCAGCAATAGCCAAGACCAACACAACCTCGATGATTGTAAATCCTTTTTTATTATCTTTTTTTGTCATTAGATTTCCCACCTTTCTATGGTTTACCTATATTTACGCAAAAATGCTTACGTTTATAATACACTAAAAATACAAGTCAGTCTAGCGAATATTGATGTTGCCAACCAAGCTATAGATTGGAAGCAAGATAGCCGCGACCATCGTACCGGCAACTATAGCCAAAAAGACCATCAAAACTGGCTCTATCGCCGTCGACAAGGCGCGAATCTCCTCGTCAAGCTCATCTTCATAAACTTGAGCGGTCTTGCCCATCATCTCATCAATTTTACCTGATTGCTCACCAATTTTAATCATCTGCGGCACCATTGCTAGAAAATAATCTTCATTAGATAAAGAAGCTGAGAGCGCCTTACCACCCTTCACCTTGTCTGATGCACGAAGTATGCTTTCACTAATAATCACGTTATTAACAGCGTCAGAGGTAATACGAAGCATATCAAGCATCGGCACGCCAGTACTCAGAAGAACTTGACCGGTCCTGGCAAATCGTGCCATGTACATTTTCCTAAACATTCCTTTAAATAGCGGAACATTAAGCTTAAAGGTGTCTTTAGCTTTAATTCCTGGCTCGGTTTTCAAATATTGCACTAGGAAATATCCACCAATAATCATTGCCAATATAACAAGCCACCAAAGACTACTAAAAAAGTTCGCCGTTTTAATCATCATAAGAGTTACAAATGGCAACCCCTTATTTAAGTCACGATACAGACCCTCAACTTGCGGAACAACCGTGAACAACATAAATCCGATAACTAAGATAATCACTACCAAGACAATTGACGGATACATCATAGCACCCCTAATCTTACTCATCATAGCAGCCTCTTTTTCCTGCTGAGCAGCTAACCTCTTAAGCGAATCATCCATCGTACCTGACGTCTCGCCGGCCGAGATCAAAGCTACATAAACTTTATTAAAAGCTTCTGGATGCTTTGCGAACGAATCAGACAAGGATTTACCGCCTTCAACATCAGAGATAATTTCCTGAACTATTTCCTGCATGCGCTTATTCGTCGTCTGCTCTTGAACCGTTCGAAGACTTTGTGCCAAAGGCAGTCCTGCCCCAATAAGAGTCGCTAACTGACGAGTAAACACAACCCTATCCTTAGTGGTGATTCTACCAGAAAACCTCGCAAAGAAATTCGTTTTATCGTCTTGTAATTCAATTTTTAACGGCACAAAGCCCTGCGCCGTCAAAAGCTTTGCGGCAGCGTTTTCGCTATCAGCCTGAACAACTGATTTAACGATTTTATTACTTGCGCTATCTCTGGCTTCGTAATCGTACTTTTTCATTTACTACCCCCTCATCAACCTCTCAAATTCCGTTAAATCAACAGCAAATTCACGAGCATTATCATACGTAATTGTACCGTTCTGCACCAAATTGACCAAAGTTCGATCCATTGTCTGCATTCCCTGATCAGCGCCAGTCTGAATCACAGCATCCAATTGATGAGATTTACCTTCGCGGATAATGTTACGCACCGCTGGATTGGCAATCAAAACCTCTGCCGCCACGACTCGTCCACCACCAATAGCCGGGACTAGTCGCTGCGAACAAATTGCCATCAAAATATTACTTAGCTGAGCGCGAATCTGTGGCTGCTGGTGTGGCGGGAACACGTCAATCATACGGTCAATCGACTGTGCTGCGGAGTTGGTGTGAAGTGTCGCAAACACCAAGTGTCCAGTTTCAGCAATTGTAATCGCTGCAGAAATAGTTTCGAGATCACGCATCTCACCGATCAAAACGACATCTGGGTCTTGACGAAGCGAGCTTCGAAGAGCTGCAGAAAATGAGTAGGTATCATAATGAACCTCTCGCTGAACTATCGCTGAGCGCTTTGACTTATGAGTAAACTCAATTGGATCCTCAATAGTAATGATATGTTGTGCTTTTTCGCTGTTAATTTTATCAATCAAGGCAGCAAGAGTTGTGGATTTTCCCGAACCAGTTGGACCAGTAACCAAAACTAAACCACGCGGAAAATCAGCGAAAGATTGAATAACTGGTGGCATAC
>CAUSFG010000074.1:0-2850 GCA_963530815.1 uncultured Candidatus Saccharibacteria bacterium
GAAGCACCGAGCGAAGACGAATTCGTCGAGGAGGAAGTTGCTGCTTAATAAGTAGGCTTTGTAACTACAGAAACCGCCTCAATTCCGGGGCGGTTTTCTATTGATTTTAGTGATACCTATTATTTTATATTCTGGGTAGATATTTGCCGTCAAGTGTGTTATAATTCTTCTCAGAGTTTCCTCTTTTCGGAGTGCGCGGTGGTTTGAATGTGTGCAGATCGCAATCTCGGCGGAAAAGGTATAGACACGGAGAGGAGTTGCTGAATCCAAACCGTAAGGCAAATTGCCATAATTAGTAAATCAATCAAGGAGAAATTGGATGCCAACAATCAACCAATTGGTGCGCAAACCGCGCCAAACGGCTAAGAAAAAGTCCAAGTCGCCAGCACTAGGTCGTATTCATAACGCCCTAAAAACACGTTATTACGACCAGAATGCACCTCTCAAGCGTGGTGTTTGTGTACGTGTGACGACTAAGACGCCAAAGAAACCAAACTCAGCTTTGCGTAAAGTTGCTCGTGTTAAGTTGAATAACGGCTATGAAGTTTGGGCGTACATCGGTGGTGAAGGTCACAACTTACAGGAGCACGCTGTGGTCTTGATCCGCGGTGGTCGTGTGCCTGACCTTCCGGGTGTGCGTTATCACATCGTACGCGGTGCGCTTGACCTTCAAGGTGTCAACAACCGTAAGAAGGGTCGCTCTAAGTACGGTACAAAGAAAGGGGATAAATAATCATGCCTCGTAAAGTTACCAAGAAATTGCAGCGTGAACTTAAGCCTGATCGCCGATACCAAAGCGTACTAGTTCAGCGTTTGATCAACAAGTCAATGCTAGACGGTAAGAAATTGGCGGCTGAGCGCGCTGTTTACACAGCCCTAGAAACTGCCGCTAAGAAATTGGATTCTGAAGATCCATTGGCCGTGTTTGAAAAAGCATTGAAGAACGTTAGCCCAAGCTTTGAAGTTAAATCTCGCCGCGTTGGTGGTGCTAACTACCAGATTCCATTCCCAGTTCAGGGACATCGACAATTGCACTATGCGTTTAGTTGGTTAGTCCAAGCAGCCCGCGCTCGCAACGGAATGTCATATTCGCAGCGTTTGGCATTGGAAATTGTTGACGCTTACAATGAAGCTGGTGCTGCCTTCAAGAAGAAGGAAGACACCCACAAGATGGCTGAAGCTAACCGCGCCTTTGCGCACTTTGCTCGCGGCTAATTATTGCCCGAAAGCAAAATCAGAAAATCGCTCTAAACAGGGCGATTTTTTGGTATAATAGAAAAAATTAGGAGGGAATATGGCGAGTTTTTCGTTTGATATTGTGTCAGAAATTGACAAGGCTGAGATGAATAATGTTTTCATGCAGGCCGAAAAAGAAATTCAAGGGCGTTATGATTTTAAGGGGACGAGCGCGGCAATTGATTGGCTGGATGATAAAAAGGGTCTGAAAATTACCGGCGACAATGATTGGCAAGTTGATGCTGTATTGGACATTATACGTAAGAAATTGGCGGGGCGCGGTCAGTCGAGCAAAGTTCTGGATTTATCAAAAGAAAAAGTTGTTTCGAACTTGAAGACGACTTGGGAGATTCCGTTCAAGCAAGGTCTTGACCAGCCGACGGCGAAGCAAATTGCCGCTGATATTCGTGCTAATGCGCCGAAAGCTAAGCCGCAAATTCAGGGCGACCTCGTTCGTGTTACTTCTGCGTCGAAGGATGAACTGCAGAAAGTTATTAGTTTATTGCGAGAAAGTGATTATGACACACCTTTGCAATTTGTAAATTACCGTTAGGATTGGAGCAGTATGAATCAGAAGTCAATGAAGAAATTAAAAATTGTAGCCATCGTTCTGGGTGTAGTTTTCTTGATCTCCGTTATAGTTGGGCTGATTGTCGTTAATAATAACCGCTCTTCTGGGGTCAGTAAAACCGCAAAAAAGAAGATCCAGAAGATTTTTGCCGAAGAAGATGCTAAGAGCTTGCAAAAAGTCGTTTCCAAATATGGCTATTCAATTCGATACGACAAGAGTATTTTTACTGGCGAAGGTCACGTCTTAAATAGTGATTCTAATGAAAAACAATACAGCGCCACTACATATGCCGATGATGAATTGAAAGAAAGCCGTGCTTATGCGATTTTGCGATTGAATTTCAGAAAAGGTTCAGAAAAGCCGAAGGAGGAAGAAGAGAAGTTTTCATTTAGGAAGATTATGCCAGACTTCTCAATCGTAACTTCGCGCAAAAAAGCTTATTTTGATCGATCAACGATGCCCGAGGAATACAAGGACACGAAGAAATATTCAGATCTAGATTTAATGCTTCAAGGTGATATTAACAAGCAGAAAAAGGATAATCCGAACTTAAAATATCACACCAGCGACGCGACGATTTCTGGACGAAAGTTTAAGAAAATGGTCGTCGATTACGGAAGCACTATTGACGGCAAGTGGCAGAAGACTGGTGAAAAAATAACTTATTTGACAATTCAGAACGGCAGGCCGTATTGGATGACGATTTTTGCATTGAGCAAGAATTCGTACACACAGCCATACATTGACCAGCTGGAGGCGCTGGTTGCTAAGGTTACTTTCCAGAACCCAGACAGTAGCTACTTGGTTAGGGCTGATGGCAATAATGAGGCGCAAGCGGCTTCCGCTACGATAGCTAAGACCGAAACTAAGGCGGAAAATTTCTCAGAAGATAAAGACACTACAAATACTTTGGATGAACTGGACGAAGATTCTGTTATTAAAGTGGTGGCAAGGAATCAAATTGCTACGGTCCGCGTGGGAACATATCGTTGTGCTGATATGATTTATACGGCGCAAAACGGCGCGAGTATGCAGCTGAATGG
>CAUSFG010000075.1:0-2781 GCA_963530815.1 uncultured Candidatus Saccharibacteria bacterium
ATATTTCTGACACTTCTTCATAATTCCACCATGATAATCCACCACCATGTAATAACATAATAATATCTTTATTAGATTTTCCATATTCTTTAACTATCATAAAATCACCCCTTAGTTAAATTATAATATACAAAAAGCAGTAGAATTGGTATCATCACATCCAAACAAAGCATATTTTGGCGAATCTTCGCCGCCTTTGTAATTGCCTGATGACTGAATTTTATTACAAGATACTATAACATTTTCAATTGGAGATATTATTGTAGTCCTTTTATCACTTCCTGCTTCTCCTAAGCATTCAAATGCTGAATCATCTTAATATTAATTTTATCTAATAATAGTAAAAGCTATTCCGTCAAGTCTTTTTTATATTTTAATTTTCTCCGTTATCCCTATATTTTCGATAAAGTCTTGATCATGAGACGCTATCACAACGCCTCCTCTATACTGACCTAGCGCCAGTTCCAAAGCTTCAATCGTAGGAATATCAAGGTTATTCGTCGGCTCATCCAGGATGATAAGATCAGGAGAGTTCGTTGACATAGCAGCAAGCAAAACTTTAGCTCGTTCGCCACCGCTGAGGTCTATTGCTTTTGTCGAAGAGATTGTTCGTTTATCCAGACCAAAACGAATTAATATATTGATCGCGTCGTGTAATTCAATCTTTGGCGATAAATACCGCAAATTATCCAAAGGCGAGTTGTCTTTAAGCGGCAATGATTGCGACTGATTCATGTATATTATTTTTGTATTTTCGCCTTTTTTTATTTCTCCGCGATGATACTCGGGTGTATTATTTCCCATAATAAAATTGAGGAGCGAAGATTTTCCTGCACCATTCTCCCCTTGGATCAATATTTTATTACCAGGACGTACATTAAAAGTAACGGGCCCTATCATCTTCTCTCCATCATGTGAAATACTTAGCGATTGCACAGAAATGAGGCTATGTTTCTTAGACGATACTTCATCGAAAGCAAACTTAATAGCAATTTCATCCTCCGCTCTTTCAGGTTCATCCAATTGTCGCAGGCGAGACTCCACACCTCCAGCCGCCCCTGCAATATTTGAAGATGCGCGCTCTTTGCGAAAATTATCATTTAACTTATCGCTATCCGATTTTTTGTGGCTAGCTTTGGCCGAATTCGCACGAATTCTCGCATCCCGCGCAACGCGGTATAGTCGCTTTTTCTCCTTTTCATATTGCTCATAGCGGTCGGCCATTGCTTGACGAGCTTCACGTCTTGCTTCAACATATTCATCGTAACCAAGATTATACTTATTCACACCCTTGCCGCCAGTCAATTCTATGATCCGTTCCGCGGTGTTACGCAAGAAATGCCGATCATGGGACACGATCAAAAATGAAGCTGGCGAATTGTCAATAAAATCCCCAAGCAAAACTACTCCGCTGTCATCAAGGTTATTAGTTGGCTCATCAAGCAAAATTAGATCATAACGAGACGCAAAAATTGCCGCCAAAGCTATCCGTGTGCGTTGTCCCCCAGAAAATGTATTCAGACGTCTATCCGGGTCAATATCACCCAGATCCGCTCGCGATAAAGCCTTTTTAATCGTCGTGTCAAAACTTGCTACTTCGAATTTTTCATACCTCTCCAGAGCTTCGCCATAAGCTAATAGCGTCTTTTCACTAGCCTCTTGGGTTAATCTCTCACACTGATAATCAAATTCTTCTCTAGCCGACTTAACACCAGTCACCTCTTCTATAAAATCATAAACTGTCTTATCGAGCCATTTATTCAGGTTCTGTGGTAAAATACCTATCTCTTCACCACTCGAAATAATATCACCTGATGTAGGCTGGATATCTCCGTTTATTATTTTTAATAAAGTAGTTTTTCCGGCACCATTTGAACCAACTAGTCCAATTTTGTCTCCAGTATTGATAACAAAGTTTACATCACTAAACAATTCTCGACTATTAGTTTCATAAGACACATTCTTAAGGTCGATCATATCACTATTATACTATCTCTGTGTAGATGGATATAAAAAATAAACGCCCTGCAATGAGGACGTTTATTTGATTTGTGTGAGGCTTAGTAAACCTTCAACAACAACTCGCCACCAAGCTTAGCCTTGGCTGCTTCAGCGCCAGTCATGACGCCTTTTGATGTTGAGATAAGTACCAAACCGCGACCACTCTTTACCTTTGGAATCTCGCTAGCGCCGACGTAAACGCGACGACCAGGTTTTGAGATGCGGGTAATTTCGTTGATAGTGCTGTTAGTTCCTTTTTCATTGATAGTAACTACCAACACGCCACGAGGTTTAGCATCTTCCAGTTTGACATCTGCCAAGTAACCGTTTTTGACTAATTGCTCAGCGATGACTTTCTTCATCTTGCTGGACGGAACACGAACTTCCGTTTTGCCAACCAATTTCGCATTGCGGATGCGAGTCAGAAGGTCGGCGATTGGGTCTGTAGTTTGCATAGACATATTCTAATCTCCTTTCCTTCTTACCAACTACTCTTTGTTATGCCTGGGATTTCACCCTTGGCTGCTTTTTCGCGGAAATTGATACGGCTCAAGCCGAACTGACGCATGTAGCCGCGTGGGCGACCAGAGATGCTATCACGGTTCTTGTGCCTGGTTGGACTAGAATTGCGAGGCAACTTCTGCAAACCATCGAGGTCGCCAAGTTCTTTCAACTCAGCACGCTTGGCTGCAAACTTGGCAATCATCTTCATACGCTTCTTATCACGAGCGACCATTGATTTCTTAGCCATTACCTGACGCCTCCTTTCTTCTCAAACGG